>NZ_VKHP01000042.1 GCF_010811875.1 Bradyrhizobium uaiense
CGCGCGGCCGCGCAGGATGGCGTGGCCGGCCAAGGTTACCAGCATGGTATGCTCGACATTGTGATAGAGCGCGTCGCTGTTGCCGATGCATTCGAGCGCGATCCGCGCGATCGAGGGCACCATCTCGACCAACTGGGTCTGCGAAGAGCCGAACCGGCGCTGCATATATTCGCCGAGGAATTTGCTGAGCGCGTCGGCCGCAAGTTCGGGAAGGGTCATCACGGCATTGACCTCCGAGATCGGGTGGTGAGCTTACGGCCTGGCAGCATTTCAGGGTAGTCCCGCGATGTGACATAATGTTTGCGGCCGGACCGACCCGGCTGGACCGATGCGGCCTTGGGGAGCGGGTGATGGGTGTCGATCTCTTGAACGTCAAAGGCCTGAACGAGCTGGATCAAGAGACTCCGGTCGTGATGGTCAATCCGATGCGGTTTCGTGCGCGATCGCTCGACGGCGACGGCTTGGGCTGGGATGCCTATCTGCGCTACAGCGCGCTCACCGTCCCCATGATCAAGGCGCGCGGCGGCACGTTGCTGTGGACCGGCAATGCCGAGACGGTCGCGCTGGGTGAGCCGGCCGGCCAGCACTGGGACTATCTCGCGCTGGTCTATTACCCGAGCGTCGCCGCCTTCATCGACATGATGACCTCGGCCGACTACGAAGACCGCTGCGACCCGCATCGCCGCAATGGCTGCGAGGAGCACGTCATCATCGCCACGCGCGAGTCCTACAGCAAGTTCAAGGTCGGGTGAGGGGTGTTAGAACGCACTCTACGTGACCGCATATTCAGCTGTATCACCGTCACCCTGAGGTGGCTGCTTCTTCAGCGGCCCTCGAAGGGTCGACGGCCCCACCGTGGCCGATTCATCCTTCGAGGCTCGCAAGCGCTCGCACCTCAGGATGACGGGTTTGACAGATTAGCAAGCGCTGCATGGCACGCCGTCTGCACCACACGGCAGACCTCATCCTTCGACCGCCCCGCGCTCAGCGAGGCGAAGGTCGGGTAGCTCGTCAGTGCGAAGATCAGGTCGACGGCGTCCTTGCGGGCCTGCGGCGAGGTATGCTTGCCCGCGATCCGCTCGATCAATGCGGTGACGCCGCGGCGGCGGCGTTCGTTGCGCTCGCGGATCGCCTCGGCGAATTCGGGATCGGTCGCCATCGCGTCGTGCAGGCGTCCAACGGCGGAATCGCGGCTCCAGAATCTGCAGAAGATCTCGACCATGCGGTCGAGCGCGGCGCGCGGATCGGCCATCGTCATGGCGTCGGCGAGCTGATGCAGCCCGCCATGGCGCGCGATCTCGTCGAACACGGCCTCGAGCAGCCCGCGCCGCGACCCGAACTGATTGTAGACGGTCAGCCGCGTCACGCCTGCCGCCTTCGCCACCGTATCCAGCGAGAACCGCGCGATGCTCTCGCCTTCGCGCAGCGTGCGCGACGCGGCCTCGATCACGCGCTCGCGGGTCTCGGCGGCAGCGGCGCTGCGGGCCGGGCTCACATAGCTGCGCGGCGGCATCGGCTTGTGCTTTCGTCAGATTGACTATACATTATGTATATCTAATTTCCAATACCCTTTGGAGCAACTTCATGCAGGCCGTCCTCATCATAGCCCTGTCCCTTCACGTCCTGTCATCGGTGTTTTGGGCCGGCTCGAGCTTCACTTTGGCGCGCACCGGCGGGCTCGGCGGCGAAAAGTTGCTGTTTCCGCAGATCGGCGCTGCGACGGTTGCGATCGTGACCGGCGCCACGCTGTGGCGCCTGGTCCATGAAGGTTCGTTTGCGCTGTCGGAAAAGATTCTGGCTGGCGGCGCGATCGCCGCACTGGCCGCGATTGCCGTGCAGATCATCGTCGGCGGCGGCGCGATCCGGCAGTTGCGCAGCGATGCGGGTGATACCTCAGCCGCACGTTCGCGGCTGGCCATTGCGCAGCGTGTCGCGGCCGGGCTGCTCGCGGTGACGGCGCTCTGCATGGGCGCCGCGCGCTACGCCTGAAAACTCTTACCTCTCCCGCTTGCGGGATCGAGACGAGCAAAGCTCGCTCTTAGGGGGCTCTCTCCACGCGATGACCGTCTCGCAAGTGGAGACACCCCCACCCCAACCCTCCCCCGCAAGCGGGAGAGGGGGCACAGATCCGCTGCGGATATTCTTCAAAACTTCCGCACCAGGTCCGGGGTGATCTCTTTCAGGCTGCGGATGCCGAGCAGCGCGAGGTCGCGGTCGATCTCGGCATGCAGCAGCGAGATCGCGCGCGACACGCCGGCCTCGCCCGCGGTCACGGCGGCATAGAGGAACGGGCGGCCGATCCAGACGAAATCTGCACCGAGCGCCAGCGCCTTGATGACGTCGGTGCCGCGGCGGATGCCGCCGTCGACCATCACGGTCATGTTGCCCTTCTGCGCCGCGATCTCCGGCAGCGTGCGCAGGCCGGAGACAGTGTAGTCGAGCTGGCGGCCGCCATGGTTGGAGACCATCACGCCGTCGCAGCCGTGCTCGCGCGCCAGCCGCGCGTCTTCCGGCGAGATCAGTCCCTTGACCACGAGCTTGCCGCGCCAGCGCTTGCGAATCAGCTCGACATGCTTCCAGGCCAGCTGATCGCGGCTGCCGATGTTGCGCATCAAATTCTTCGACAGCACCGGCGGGCCCTGCTTGGCGTCCATGTTCTCGAAATGCGGCATGCCGTGGTTGAACACGGTGCGGGCCCAGGTGTTCAGCAGCCAGTCCGGATGGGTGATGGTGTCCCAGAACACCCGCGGCGTGATCGCAAGCGGCACCTGGAAGCCGTTGCGGATGTTGTTCTCGCGGTTGGGCGGCACCGGCACGTCGGCGGTGACGACGAAGGTGTCGTAGCCGGCCGCCGCGACGCGATCGACCAGCGGCTCGATGCGTTCGGGCAGGCCCGCGAGATAGGCCTGGTACCAGGCCTGCTGATTGGCGGCGCGGACGTCCTCAAGCCGGATCAGCGAGGAGGCCGAAAGGATCATCGGGACGTTGGCGCTAGCAGCGGCGCGTGCCAGCACGATGTCGCCGCGATAGGCGCACAGCGCCGACGAGCCCATCGGCGGAATCCCGAACGGCGAGGCGTACCTCTTGCCGAACAGCGTCGTGGTCTGATCGCGGCCGGAGACGTCGTTCAGCACCCGCGGCACGAAGCCGTATTCGTCGAACGCCCGGCGATTGTCCGACCGCGCCGTGTCGGTCTCGGCGCCGCCGGAGATGTAGCCGTAGAGGAATTTCGGCAACAGCCGCCGCGCCTGCGGCTCGAAATCGTCGAGCGTGAGATAGCGCCGCAAATGCCGGGGCACCGCGGGGGCTTCGCGGTTGACGGTTGCGGGAGGCGGAGAGGGGGCTGCGGTCCGGTCGTGCACGTCTGGCGCTTCCGTTGTTCTTGGTTCTTGACACGGGCAGTCTAAAGCACGAACCGGACAAGTGCGAAGCGGTTTTGCCTCGCGGCAAACGCGGAACGCGTTGCGCGGAGATCATGGTTCAACACGGGGCTGAAGCGCGCTGATATGCCTTAGCGCCTGGCGGCGGGCCCGGCAATTTTCGCGTTGAACGCGTTGACGGACTGGCTGACGTCGCTGAGCGTCTTGCGCGGCTCGGCGATCATGACGCCGGATTTCTTGTCGAAACTCTGGATCAGCTCGCGCAGCGAGATCACGGTCGGCAGCAGCTCGCCGCCATATTTGTCGCTGCCGAAGCTCTTCAGGAACTTGTCGGCGGAGGTCAGCTTGGCGTCGACAGTGCTGATGCCGTCGTCGGCGGCGTCGATGAAGCCGGCGATCAGCTCGCCATTGCCGGACAGCGAGTTGGTGAAGTTCTCGAGCCCGAGCAGCGAGTCCTTGATGTCGGCCTCGTTCTCGGTGATGACGCGATCGACATTGCGCAGCGCGACGCGCAGCTTCTCCTGGATGCCCATCGTGCCTTCGGCATCGGCGGTCAGCTCGGGAATGCCGTCGGGGCCGAGCGGCGGCGGCGGGGCTTCGTCGGTGCCGCCGGTGAAGGAGATCGAGGCGATCCCGGTGAGGCCCTGGAATTCGAGGCCGGCCTGGGTGTCCTTCCTGATCGGGGCGTTGCCCTCGATCCGGGTCATCGCCACCACGCGGTGACGGTCGAGCCGGATCGAGACCACCTCGCCGATCCGCACGCCGGCGAAGTTGACGCTGGCGCCGCGGCGCAGGCCTGACGCCGAGCCCTCGAACACGACGCGGAACGGCACCATCCGCTTGATGCCGGCATAGCGCTGATAGCCCAGCCAGCCGCCGAGCGAGCCGGCGATCAGGGCCAGCGTCAGGGTGCCGATCACGAGATTGCTGGCGCGCGCCATGCGTTTGGGACCTGTCCGCGAAGCAGAGCTCAAGAGATAGCGGATTTGCCGCCGCCAGTCACCGCGTCCCTCCGCAAGTTCTCTATCAACGCCTTTGCGGAGCTAGCCCCTCACCCCAACCCTCTCCCCGTAAGAACGGGGAGAGGGAGAGGAGAATTACGCGCTCTGCTTCCGCGACGCCGCAAAGACGCCGGCCAGCACCAGCGCGAAGCCGATGAAATGGAAGGCCTGCGGATGCTCGCCGATGAACACGATCGACATGACGGTGCCGAACACCGGAACCATGTGGAAGAACGGCGCCGCGCGGTTGGCGCCGATCAGCTGCACGCCGCGGTTGAAGCACAGATAGGCCAGCGTCGAGGGGAACACCGCGACATAGAACAGCGACAGCAGATTGTTCGTCGTGAGCTGCATCACCGGACGTGCGCCAAGTTCCCAGATGAGCAACGGGATCAGCACCAGCGCGCCGCAGCCGAAGGTGAAGGCCGCGACCGACAGGCCGTGGATCTCGGGCCGCTTCAAGGTCAGTACCGAATACAGCGCGAAGATCACCAACGCGACGATGAAGATCAGGTCGCCCTTGTTGAACTCGATCTTCGACAGCGTCGTGAGGTCGCCGTGCAGCAGGATCACCAGCACGCCGGCGAGCGACAGCAAGACGCCGCAGAGCTGCGCCAGCGTCAGCCGGGTGCCGAGCAGGATCAGCGACCACAGCGCCACCACGAGCGGCACCGCCGATTGCAACAGCAGCGTGTTGAGCGCCTGGGTGTGCTCGAGCGCCCAGTATTGCAGCGTGTTGAAGGCGCTGATGCCGGTGATCGACAGCAGCATCATGATGCCGAGATTCCTGCGGATCACGGGCCAGTCGCGAGCGAGGTGCTTCCAGGCAAACGGCAGGATGATCAGGAATGCCGCCGACCAGCGCAGGAACGACAGCGTCACCGGCGGAATGTGGCCTGCGGCGAGCCGGCCGACGATCGCGTTGCCGGCCCAGCACATCGCGGTGATGCAGAGCAGGAGATACGGCTGGTTGGCGATCCAGGAGCCGGACGCGGGCGCGGTGGTGGAATCGGAGGCAGACATTCGATGAGGCCCGGGTTCACGACGCCGCGGACCGCCCGGCTGGCTGTGCCGGGCCGGAATGGATCTCCCCGGCCCCTGTCACAGACACGGATTCCGCCATTGCATCAATGGGGATAGACGCATCGCGACCATGCGCGAAGTCCCCTTACGGAGAGGGGCCAGCGAGTTCTGCCCGGGCGGTCCGCAAGAGGCAACCTGATCCGGCGCGCGCCGCTAGCCGGCGCCAGGCGGCGTGGTCTGGCGCTTGACGATCTGCTCGGCGAGCTCGATCAGGATCCGCCTGGTGTCGGGGTCCTGTACGTCGCGGAACACCCGCAGCATGCGCAGTTCGAGCAGGGATTGCAGCGACTCCGCCGCCTGGCCGCCCTGTGTCGGTGCTGTCGCGGCGGGTCGACGATTGAGCATGTCGGCGGCAATCCCGAGCATCTCGGCAACGGTCGCCAGGCGACCGGTATCGACCTTCACCGTGCCGTCCACCCTGTTTTTTTGCAGGAAGGCCCCGCCGCACAGGATCTCGGCGAGATCTGCCTGCGACAGCCCGATGGCGCGCCAGCGCGCCTGCACCAGTTGATCGATCTGATCGTCCTGCGATGTGCTCATGGTGCGCCTAGGCGATCTCCAGCTACGTCGGTCCGTGGACAGCATTCCCGCGACGAATGTTGGTAGCAAATCGAGCAGGGGGTCGTCGCGACGGGACTTCTACGGATTATTCGGATCGACAACTGGTCTCGCCGAATCGGGCGACGTGCCGGAAGATCCGCACCTGTACTCCGGCCGGTCAGTCGCGCGGGGCGCGCACGCCATGATTCTGGGATGGTCGCATTCGCGTCATCCGGGCTTGGCCTTATTAGCAAGACCGTGCGCGAATGCAATCAGGGGGCGATGAATGAGATGAATCCAACCGGGATGTGTGACCTCGCCACACAATCCGGCGCTTCCTCGCGAAACGATGCCGGGGGCGCGGAAGCTGCCTTGCGAGCGCCGCGACGGTGCCGCTCACAAGTCGATGATCCCGAGTGCGATGCTTTTTGCCACGCCGTGGGTCTTGTTGGATGCCTCGAGCTTGCGCAGCGCCTGCTTGATGAAGCCTTCCACCGTCTCCGGCGAAATACCGAGGATCTGCGCGGTGTCGACCACGGTCTTGCCGCGCGCCGCCCAGGCCATCACTTCCTTTTCGCGTCCGGTGAGCTTGATGATTTCGGCGGCGTCGGCGGGCTTCAGGATGGTCGGTGCGTTGCGCTGGTCGCGGTTGACGATGTCCATCGCCCGCTGCACCCAGTAGATCATCAACAGATGCAGTTCATGCCGATGGCAGATGAACAGCTTGTCGAATTCGCGCGGTTGGTCTTCCCAGAAGAACACCGTCGAGCTCGAATGCACGGCGCCGAGCCGGTCGCGATAGTGGAAGGGCACGACGAAGCCGTCCTTGAAGCCAAACTCCCGGGCCGCGTCCATCGTCTTGGCCTCGGGCGCTCGCTTGTGTCCGCTGCGCTCCGGCAGCTTCAGGCTGCTCCAGCTGAACGGCGTGTTGGTGCGGCGCGACCGCGCCAGCGCCGGATCGGCGTGCACGAATTCGTTCTGCACATACGCCCGCTTCCAGGCATCGGGAAATGTGCCGATATGGTAGGGCAGATCGAGGTCGGGGCGGCCGGCATCGACAAAGGCAAAGCCCGAGAAGCCGTAGTCCTGGACAATACGGTGCAGTGACGAGCTGAGCTCGTCGATGCTGTCTGACGCTTCGATGGTCGAAATTGCGTCTACCAGGCCCATTGGAAAACCCCCGGTTTTCGGGGGTACCACAGTTGGCCCCTTTTGTCCCAGATGTTGCCGCATTTGGAGGAAGGGGCAAATGCTTTATTCATTGGACGGCTATCATGCACTCATCACCAGGGAAGAGCTTGATCCGGCACATGTCGAGGCGATGTTGCGGTTGCGCAAGCGGCTGTTCGTCGACCATTGCGGCTGGCTTCTGACCACGGTCGGGGACGTCGAACGCGATCAGTTCGACTGTTGGTATACCGAACACTGCCTGTTGTTTTCCGGCGTCGAACTCGTCGGCGGATTCCGGGCCATCCGCACCGATTACCCCTATCTCTCCAAGTCGATCTTCCCGCAGCTGGCGCAGCGCCGCTTTCCCAGCCGGCGTGACGCCTGGGAAATCAGCCGCTTCGGCGTGCTGCCGGGGGCCGCAAAAGCATCCGCCGCGCGCGTCAACTACGCGCTGATGTTCCGCTTTGCCGAGCTGCGCGGCGCAGCGGCGCTGGTGGCGATGGCCGACCTCACCTATGAGCGCTTCCTCGCGCGGATGGACATCCACACCCATCGCTACGGTCCGCCGCAGCTGATCGGCAACGACCGTTTCGGCCGCCCGCTGACGGCGCTCGCCGGCGAGATCCCGCTCGATATCGCCGGCAATCCCGGCCTGACCAAATTCCTCGACCTTGGACGGCAATTGGAGATCCACGATGCCACACATGTTCTCGGACGTTCGAGCATTCCAGCGTGATCCGCTGCGTCTGTTGCTGACGCGCGGCAACGAGGCCGAGCTTGGGCTCGTGCCATTGCGGCTCGGTCCCGCGCCGGTCCTGCTGGTGAATGATCCGGATCTGATCCGCCCGATCCTCAAGGCGCCGGAGACCGACATCGGCAAAGGCAAGCTGATCAAGAAGCTTTCGCCGGTGCTGGGCCGCAGCTCGCTAATGCTGAGCGGCGAGGAGCACAAGCGGCGGCGGGCCGTGCTGCAGAAGCACATGGCCAAGGGCAGCGTCGAGAAATTCCTGCCGCACATGTGCGCCGAGATCCGCGCGGTCGGCGCAAGGCTGGCGCGGCTCGGGTCGTTCGATCCGCACCATGTCACCGCGATGCTGGCGCTGCGCACTATCTGCGTCGCGATCTTCGGCTCCCAGGTGATGTCGTCAGGCGACGAGGAGGCCCTGGTTCAGGCCGTCGGCGTGATCGAGGACGATCTGGCGGAAGAGATGTTCCGCGCGTTGCCGTTCGGTCCCGTGGCCTGGTACCGGCGCCGGCAGAACCGGGTCTGCGCCAAGCTTGCGATGTCGACGGTGGTGCAACGTCTGCGCAGCAAGGCGGGCTCGAGCAGCGCGCTGCGGGATCTCGAGGCGCTCGGCCTGACCGATCGCGATCTCGAGGACGAGATCCTGACCTTGCTGCTGGCCGGCCATCACACCGCGGGTTCGACCGCGGCATGGATGTTCTACCAGATGGCCGCCAATCCCGCTTTGATGGACGACATCGCCGACGAGGCGGCGGAGTGCCTCGGCGATGACGGCGAGCTGCGGCTTGACGCGGTGAAGCACGCCAATCTGAGCGCGACGCTGGTCAAGGAGGTCTGCCGGCTCTATCCCAGCGCCTGGTGGTTCTCGCGCGAGGTGATGCAGCCGGTGACGATCGGCGGCCGCGAGCTCAAGGTCGGCACCTCGCTGCTGATCTGTCCCTGGCAGTTGCAGCGCGATCCCAGGCATTTCCCGGATCCGGACCGCTTCCTGATGACGCGGCGCTACAACACCGATGCCTACATCCCGTTCGGCGCCGGCCCGCGCGCCTGCGCCGGGATGGGAGTTGCGATGCTCGAGCTGCAATTGCTCGCGCTCGAGATCGCAGCCGCCTATCGCTTCACGGGTGTCAGCCCGAATCCGGCGCCGTGGCCGAAAGCCTCGGTGACGCTCGTGCCGCCCCCCATGACGATCGATATCGAAGTCCGCGAGATGCCATCGCGCATCCTGCATCTCGGCGAGGATGCCGAGCGGCTGCCATACATTCCATCCGCCAGCGCGGCGTCCATCAGCACACTACAATCGGTATCCCAATGACAACACACATCACGACGGCCGGCATCGGGCAGAGGGCCATGGATCAAGTGCAAGTGCGCAGTTTGCGCGACGTCATCGCGGTGCTGATCGAGCAGCGCAGCATCGTGACGGCTTCCGGTGCGAGCTTCGCCGCACATCTGCTCGATCTCGCGATCATGCAGCTCAGGCTCAACGTCAACGATATCACGGCGGAGGAATTGACCGGCCTGTCCGACTACGTCGGCGCGGAGTTTTCCAGGGACAAGTCCTCGCATTGATCGCGTCAAAACAAGAAGTCGGAGCTTCGGTTTCGATTCAATCGAAACCGAAGCCCTAGTCCTGCGTCGCCCCCAGCGCCTTCATCGTGGCGCCGGCGGCGAATGCCGGGATCGCCTCCTCCCTCTAGTCACCGATGGTAGCGAGACCACCGCGGATGCCGCGCGCGTTGGACAGCCGAACGACCAACTCCGCATGGCGCCGCAGCGGAGCCAATGTGTCGCGAACATACTGTCTGAGCTGATCGTCGGCCGCGACGCTCGCGTAGTCGGTGAAGATCGTAATGTCCCATGCGTGCATGACGCGCTGACGAATGAGGAAGTAACGGACCAGCTGATCGGTCGGCAACGCCTGGATCAGATCGAGCTGGCTTGCTCGACTGGCGAAAGGTTGCAGGGCAGTGTTATGTTCAAGCCGGCGGCGATTGAACGAAGTCTATCGATGCCCAGCTGGTGACCGTCCCGGACCACTTTTCCGAGTTCCTCGATATCCGGGTCGCTGACACGTTCGAGCACAATTTCCGCCAGCGCGCGTTCGCGCAGCGCGCCTTGATGCTCCTCGATCACGAAATGCTTGTCGCTGATGGACCGAGACTGTTCAGCCGACAGATTGAGCTGCTTGATTTGCGCCTGCTCGTCCAGCACCGCGCAGCCCAGGTCTCGTTTCTGCACTCGTTTGTCAGATGCGGCCTGACCGGTTGAAGCAGCGAATGCGCAGACAGTTGCAAATACCGCAGCGGCCCTGACTCCCCACATGGCGTCACTCCTCTTCGTTCTTGAGACGATGCGGAGCGTTTAGCTATTCAATTGGTCGATATATAGTGCAATGTTTCGACATAATTGATCGAAGGATACGATATGTCGTTGCATGTCTCCTTGGAGCAGTGGCGCACGCTGGTTGCCGTCGTTGATGCCGGCGGCTACGCCCAGGCCGCGGCTCGGCTTCACAAGACCCAGTCGTCGATCAGCTACGCGATTCAGCAGATCGAGGATCGGCTCAGCGTCGTGATTTTCCAGATCGAGGGCCGCAAGGCCGAACTCACGGAGACGGGGCGCGTGCTCTATCGCCGTGCAAAGGCCCTCGGCGAAGAGGCCGAGCGCATCGAGCGGACCGCAGGCAAGCTCGCCCAGGGCAGGGAGCCGCTGGTATCTCTGGCCGTCGAAAGCCTGTTTCCGATCGGACTGTTGCTGGACTCCATGGAGCGATTTTCGCAGGAGGTCCCCGACACCCGGATCGAATTGTATGAATCGGTGATGGGCGGGACCGACGAGTTGCTGTCGGAACGACAAGTCGACCTCGCGATCTGCGCAGATACGATCCCAGCCGGTTTCGCGGGCGATTTCCTCATGCCCTATCGCGCAGTCGCAGTGGCGGCGCCGTCGCATCCACTGCACCATCTGAAACGCAATCCGGTGCTGGACGATCTGCGCGGGCATACTCATCTGATCATCCGCGACAGCGGCACGCGACGCACACGCGAAGGTGCGTGGGATGTGGCCGAGCAACGCTGGACCGTCAGTCACCGGACGACGTCGATCCGCGCGGCATGTATGGGGATCGGATTCGCGTGGTATGCGGAGGACTGGATCCAGGACAAACTCCGAACCGGACAGCTCGCGCAACTCCGCTTGACAGAAGGAGCAGAGCGGCGTGGCGCCTTGTATCTCGTCTATTCAGACCCGGATGGGGCGGGCCCAAGCGCACGGCGCCTCGCTGACATCATCCGGGAGAACGCCGCCAAACCGGCGTAGGTAGTGTGCGGCCGTGACGTTGAGGCACGGGTTGCATCTAGTCCTGCGTCGCCACCAGCGCCTTCATCGTGGCGCCGGCGGCGAGCGCGGCGTCGTTCGGATCGATCTCGATCTGAAGGCCGCGCTGGCCGCCGTTGACGAACACGGTGACATGGGTGAGCGCGGTCTCGTCGATCGCGGTCGGCACCTTCTTCTTCTGGCCGAACGGGCTGATGCCGCCGACATGGTAGCCGGTCAGCCGCTCGGCATCGGCCGGGCGCATCATCCTGGCCGACTTGCCGCCGAAGGCTGCGGCAAGCTTCTTCATGCTGACCTCGCAATCGGACGGCACCACCGCGCAGACCGGCTTGCCGTCGACTTCCGCCATCAGCGTCTTGAGCATCCGGTTCGGGTCGACGCCGAGTGCCTCCGCCGCCTGCAACCCGATGCTCTCGGCATTGGAATCGTAGACATAGGTGTGGAGCCTGAAGGCAATGCCCAGCTTCCGCAGCGCTATCGTCGCTTGTGTCGAATTGGGCATGGACCCCGCCGGTTGATACGGCCGAATGATCGCCGCAATGGGCCCGGCGATCAATCGGCCGTATGGTCGGCCTCAGGCCGCGCCAACATTAAATTCCCGCGAGGGCGGCATAACCCGGCGCGGCATGGAATTTTCAGGGGATATCAAAGGGTTGTAGCTCGTCTAAAAGGCGTAAACGACCCCGTTCTTGCTTGCGCAGCCGACCCGCTTCCGTTATCCGGTAGGCGCCTTGCGTGCGCGGCCGGGCGCCGTGATTTGGGCTGGGCATATCAATGCATGATCGCTGTGGGCGGACGCGTTTTCGCCGCGATCATGGTCTCTGAAACACCTGAAGGGAACATCTTCGCAATGGCCAATGTTGTCGTCGTCGGCGCCCAGTGGGGCGACGAAGGGAAGGGCAAGATCGTCGACTGGCTGTCGGAACAGGCCGACATCGTCGTGCGCTTCCAGGGCGGCCACAATGCCGGCCATACGCTCGTGATCAATGGCCAGACCTACAAGCTGGCGCTGCTGCCGTCCGGCGTGCTGCGCCCGAACAAGCTGGCGGTGATCGGCAATGGCGTGGTGTTCGATCCGCAGGCTTTCCTCGACGAGGTCGCCAAGCTGAAGGGGCAGGGGGTTGCGGTCGGTCCCGATAATCTCAGGATCGCCGAGAACGTCACGCTGATCCTGCCGCTGCATCGCGAGCTCGATTCCTTGCGCGAATCCTCCAACGCCATCACCTCGATCGGCACCACCCGCCGCGGCATCGGTCCGGCCTATGAGGACAAGGTCGGCCGTAGAGCCATCCGCCTGATGGATCTCGCCGATCTCGATACCCTGCCGCACAAGATCGACCGCCTGCTGGCGCACCACAATGCGCTGCGCCGCGGTAACAATCTGGAGGAGATCGACGGCAACAGCATCCTGGCCGAGCTGTCGGCGCTGGCGCCGAAGCTCCTGCCCTATGCCGAGACGGTATGGCGGCTGCTGGACCTCAAGCGCCGCGAGGGCAAGCGCATCCTGTTCGAGGGTGCGCAGGGCGCGCTGCTCGACGTCGACCACGGCACCTATCCCTATGTGACGTCGTCCAACACGGTGGCGGCGCAGGCCGCGACCGGCACCGGCCTTGGCCCGGGCGCGGTCGGCTATGTGCTCGGCATCTGCAAGGCCTACACCACCCGCGTTGGCCAGGGCCCGTTCCCGACCGAGCTGAACGACGAGATCGGCGAAGAAATCGGCCGCCGCGGCAAGGAATTCGGCGTCAACACCGGGCGCAAGCGCCGGGTCGGCTGGTTCGATGCCATGCTGGTGCGGCAGACCGTCCGGACCTGCGGAATTGCCGGGCTGGCGCTGACCAAGCTCGATATTCTCGACGGGTTCGACAGCATCAAGGTCTGCATCGGTTACAAGCTGGACGGCAAGGAAATCGACCATCTGCCGGCGGGCGAGGGTGCACAGGCCCGCATCGAGCCGATCTACGAGATCATCGAGGGCTGGAAGCAGCCGACCGCCAATGCGCGGTCCTGGGCGGACCTGCCGGCCCAGGCCATCAAGTATGTCCGCCGGGTCGAGGAACTGGTGGGGTGTCCGGTCACCCTGCTATCCACCAGCCCGGAACGTGAAGATACTATTCTGGTACAGAATCCGTTCGAGGCTTAACGGGATATTACCTATATCCTCCAATTGTGTGGAAATGGCTGACTACTACCCGCTGATCGCCCGTGCCATCGCCGGATTGGACCCAACCGCCCCCGGCGAAGCTCGCCGCGCGCTGTACGCGCGGGCGCGCACGGCGCTGATCCAACAGCTCCGCGGCGTACAGCCTCCGCTCTCCGAGTCCGAGATCACCCGCGAACGCCTGTCGCTGGAAGAGGCGGTTCGCAAGGTCGAGTCCGAGGCCGCGCAGCGCGCCCGCGAGGCCTCGCGCCCCGGCGGCGCCGCGCGCAGCAACGATGCGCTGCGCCGTGCCAATGCAAGACCGCCGGAGGCAAGCCCAAGACCGCCGGAGGCAAATATAAGGCCGCCCGAGGCCGGTTCCGTCGACAATGCCGCCCGTCCGCGGCCTCCGGCCGAGCCGCGTCCGCCGCGCAATCTGCGCCCCGACGCGCCGCCGGTCCCGCCGCGGCCGCAGGTCTCGCCGGGTCCCGATAACCAGGCGCCGCAAACCCGGCCGCCGGGTCCGCCGCGCCGCGGTCCGGAAGGCGCACCGCCGCCGGTGCCGCCGGCAGCGCCGGGCGTGCGTGGCTTCCGCGACATCCCCGCCGACGCCGACGATCTCGGACGTGCCGCGGCGCAAGCCAGCCGCAACGCGCGCAAGACCTACGCCAACGTGCCGTCGCCCTCGCCGGAATTCGACCGGCTCGAGCCGAGCCTTGAGAACCGCGGCGGCGATCCCGAGGCTTCCTACTCCTACGATGAGTCGATCGAGGAGGCGGAGCGCTACACGCCGCAGCCGCCCCAGGCTCCGCCGCCGCAACGGTCGCGGGTCGGCAATGCCGAGCGCGCGCCGAAGCAGCCGCGCGTCGGGTCGATGTTCCCGTTCAAGACGGCGATCGTGATCGGCATCCTGCTGATCCTGGTCGGCACTGGAATCCTGTTTCGGCAGCAGGCCATGACCCTTGTCAGCAGCCTGTTCAAATCCTCCGCCCCCGTCGAGGCGCCGAAGGATGCCGCGGCGACGCCTTCGAGCAAGAAGATCACCGACCGCGTCGGCCAGCCCTCGTCGTCGGGCGAGCCGGTCGCTCCGGTGGCGCAGCGCGTGGTGCTCTATGACGAGGACCCGTCGGATCCGAAGGGCAAGCAGTATGTCGGTTCTGTGGTCTGGCGTACCGAGCAGGTCAAGGGCTCAGGCAACCAGAAGCCCGACATCGCCGTGCGCGCCGACATCGACATCCCCGATCGCAAGTTCAAGATGACGATGTCGTTCCGCCGCAACACCGACACGTCGCTGCCGGCGAGCCATACCGCGGAATTGACCTTCATCCTGCCGCAGGACTTCGCCAATGGCGGCGTCGGCAACGTGCCGGGCATCCTGATGAAATCCAACGAGCAGGCGCGCGGCACCCCGCTGGCCGGGCTCGCGGTCAAGGTCACCGACGGCTTCTTCCTGGTCGGCCTCTCCAACGTCGACGCCGACCGCTCGCGCAATCTGCAACTCCTCAAGGAGCGTTCTTGGTTCGACGTGCCGTTGGTCTACACCAACCAGCGCCGCGCCATCATCGCGATCGAAAAGGGCGCCCCCGGCGAGCGGGCGTTTAATGACGCGTTCGCGGCGTGGGGCGAGTAGCAAGGCTCGCTCTCATCTCCTGCACGATGTCGTCGCCCGGCTCCGTCCGGGCGATTCCGTATCGCAGCGACGTCAGCGGCATCAGGTTGTTGCAGCGCATTCGACGCAGAGCCCCGGAACATTGCCGGGCGCTGTCGATTTTCCCTAGAACCGTTGCGTGACTGCGTTACACTTGGCCAACGTCGGGCTAGGGCACGCCATGAAACGCTATCTGATCTTCGCAGCCATCGGGCCGTTCATCGGCGGCTTCCTGCTGCTGCTGATGACCACCTATCAGTCCGGCTACTGGACCGAGTCCAATGGCGGCGAGGTGACGAAGCTGTTCGTCGTGTTCGCCAAGTCGCTGCAATACAATTATCTGTTCGGCATCGTGCCGTCGCTGATGTTCGGCGCGATCGACGACATCCTGATGCATGTGCGGCGGATCTCGCCAACGGTGCGGATGCTGCTGGTCGGCGCGGTGGCGTTCGTCGGCGCGGCGCTGACCTACGCTTCGCACGGCTCCGAAAGCGGCGCGGTGCAGTTCATCCTGTACGGGCTGGTCGGCTTCATCCCGGGCGTGATCACGTCCTGGCTCGCCCACAAATATGCCGAAGAGCTGCATGCGCCGGCAGAGCCGGCATCCCAGCATTAGAGGCGTTACGCTAACTTTATCAATGCATTAGACGCTGGCCGCAAGCCGGCGCGCTATCCTTCATACAACCGTCATACAGACGTCATGCAAACGTAGTCCCAATGTCACATGGCCGCTTTTGTCCTCCCGCGGCCATGAGGGCGATCATATGAGCGATGTGGCGTTACCTGGTTCGATCGAGCCTGCGCGGCGTGGCGGGCCCGATCTCGAGAAGGGCTTTCATCCTCTCACCGGTATCATCTATCTGGGCATCATCGGCGCCGCGTTGCTGTTCGTGGCCTACAGCATTTATGCGGACGTCGGTGCGACGGGGGCCGGCAAGACCTCTTATCTCGCGTTCCTGCTGCTGTTCGTTGCGCTGCTGATCTCGCTCGGTTTCGAATTCGTCAACGGCTTTCACGACACGGCGAACGCCGTCGCAACCGTGATCTACACGCGTTCGATGCCGGCCCACATTGCTGTGGTGTGGTCAGGCCTGTTCAATCTGATCGGCGTCCTTCTCTCCAGCGGCGCCGTTGCGTTCGGCATCGTCTCGCTGCTGCCGGTCGAATTGATTCTTCAGGTCGGCAGCAGCGCCGGTTTCGCAATGGTGTTTGCGTTGCTGATCGCCGCGATTATCTGGAACGTGGGGACCTGGTATTTTGGACTGCCTGCCTCGAGCTCGCACACCCTGATCGGATCGATCATGGGCGTCGGCATCGCGAACGCCTTGATGCATGGAAGGGAAGGGACCTCCGGCGTGGATTGGTCGCAGGCCGCCAACACCGGCAAGGCGCTGCTGCTGTCACCGCTGTTCGGATTCATGCTTGCTGCCATCCTGCTCTACGGCCTGAAGAGCGCATTGTTGCGCGCAACGCCGGCGCTGTTCGGCGAGCCGAAGGGCGATCAGCCACCGCCGTGGTGGATCCGCGGCATCCTGATCCTGACTTGTACCCTGGTCAGCTTCTTTCACGGATCGAACGACGGTCAAAAAGGCATGGGTCTCATCATGCTCATCCTGATCGGCGTGGTCCCGACCGCCTACGCACTCAACCGCGCGATGCCTGCGAGCCAGATCGAGGCGTTCACCGCGAATTCGATTGCGGCGAGCAAGGTTGTCGAGGACAAGGGCGCCGATCGCAAGATCACGGGAAATCCACGTCCGGCGGTGACCAACTACATCGCGCTTCGGCAACTCACCGACGATACCTATCCCTCACTCGCCGTTCTCGTCCGCGAGATCAGCGACCAGGTCACCCAGTACGGTTCGCTGGCAAAATTCCCGGCCGAGACCGTCGGCAACACGCGTAACGACATGTATCTGGTGTCGGAGGCGTTGCGTCTGCTGATGAAGAGTAGCGACAGCGGGCTGAACGATATCGATGTTGCGACACTCAATCGCTACAAGAGCTCGCTGGATGCCGCCACCAAATTCATTCCGTCATGGGTGAAGATTGCGGTCGCCATCGCGCTCGGCCTCGGCACCATGGTCGGCTGGAAGCGGATCGTCGTGACGGTGGGTGAGAAGATCGGCAAGACCCATCTGACCTATGCGCAGGGTGCCTGCGCCGAGATCACGGCGGCTGCGACCATCGCCGCGGCCGACGGGTACGGCTTGCCGGTCTCGACGACGCATGTGTTGTCGTCCGGTATCGCAGGCACCATGACCGCGAACGGGTCCGGCCTGCAATGGTCGACCATCCGTAACATCGCGATGGCATGGGTCCTGACCTTGCCGGTGGCGATGCTGATCTCGGGTACGCTCTACTTTGTTTTCGCGCATTTATTCTAGCCGGCGCACAGACAGCCGGGACGTCTGCGTCCGGATTCGGGGAAAGGAATTCATAGTGGCAGATGCAAGCTTCAGCCTTCTGACGGGCAACGATATCGAAACGCGCCTGGTGCGAGCCGGTGGCGTCATTTTTCGCGAGGGCGAGCAAGCCAATGAGCTGTTTGTGATCAAGAGCGGCTATGTGCGCATTCAGGTCGGCAACAAGACCATGGCGGACCTGGCGCCTGACACGATCTTCGGCGAAATGGCGTTGATCGACAACGAGCCGAGGAGTGCGACTGCCACAGCGCTCACCGATGTCGAACTCGTCCCGGTCTCGGAAAAGCAGTTTCTCTTCCTCGTCAGCCAGACGCCGCATTTTGCCCTGAAGGTGATGAGGACGCTGGCCCAGCGGCTCAGAACCATGAACAAGGGCGTGTACTAAAGCGCGATGAGATTGGGTTGGTGTGGAGCGGCGCCGATACTTCACCTCTCCCTTGGGAGAGGTCGATTTGCGCAGCAAATCGGGTGAGGGGTTACGGTCTATCGAGGGAGCAAGAGCCCTCACCCGGATTGCTCTGGACGATGCTTCGCATCGCCAAGCGCAATCCGACCTCTCCCCAACGGGGAGAGGTGAACCGCATCCGTGGCCAAACCGATTCAACTTAGCTTCATGACGCGCTAGACGAACGCGAAGGTAACGGACCTTCAACGTGACACAGTGGTAATGTGACGCAACTTGAACCGCTTGCCTGCGTTACCATGTGATGGCCATGACTGAGGACGACATCTTCACGCCCAACGCCACGCGATCGCGGCCGCCCTTCGGCGGCGCGCAGGCGCGCAGCAAGGTCATCGATCAGGACGGGCGCGAGCTCGCCGATGGCCCGCTGCATCCGCAGTTCCAAAGCTTTCAGCAAGGCTTCCAGTTCGACTTCCGCAACTCCAGTGCCAATCCGTTCGGCAATCTGACGCGTGAGCAGCGGCTTCAGCGGCTGGAGATGATCGCGAAGCTGCTCGACGTCGCCTTCGTCGTGCCGGGCACCAATGTCCGCTACGGCATCGACGGCCTGATCGGCCTGATCCCGGTGATCGGCGATATCATCACGACAGCGATCTCGCTGTGGCTGGTGCGCGAGGCCCGTCTGCTGGGCGCGCCGTGGCACATCACCGCGCGGATGCTGGCCAATGTCGCCGTCGACGGCGTGGTCGGCATGGTGCCGGTGGCAGGCGATGCCTTCGACGTCATGTTCCGCGCCAATATCCGCAATGTGCGGATGCTGCGGCGCTGGCTCGACAAGCAGCCGAGGCGCGAATAATCCGGAAAAGCATGCAGCGGCTTTCCGATCGGATTGTTCGCGAAAGAGACTCCCCAAAACAAAAGCCCCCGGATCGGTCCGAGGGCTTTTCGTTAAGCGAGGGCTAGAAAAGCTTATGCGGCGTCGGCGTCGGTCTGGGCCGGCTCGGCGCGCGGACGGCGCGGCAGCGGGAAGCCTTCGCTCTCATACAGCGAGCGGATGCCGTTCTGGTCGAAACGGGCTTCCTCGACCTGGAGATAGGCGCCGTTCAGCGAGTCGGCCGGCAGCTCTTCCATCGCAAAGCGCACGGCTTCGGCGGCAGTGCCGAAACGGCGATAGGCGAAGCCCGCCCGCTTCTTCTTGCGGATCGCGGCAGGGAACAGTTCGGCGGACGTATTATAGTTGAACGGACGCAGGGGACGCATGGTCGACGACCTCTTGTGTTCTTGGCATAGAGCGGCGAAAGGGATTTTGGGGGACGGCGACCTATACTCGGCGGCGCGCCGTACATGTCATTTCGATCCCTAATATAGGCCTCTTTGACAAAAATGCGACCCCAGAAGCGGCCCGGGCAGAGCACATGCTGAATCCGCGCATGGCACCGCGCGCGGTCAAATAAATCTATTTACTTCAATGGCTTACGACCGTCAAATCTTGTCGAGCCAGGCCAGGATCGCGACCACGATCAAAATCACCCCGAAAAGGCCCATTCCGGAGTGGCCGAGCCCATAGCCATAGCCCCGGATCCGGCCGCTATAGCCGCCCAGCAGGATAACCAGCAGAACGATGATGAGGATCAGTCCAAGCGACATGGCGCCCTCCTCAGAACAGGCGGCAGCCGCACGGCGAGACGCCTATGGCCCCGCAGGTTCCAAGCAAAGCACATTCCGGGGCGCGAGTCGTTAAGGCTGCACGCCGATCACGAGGATGTTGTTGGCCGCCGGGGCGGCTACTTCCTGCTTTCGTCTATCGGAAGCACCTTCAGCGGGGTCGGGTAGGGCTCGACCCGTAGCGAGTGGCTGGCGATCAGGCCGACCTTGTGCAGCGGCGCCTGTTCGAGATCGCCTGAGGCGGATTTGTGCACCGCGTACTGCCAGACGCTCATCGAGCCCTTGGCGACCAGCATCTTGGCGATGCCGCCGGCGTTCTGGCCCTCGACCTGCGCGAGGTCGGCAGCGGACGCAGGCCCGCTGACCGCGCTTGCCATGATGACGCCGGCAAGACCGAGACCGAACAAGAGCTTTCCAGAAATCGGTGACATCAAAATTTCCTTATGTTGAAGCGCGCGGAAGCACGGCCGCGCCAAAGCAAAACCCCGCGCGACCGGTTCTTGGTCGCGCGGGGCGGAGCAAACGTTCGACGGATCGGGCCGATTATTCAGCTCGGCCGGTCACATGCGGGTCGAGCCTCGCGTCTGGCGGCCGCTACTTCTCCTCGTCGAGCTTCAGCGCCGCCGAGTTGATGCAGTAGCGCAGGCCGGTCGGGCCGGGGCCGTCATTGAAGACGTGGCCGAGATGGCCGTCGCATTTCGAGCACAGCACCTCGGTGCGGATCATGCCGTGGCTCATGTCGCGCTCCTCGTCGACATGGCTCTCGACCGCAGGCTTGGAGAAGCTCGGCCAGCCGCAGCCGGAATCGAACTTCTGGTCGGACTCGAACAACGTCTGCCCGCAGCCGGCGCAGACATAGGTGCCCTTGCGCGGATCATGCTCATATTCGCCGGTGAAGGGCCGCTCGGTCGCTTTCTCGCGCAGCACGGCGTACTGCATCGGCGACAACTCCTTGCGCCACTCGGCCTCGCTCTTGCGGACCTTGCCGTCGGTTTTGGTATCGGACATGGAAACTCCCTTGGTTTGATCGTCATTGAGAGGAGCGAAGCGACGAAGCAATCCATTTCTCCGCTCGCTGCGGCATGGATTGCTTCGCTTCGCTCGCAATGACGGGAAGCATTGCCTCAGTTGGTGACCTTGCTGCTGCTCACCAGCGTCGGCTTCTCGATGTAGTTCTCCACGAAGATCTTCTTCAGGTTCTCGACCTTCGGGATGTCGTTATACGCAATATAGGGTTGGTTCGGGTGCAGCGTCAGATAGTCCTGGTGGTAGCCCTCCGCCGGGTAGAACGCCTCCAGCGCGCCGACCTTGGTGACGATCGGCTTGTTGTAGACCTTGGCCGCGTTGAGCTGGGCGATATAGGCGTCCGCCACCTTCTTCTGCTCGTCGCTGGTGGTGAAGATCGCCGAGCGATATTGCGTGCCGGAGTCAGGGCCCTGGCGGTTCAGCTGGGTCGGGTCGTGCACGACGGAGAAGAAGATCTGCAGGATCTTGCCATAGGAGATCTTCTGCGGGTCGTACTTGATCTCGACCGACTCGGCGTGGCCGGTGGTGCCGGTCGACACCTTCTCGTAGTCGGCGTTCGCCTTGCTGCCGCCGGAGTAGCCCGACACCGCGCTGACGATGCCGGCGGTGTGCTGGAACACGCCCTGCACACCCCAGAAGCAGCCGCCGGCGAGTACCGCGGTCTTGATGCCGGTCTCCGGTGCGCTCGCGGCAGGCGGCGGGATGATCACGGCGTCCTCGGCGGCAAGCGAGGGCGCAACGGCGAAAGCGGCGACGGCCAGCGCGCCGATCGCGGCGGCGCAGAGCGAGACGCGGCTGAGGGAGCTTTTGGGCATGGGTTCCTCGTGGGATCGCAATTGGGGGCCAGTCTAGAGCGGGAGCCGGCATTGGCAAATCGGGCCGGACCGCTCTGACGCTTCAAAATACGGGTAAGGGGACGTTTTGTTACGGCGCCGGCCACACGGTTTCGTGAGGGAAATCAGCGAGGTTCAGGGATGACAGTGATGGATTTTTGCCCGCGGCCTCCCCCACGCCCGTCGTCATGGCGAAAGCCAGGACCCATAACCACCAAATCTAACTGTAGGCGGGATCGTGGCCCCAGCGTCCGCAACAACAAGCAGCCGGGGTAATGGGTCCTGGCTTTCGCCAGGACGACGCTGAATGTTGGTGCCGCCTGCGAGCCATACGCTGACCTGCTGTCAGGATGACGTCGGCGCCTGCGGGACTTTCACACCACGATGCTGAGCCGCTTCGCCGCCCGCGTGATGCCGGTGTAGAGCCACCGTGCCCGCGAGTCCTGGAACGCAAAGCTCTCGTCGAACAGCACGACGTCGTCCCATTGCGAGCCCTGCGATTTGTGCACGGTCAGCACATAGCCGTAGTCGAACTCGTCATAGGGCTTGCGCTGCTCCCATGGCACGCCCTCGACGCCGCCGTCGAAGCATTCGCCGCGCACCGAAACCTTGGTGACCTTGTAGCCGAAATCCTCGTCCGGCATCACGCGCATGGTGATGATCTTGGATTTCGACTGCGCCCGCGCCTTGACCCGCCACAGCCCGCCGTTGAACAGGCCCTTCTTGCGGTTGTTGCGCAGGCAGACCAGCTTGTCGCCGGCAACGGGAAGCGGATCCTCGAGGTTCAGGCGCTGCCGCACCCGCATGTTATAGGCGCGGCGGGTGTTATTGCGGCCGACCAGCACCTGGTCGGCGCTCATCACACGGTCCGGATCGAGCTCCTTGCGCGACACCACCTCGCTCTCGCCATGGCGGCCGATCTCGAGCTCGCGGCCTTCGCGGATATCCATCGACATCCGCACGATCGGATCGTCCTGCGCCTGGCGATGCACCTCGGTCAGCATCGCGTCCGGCTCGGCATCGGTGAAGAAGCCGCCGCCCTGGATCGGCGGCAATTGCGCGGGATCGCCGAGCACCAGCAGCGGGCAGTCGAACGACATCAGGTCGCGGCCGAGCTCGGCGTCGACCATCGAGCATTCGTCGATCACGATCAGCTTGGCCTTCGAGGCCGGCGCGTCGTCCCAGAGTTCAAAGCTCGGCTGCTCGACGCCGGATTCGCGGGCGCGGTAGATCAGCGAGTGAATCGTCGAGGCGCTGTCGCAGCCCTTGTTGCGCATCACCAGCGCCGCCTTGCCGGTGAAGGCTGCGAACTTCACCTCGCCGTCGACGCCCTCGGCGATGTGCTGGGCGAGCGTGGTCTTGCCGGTTCCGGCATAGCCGAACAGGCGGAACACCGGCGGCGTGCCGTTCTTGCCCGGCTTGGCTTGCAGCCAATCGGCAACGGCTTTCAGCGCGGAATCCTGATGCGGCGTAAAGGTGGTCATGAGGCTTTCGGAGGTAAGGAGCGCGCGACCGATAGCGCCGCGACTCATACCAGCACAAGCTAAACATTCATGCGTTCCAGGCAAGCCGTCTCCCGCCGCACGGAATTGGAGTTTCGCCCCCGTGGCTGGACTTGGCCTTCTCCGCCACTAGACTGACCGAAAACAACAAATGGTCGGGGACGGACCTTGGGAGTGATGACGCCATGAAATTTGGCATCTTTTACGAGCTGCAACTGCCGCGCCCCTGGAACGACGGCGACGAGCTCCGCCTCTACCAGAACGCGCTGACACAATTGGAGACCGCCGACCGGCTCGCTTACGACTACGCCTGGGTCGTCGAGCATCACTTCCTCGAGGAATATTCGCACTCGCCGGCGCCGGAATCCTTCCTCGCGGCCGCCAGCCAGCGCACCAAAAACATCCGGCTCGGCCACGGCATCTTCCAGCTCACCACCAATCATCCCGCGCGCGTCGCCGAGCGGATCGCGGTGCTCGATCTGCTCAGCAACGGACGCTGCGAGTTCGGCATGGGCGAGAGCGCCTCGATCACCGAGCTGACGCCGTTCGGTCGCGACATGGAGACCAAGCGCGAGGTGTTCGAGGAAGCCGTGCAAGCGATCTTCCCGATGTTCACCAAGGTCGGCACCGAGCATCACGGCAAGTATTTCGATATCCCACTGCGCAACGTCGTGCCGAAGCCGGTGCAGAAGCCGCATCCGCCGCTCTGGATGGCGTGCTCGCAGTTGCCGACGATCGAACGCGCCGGGCAGAACGGATTCGGCGCGCTCGGCTTCCAGTTCGTCAGCGCCGAGGCGGCGCATGCCTGGGTGCATGCCTATTACAACGCGATCACCAAGCGGCTGAACAAGCTCGCCGACTACGAGATCAATCCGAACATGGCGCTGGTCTCGTTCTTCATGTGCGCCGAGACCGACGAGGAGGCGCGCCGGCGCGCCGACGGCGCGACCTTCTTCCAGTTCGCGCTGCGCTATTACGGCCAGGCGCAGAACCGGCAGCGCCCGGCGCCCGGCACCGTCAACATGTGGGACGAGTACAACAAGTGGAAGCGCGAGAATCCGGAAGCGCAGGAGGCCGCGCTGCGCGGCGGCCTGATCGGCTCGCCGGAGACCTTGCGCAAGAAGCTGCGCCGCTTCCGCGCCTCGCATATCGACCAGGTGATCCTGCTCAACCAGGCCGGCAAGAACACGCATGAGCACATCTGCGAGTCGCTCGAGCTGTTCGGCAAGGAAGTGATGCCCGAGTTCCAGCACGATCCCGAGCACGATGCCTGGAAGAAGGGTGTGCTCGACGGCTCGATCCAGCTCGAGGAGATCGACACCCAGGCGTTCTCGGACCGCTATGGTAAACTCGCGGTCAATGTCGGCCCGAAAACCGCCGCCGCAGGCTGAGCAATTAATGTGCAGCGACCTCGCGATCTCGTGAGGAAAATAATTCGCTACACGCGCTCAGCGCTTTAAAAGAAATCGCATGCGTGATGCCCGCACCGAAGTGCAGGCATCGCTATTTTTGTACGGTGCTCGACAGCTTCATTCGCGCGCCCCATCATCCTGACGTCGCATGATCGTGCAGCGCGAGTGCGCGCTTGATCGTCAGGAGAGTCTTGGAATGAAGCGTCGTGAGTTCCTCCAGCTGTCGCTCGTCACAGCCGCCGCTGCGGCGCTGTCACGGCGCGCGCAGGCGCAGGCGGACACGAAGGAAATTCGTATCGGCTACCAGAAGAACGGCGTGCTCGTTGTCACGCGCCAGCGCGAGGCCTTGGAAAATCATTTCAGGCCGCAGGGCATCAGCGTGAAATGGGTCGAGTTCTCCTCGGGTCCGCCGATGATGGAAGCGATGAATGTCGGCAGCGTCGATTACGGCTCGGTCGGCGATTCCCCGCCGATCTTCGCGCAGGCTGCAGGTGCCGCCATCGTCTACGCCGCGGCTCAGCCGATCATCAACGGGTCGGGCATCCTGGTGGCGCAGAATTCGGCAATCACTGATATCGCCGGTCTCAAGGGCAAGCGTGTCGGCTTCACCAAGGGATCCAGCGCCCATAACGTCGTGATCCAGACGCTGGAGAAGGCGGGGCTGACCTATGACGACATCACGCCGGTCTATCTGACGCCGCCGGACGCCGGTCCCGCGTTTGCCAATGGCGGCATCGACGCCTGGGCGATCTGGGATCCGTATTTCGCGATCGCCGAGACCAAACAGAACGGCCGCATCCTGATCAACACCCGCGACGTCACCAAGACCAACGCGTTTTACATCGCCAATCGTGACTTCGCGAACAAGCACAGCGCGCTTCTGCAGCAGATCGTCGATGTCACGACGTCGACGGCGAAATGGGCCGAGGCGCATCCCGATGACGTCGCGAAATCGTTGGCCGCCGTCACCGGCGTGCCGCTCGACATCCAGACCATTGCGGCGCGGCGGGCCGGCTTCTCGGTCGGTCCCGTGACCGATGACGTGATTGCAACCCAGCAGGGCGTCGCCGACCGCTTCTTCAAGCTCGGCCTGATCCCGAAGCAGATCGCGATCCGCGACATCGTCTGGCGCAACACCCAGACCTGATCGGCGCGCGTTTGGTCAATTCAATGCAAAGGATATTCCCATGACGCGTTTGTTTCGACGCTGGGTCGCCCGCGCGGTGCTGTCGATCAGCATCGTCGCTGCGAGCGTCGGCGCCTCCTATGGTCAAGACAAGGTCGTCCGCATCGGCTTCCAGAAATACGGCAAGCTGGTGCTGCTCAAGAGCAAGGGCTCGCTCGAGGAGAAGTTGAAAGCGGTCGGCTACTCGGTCGTCTGGACCGAGTTTCCGTCCGGCCCGCCGCTGCTCGAGGCGCTCAACGTCGGCGCGATCGATTTCGGCAACACCGGCGAGGCGCCGCCGATCTTCGCGCAGGCCGCAGGTGCGCCGATCCAGTATGTCGCCTACGAGCCGCCGGCGCCGAAGGGCGAGGCGATCCTGGTGCCGAAGGACAGCCCGATCAAATCGGTCACTGATCTCAGGGGCAAGAAGGTCGCGCTGAACAAGGGCTCCAACGTCCATTATCTGCTGGTGAAGGCGCTGGAGAAAGCCGGGGTCAAATATTCCGAGATCGAGCCGGTGTTCCTGGCGCCGGCCGATGCGCGCGCGGCGTTCGAGCGCGGCGTGGTCGATGCCTGGGTGATCTGGGATCCGTTCCAGGCCGCGGCAGAGGCGGCGACCGGCGCACGCACCGTCGCTGACGGCACCGGCGTCGTCGCCAATTATCAGTTCTATTTCTCCTCGAAGAAGTTCCTGCAGGCCGATCCGAAGATCGTCGAGCTCGTGCTGGCGCAGCTCAGCGAGGTCGACGACTGGGCCAAGGGCGACATCCACGCCGTCGCCGAACAGCTGGCGCCGAGCATCGGCCTGTCGGTGCCGGTGGTGGAGGTCGCGCTGAAGCGGCAGGCCTACGGCATCAAGCCGGTCACCGATAGCGTGATCGCGGATCAGCAACAGGTCGCCGACACGTTCTTCGCGCTCGGCCTGATCCCCAAACACATCAAGATTTCCGACGTCGCATGGAGGCCGGGCACGTGAGCACCCCAACCAACGCCAACATCCTCTGGTTCCTGCCGACCCACGGCGACAGCCGCTATCTCGGCACGTCGATCGGCGGCCGCGAGGTGAACTTCAACTATCTGCGCCAGATCGCGCAGGCTGCCGACCAGCTCGGCTACTACGGGGTGCTGCTGCCGACGGGACGGAGCTGCGAGGACTCCTGGGTGGTGGCATCGGCCGTCGCGCCCTGGACCGAGCGCCTGCGCTATCTTGTGGCGGTCAGGCCCGGCCTGCAATCGCCGAGCGTCGCCGCGCGCATGACCGCGACGCTGGACCGGCTGTCGAACGGCCGTCTTCTGATCAACGTCGTCACCGGCGGCGATCCGGTCGAGAACAAGGGCGACGGCATCTTCCTCGACCATGACGAGCGCTATGCGGTGACCCGCGAGTTCCTCAACGTCTACAGCGATCTCTTGGCCGGCAAGACGGTCAATGTCGAAGGCAAGCACATCCAGATCGAGGACGGCCGCCTGCTGTTCAATCCGGTGCAATCGCCGCGGCCGCCGCTGTATTTCGGCGGCTCGTCGGACGCCGGCATCGACGTCGCGGTCGACACCGTCGACAAATATCTGACCTGGGGCGAGCCGCCGGCGCAGGTCGCCGAGAAGATCGCCAAGGTCAAGGCCGTGGCCGCGCAGCGCGGCCGCAAGCTCTCGTTCGGTATCCGCCTGCATGTGATCGTGCGCGAGACCAACGCCGAGGCGTGGCGCGCCGCCGATGAGCTGATCCAGTACGTCACCGACGATACCATCGCTGCCGCGCAAAAGATCTTTTCGCGGATGGACTCGGTCGGCCAGCAGCGCATGGCGCAGCTGCATGGAGGCCGCCGCGACCAGCTCGAGATCAGCCCCAACCTCTGGGCCGGCGTCGGCCTGGTGCGTGGCGGCGCGGGCACCGCGCTGGTCGGCGATCCGGAGACCGTTGCGGCGCGGATCAAGGAGTATCAGGACGTCGGCGTCGATACCTTCATCATGTCGGGTTACCCGCATCTCGAGGAGGCCTATCGCTTCGCCGAACTGGTGTTCCCGCTGCTGTCGCTGGCGCAGCCCGGCAACGTGACGCCGATCCGGGTCAACACCGGGCCGTTCGGCGAGACCATCGGCAATGAGTATCGGCCGCAGAAACAGGCATCGCAATCATGAGTCTCATCGACAGTCTCCCGCGCCGCAAAGCGTTTTCGAGCGAAGTGGACGCCGGTTCGCGTGAAGAAAACGCGTCAAAACAAAAATCTGGAGCTCCGTTCCGATCCGATCGGAACGGAAGTAGCTCCAGCGCGCCCAAACTACCGAAAGTCGACGGCCTGATCCCCTGGATCGTGCCGCTGGCGATCGTGCTGGTCTGGCAGCTTGCCTGCGTCACCGGTTTCGTGCCCTCGCGGGTGCTGCCGGCGCCGACCGACGTCGCGCTGGCGGGATGGAAGCTGCTGTTGTCAGGCGAGCTGGTCCGCAACATCTGGGTCAGCTTTTGGCGTGCCTCGATCGGCTTTGTGATCGGCGGCGGCATCGGCTTTGCGTTCGGCCTTGCCAACGGGCTGTCGCAACTGTCGGCCAAGCTCACCGACACCACGCTGCAGATGGTGCGCAACATCCCGCATCTGGCGTTGATCCCGCTGGTCATCCTGTGGTTCGGCATCGACGAGTCGGCAAAGCTCTTTCTCGTCGCGCTCGGCGTGTTCTTCCCGATCTATCTCAACACGCTGCACGGGATCCGCACGGTCGATCCGCAGCTGATCGAGATGGGCCGCATCTACGGGATGACCGACGGAGAGCTGTTCCGCCGGGTGATCTTCCCGGGCGCGCTGCCCTCGATCTTCGTCGGCCTGCGCTTTGCGCTCGGCATCATGTGGCTGACGCTGATTGTCGCCGAGACCATCGCAGCGTCGTCGGGCCTCGGCTACATGGCGATGCAGGCGCGCGAGTTCATGCTGATCGACGTCGTCGTGCTCTCGATCCTGATCTACGCCTTGCTCGGCAAGCTCGCCGACAGCGCCTCGCGGGCGCTGGAGCGATTGACCCTGTCGTGGCACCCGGCTTTCCAGAAGAAGTGAGAATGAGCATGCAAGAAGCGCTTCGTTTCCAGTCCGTTGACGCCGAGCCGGTCGACCGCGCCGACATCGTCGTGCAGGCGCGGCAGTTGCGGCGGGGATCGGAAGGCGCGACCCGCGGCCTGTCGCTGACCATTCGCGGCTTGCGCAAATCGTTCGGCGACAATGAGGTGCTGCGCGGCATCGACCTGCACATTCCCTCGGGCCAGTTCGTCGCGATCGTCGGCCGCAGCGGCTGCGGCAAGAGCACGCTGCTGCGCCTGGTCGCCGGCCTCGACGCGCCGACCGCGGGCAGCATCGCCTTTGGCGAGACGCCGCGGGCGCAGGACGTCCGCGTCATGTTCCAGGAGCCGCGCCTGCTGCCCTGGGCGCGGGTGCTGTCCAATGTCGAGGTCGGGCTGGGGCGCGAGCGCTCGTCCGCGGACGCGCAGGCGCGCGCCGAGCGTGCGCTGGTCGAGGTTGGTCTCGGCGACAAGCGCGGGCAGTGGCCGTCGGTGCTCTCGGGCGGCCAGAAGCAACGGGTGGCTTTGGCGCGGGCGCTGGTCAGCCAGCCGCGCGTGCTGGCGTTCGACGAGCCGCTCGGCGCGCTCGACGCGCTGACCCGGATCTCGATGCAGCAATTGCTGGAGCGGGTCTGGCGCGACCAGGGCTTCACCGCGATCCTGGTGACGCACGACGTCGCCGAGGCGGTCGCGCTCGCCGACCGCGTGCTGGTCATCGAGGACGGCCGCATCGCGCAGGATGTCACGATCGATCTGCCGCGGCCGCGTCGGCGCGGCTCGGCCGAGCTTGCCGCGCTCGAAGGCGAGATCCTGAAGCATCTGCTCGAAGGCAGCGAAGACACCCAGTGAGGTCGCCATGAATTCCCTCGTCCGCAATGTTTCGATCGCATCAGCGGTTGCGTCCGCTGAGTTTCGCGGCGCGATGCGCCATCTCACCGGCGGCGTCAGCGTCATCACGGCCGGGCGTGGAAAGGACATCTCGGGCATGACGGTGACCTCGGTGTCGTCGCTGTCGGTCGAGCCGCCGTCGCTGATTGTCAGCGTCAACCGCGCGGCCTCGTCATGGCCGCTGATCGCACGCCATGGCGTGTTCGGCGTCAACATCCTGACTGCGGATCAGCTCGACATCGCCGAGCGCTTTACCGGCAAGGGCGGCCTGAAGGGCGCGGACCGCTTCACCGGGGCCGAATGGACCACGCGCGCGTCAGGCGCTCCGTTGCTGGTCGGAGCGCTGGCTGCGATCGACTGTGAGGTCGAAGAGATTATCGAACGGCATTCGCACGCGATCGTCATCGGCCGCGTGCTCGACGTGATCGCATCGGAACGAACCGCTGCGCTCGCCTATTGGCACGGCGAATATGTCGCGATCGACCATGACGAAGACGCCGCGCGGCTGGCCGAGGTCAGCCTGCCGTCGCGTCACGTCCATCCCCGGGGCGTGCGCTAGGGCGGGACAGGATTAGGTCGGGTAGCGACCGCGGCGGCATTGCGCTCCCTCGCCCCGCTCTAGCGGGGAGAGGTCGGAATGCATCGTCAGATGCATTCCGGGTGAGGGGGAGCCTCCGCAAATGCGGTCATCGCCGGGTGCGCGGAAAGCGCCCCTCACCCCAACCCTCTCCCCGCACGCGGGGCGAGGTGAAGCGGAGTCCGCCGCTCGAAGTCGAAGCCTAGCGCGGCGGTTGTCCGGATCGGCCTCTAGAAGACTGCACTCAGCGACGCCGGGCTGTCGATGATTACGTTGCTGCCGCGGACGCCGGCCCACACGGCCTGGATGGTCTGAGCCGCATTGACCAGCGGAATCCCGACGACCAGCGTGGTCGGGATGCGGCCAAAGCTCGACGGGGTGTCGTTATAGGTGAAGCTCGCGACGACCGGCGAGGCCGTACCATTGATGGTGACGCCGAAAACGCCGCCCGGAATATCGTTGCCCGTCGCGTAGGGATTGGGAACGTTGAGGGTGATGACCGCGATGGTGCCAACGCCCTCCGGGATCGTCAGGCTGAGGCCTTTCATCGGCGTGAGGGTCGCGGAGTTGGTGGACAGGGTGCCGCTGGTCTGCGCGCAAAGAGCCATATCACTCTCCAGTTGTCTAAAATAAAAGCACAATAAGAGATTGAATACGGCAACGGACTGCAAAGTTCAAGCGATCACCGGCCAGCGCGGCATGTTGGCCGTGGCGCTTTGTTGATCAACGCATTAAAAGCGCGCGAGATTTCGGAGACGTGACGGTTCGATGAAGCGCGTGGCAACCTGGCTGTTCTATCTCGTCGGTGCGGTCGCCGTCGCCTATCTCGCGCTTTATGCCTATGTGACGTTCACCGGCCGCGAGATCACACCGGGCGATCCGATCCGGATCTTCCGCAAGCCCGACGCACCCAGCTATTCGTAAGGCGGGGCAGGCGGCGGGATTGCTCCGCCGCCACTTCTTCAACCAGCGTTCGCCATGCGCTGATAGTCGGGCGCGCCGTTGCCCGCCGGGGTGATCGGGATGCCGCCGTCGGCATATTCGTTCAGCTTGTTGCGCAGCGTGCGGATCGAGATGCCGAGGATGTTGGCGGCATGGGTGCGGTTGCCGAGGCAGTGCTTCAGCGTTTCCAGGATCAGGTCGCGTTCGACGTCGGCAACGGTGCGGCCGACCAGCGCGCGGGTGACCTGTTCGGCGGCCAGCGTCGCGTGCGCCACCGCGGGGGCGGTCTTGGCGAGGTCGAGACGGTCGCCATCGGGGGTGAGGATCGCGTCGGGACCGATCTCGTCGCCCTGCGCCATCAGGACCGAGCGGTGGATGGTGTTCTCGAGCTCGCGGACGTTGCCCTGCCAGCGGTTCGCGGTCAGGACGCGGCGGGCCTCGGTCGAGATCGGGCGGACCGGAAGGCCGTTGGCCTCGGCATATTTCTTGGCGAAATGCTGCGCCAGTTCGAGGACGTCGGCCGGGCGATCGCGCAGCGGCGGGATCTTCAAATTGACGACGTTGAGGCGGAACAGCAGGTCCTCGCGGAAGCTGCCCTCGCGCACCGCCTCCGACAGATTGCGGTTCGAGGTCGCGATGATGCGGATGTCGACCGGGACCGGCTTGGTGCCGCCGACGCGGTCGATCACGCGCTCCTGGATCGCGCGCAGCAGCTTCGATTGAAGCCGCACGTCCATCTCGGAGATTTCGTCGAGCAGCAGCGTGCCGCCGGTCGCCTCCTCGAACTTGCCGATGCGGCGCGCCACCGCGCCGGTGAAGGCGCCCTTCTCATGGCCGAACAGTTCGGATTCCAGCAGGTGCTCCGGGATCGCCGCGCAGTTGATCGAGATGAACGGCCGCTTGGCGCGGGCCGAGCGGGAATGGACGTAGCGCGCCAGCACTTCCTTGCCGGTGCCGGACTCGCCGGTGATCATGACCGAGGCGTCCGAGCCCGCGATCTGCTGCGCCAGCTTGATCACCCGGCCCATCGCCTCGTCGCGCCAGATCAGGTCGCGCGCGTCGTTGGCGACCGCGGCGAGCACCGCTGCGATCAACTCGGGGTCCGGCGGCAACGGGATGTATTCCTTGGCGCCGGCATGGATCGCCGCGACCGCGGCGCGGGCGTCGTTGGAGATGCCGCAGGCGACGATCGGAACGTGGATGTGCTCGGCTTCGAGCCGCATCACGAGGTCGCGGATGTCGAGGTTGACATCGACCAGCAGCAGGTCGGCGCCCTTGCCGCCGCGCAGCACGTTCATCGCCTGTTCGGCGGCCTCGGCGTGGGTTACCGAGGCGCCGTTGTCCATCGCGATCTTGGTCGCGGTCGTGAGCTGGCCCTTCAGGGTGCCAACGATGAGAAGCCGCATGATGATCTCCTGTTCGTCTGGTCGCGCAGGTTCCGCGCGCTACCGCCTAAGTTCACTTAAGAGCGTTCTGCCTTGATGATTTCGGTCATGGTCACGCCGAGCTTGTCTTCCACCAGCACCACTTCACCACGCGCAACCAAGCGGTTGTTGACGTAGATGTCGATCGCCTCGCCGACGCGGCGGTCGAGTTCGAGCACGGTGCCCGGTCCGAGCTTCAGGAGGTCGCCGACGTCCATCTTGGAGCGGCCGAGCACCGCCGAGACCTGCACCGGCACGTCGAACACGGCCTCAAGGTCGGCCGCAATGCGCGCGGCATTTTCGTCCTCGTTGTAGCCGATGTCGTCGATCCCGGGCGCGTCGGCGGCGTTGAGATCGGGAAGCGGGACTTGGGTGTCGGTGTCGCTCATGGTTCAGCCCTCAATCGCCTTCAGCCGGCCTGGCCGCGGGCCGCCAGATAGCGCCCGACGAGTTCGTTGATCTTGCCTTCGATCGCAGCGCGCTCCAGCACGACGCCGCCATCGGCCCATTCGATCCGGCAGTCGCCCGTTGCAATGGTCGGCTCGGCCAGGATCACCAGTCGGCCCTGGAAGCCGGAATGCGCCGCCATCTGCTCGATATTGTGATGCGCCGCCTCGTAGAGCGCGTCGTTGATGCGGACCACCAGATGCGGGGTCGCCACCAGATGCGAGAAGCAGTCGGAGACCAGCGCGGTGATCTCGCCGAGCGGCTCGCGCGCCACAAGTTCGGAGCAGAGCTTGCGGGCAACCGCGACCGCGACATCCACGGCCTCGGTCTCCATTCGCATCTCGATGCCGGCAAAGCGGGCGGCGATGCCCTTGATCGCGGTGCCGATCTCTTCCAGCGCCTGCGCCGCGCGGCGGTCGCTCTCGACCTTGGCTTCGCGCAGCGCGGCCTCATAGCCGGCGCGATAGGCCCGCGCCTCGGCGTCGGCGACCTTCTGCGCGACCTCGGCCGGGGTCGGCGCGCGTTCGCGTGCGCGGTCCGGCGCCGAGAAGTCGGTGTCGAACAGGAATTTTGCGGGTGCGGCCATCAGTACACCAGCTCGTCGTCGGCGCGGTTCTTGGTCAGGGTGATCTCGCCGCGGGCGGCGAGGTCCTTGGCGAGGTTGACCAGCAGCGCCTGCGCCTCGTCGACGTCGCGCAACCGCACCGGGCCCATCGCGGCCATGTCGTCCATCAGCATCTTGCCGGCGCGCGACGACATGTTGCCGAGGAAGAAGCTGCGCACCTCCTCGTTGGCGCTCTTCAGCGCGACGCCGAGCTTGTCCTTGTCGATGTTGCGCATCAGGGTCTGGGCCGAGGCGGAATCGAGCTTGATCAGGTCGTCGAAGGTGAACATCAGCGCCTTGATGCGCTCGGCGGATTCGCGGTTTTCCTCTTCCAGCGAGGTGATGAAGCGGGTCTCGGTCTGGCGGTCGAAATTGTTGAAGATCTCGGCCATCACCTCATGGGCGTCGCGGCGGCGGGTCTGCGACAGGTTCGACATGAACTCGGTGCGCAGCGTCTGCTCGACGCGCTCGATGACTTCCTTCTGCACCGCCTCCATCCGCAGCATGCGGCCGACCACGTCGAGTGCGATGTCCTCGGGCAGGATCGCGAGCACGCGCGCGGCGTGCTCCGGCTTCAGTTTCGACAGCACCACGGCGATGGTCTGCGGGTACTCGTTCTTGAGGTAGTTGGCGAGCACCTCTTCCTGCACGTTGGAGAGCTTCTCCCACATGTTGCGGCCGGCGGGGCCGCGGATCTCGTCCATGATGCCGGTGACGCGCTCGGCCGGCAAATATTGCTGCAGCAGCCGTTCGGTGGCGTCGAAATTGCCCATCAGCGCGCCGGACGCCGACATCCGCGAGACGAATTCCAGCATCAGGTCCTCGACCACGTCGGCCTCGACGGTGCCGAGCGTCGACATATGGACCGACAGCTCGCGGACTTCCTCGTCGTCGAGCATCGACCAGATCTTGCCGCCATATTGCTCGCCGAGTGCGAGCATCAGGATCGCCGCGCGCTTCGGGCCGGGCAGCGGCTTGCCCTTGGGGCGGGCACTTTGCCGGTTCGCCAGCGTCGAGAGGACGGTGGCGATGTCGTTGGCGTTGGTGGTCTGGGGTACGGCGGCCATGTCAGTTCTCTACCGGCTCGCTCAGCCATTGACGGACGATGGAGACGGTTTCGTTCGGATTGCGCTCGGCGAGCTCGCCGACCCGGTGCACGGCCTGGGCGTGGACCTGGCCCTGGATCTGGGCGACGTCGATCAATTGCGCCGCGCCGTTGCCGCTCGGGATCAGCGCCTGGCCGGGCGTGCCGGCGCTCTCGGCATGGGCTTCGGCGAGCGCCGGCAGGCCGGCGCCGGCCAGCGCCGGGATGACGTCGGCCGCAACGATGCGCTTGACCAGCGGGCGGACCACCATGAACAACACGACCAGGCCGAGCATCATCATGACGCCGAGCTCGATGACATACATCACGTCATCCTTGGTGAATTGCAGCATGCCGAGCAGGCCGGTGGGCTCGGTGATGGGCTGTGCGGTCGGCGGTTCGGCGAAGCGGAGGTTGACGACCTCGACCTGGTCGCCGCGCTTCTGGTCGAACCCGATCGCGGAGCGGACCAAGGCGGCGATGCGGTCGAGCTGCTCCTTGGTGCGGTCCTGGTAGACCATCTCGCCTTTTTCGTTCTTGGAATAGGCGCCGTCGACCAGCACCGCGACCGAGATGCGGTTGACGCGGCCGGCCTCGGTCACCTCGGTCTTGGTGGTGCGGGAAATCTCGTAATTGTTGGTTTCCTCGCTCTTCTTGCTCTGGTCGCGGGCGCGGGCGGCGTTGTCCTGGTTCTGGTTACCCGGCAGCTCGTTGTTGACGGTGACCTGGCCGGAATTGTCGGCGGTGAGGCTGGATTCCTCGCGGGTCTGGGTCGAGCGCAGCACCCGGCCCTCGGGGTCGAACTTGTCCGAGGTCTGGGTAATCTTGTTGTAGTCGAAGTCGGCGGAGAGCTGGACGCGGGCGCGGCCGGCGCCGACCACCGAGGAGACGATGTCCTCGACCTGCTTGCGCATCCGCTTCTCGAAGGCGGCGCGGCGCTCGTCGCCGACCGCGGCATCGGCGTCGGACTGGGCGCCGTCGGCGAGCAGCTGGCCCGCCTCGTCGACGATCGAGACCCGCTGCGGCTTCAGCCCGTTGACCGCGGAGGCGACGACGTGGCGGATCGCGCGGATCTGCTGCGGCTCCAGCGTGCCGCGCACCCTGAGCACGATCGAGGCCGATGGCTCCGGCGTCTCGCGCGAGAACAGCGGCTTTTCCGGCAGCACGAGGTGGACGCGCGCGGCCTGGACGCGGTCGATGGCGCGGATGGTACGGGCGAGTTCGCCCTCCAGCGCCCGCAAGTGATTGATGTTCTGGACGAAGCTCGTGGTGCCGAGCGCGTCCGATTTGTCGAAGATCTCGTAGCCGACGCCGCCGCCCTTGGGCATGCCGCCCTCGGCGAGCTTCATCCGAAGCCGCGTCACCTTGTCCTTCGGCACCATGATCGCGGCGCCGTCGCTGCGCAGCTCGAACGGGATCGCCTGGCGCTCCAGCTCCTTGATAATGGCCGAGGAATCCTCGGTCGACAGCTCGGTGAAGAGGGTGGTCATCTGCGGCGTGGTGACGCGCATGATGACGAAGGCGAAGAAACCAATCAGGGCTGCGGTGACCGCAACCATGGCCGCAAGGCGGGCCGCACCAAGACCTCTCAGGAAAGCAACCAGACTTTGCACCAACGGCCCCCAGGGATTCGGCCCACACGGGTCCGACTGGGCAAATATTGCCTAGGGTATGGTTTCCATATGGTTAACGAAGGTTAAGAACCGCGGCAAAAACGCGGACATGAAAAAAACCGGCTTCGCAAAGCGAGGCCGGTTTTCTTCAAATGCACCTTTTCAGGCGAAACTTACTGCCGGTACTGCTGGATACGTGTGGTGCGCAGTCCGGCCAGACCATGCTGGTCGATCGAGAACTGCCAGGAAAGGAATTCATCGACGGTCAACGTGTAGCGGCTGCAGGCCTCCTCGAGGGAGAGCAGGCCGCCGCGAACCGCAGCGACAACTTCGGCCTTGCGGCGGATGACCCACCGTTTGGTACCGGGGGCCGGCAAATCCGCAATCGTTAACGGGCTGCCGTCAGGCCCGATGACGTATTTCACCCTCGGGCGATGGGGTTCTGTCATGGCGTACTCACAAACTCTCAACCACTGAACTCGCGAGAGGTAACCTACGCCCACCGGTTTAAAATTTGCCTAAGCCCAAGCGTTCAATACGAATCTCGTTGGAACGGCCGGGAACAGCGGGCCGGCGAGGGACCGAATTGCCCGCTCGGGTGGCCGTAGCAGCTGGTTGTTGGCCTCTCGTCGGGTAGCGGAGCAAGCGGTACCCCTCTCCCTAACCCTCCCCCGCAAGGGGGGAGGGAACCCTGCCGATGGTGCGTCCCTCACATCCTTTCGCGCAATTCTGACGCGCAATGCATCGACGCAATGTGAGGTGGGCACAGCCATCAGGCTCCCTCCCCCCTTGCGGGGGAGGGTCGGGGAGAGGGGTAAGCCCCGGGCGAGATGATCAATTTGAGGCTGGCCCGAGCAACACAGTTGCACACACCACGAAACCAATGCCATCGCTCAGCCTCTTTCCGTTCACCGATCCTTGATCGTCACTTCGGCACCGCGCGTAACCAAGCGCGGTTGCGTGCGTAGGAGAGGGTGTCCGCTCACCGCACGTGCGCGCGCTTCTCCAATCCCTCGCTCCGAGCCTTGATCATGATGATGAACAGACGCACTTTCTCGACCGCCTTGCTGGCCGGCGCTGCGGCGTCACTGGTGTCCTCGCGCGGCATGGCCGCAACCACGCCGCCGGTGAAGGCGCGCAATGTCGTGCTGGTGCATGGCCTGTTCGCCGACGGCTCCTGCTGGTCCGAGGTCATTCCGCGCCTGCAGGCGGCCGGGCTCAATGTGACGGCCGTGCAAAATCCGCTGACCACGCTGCCGGATGCGGTCGCCTCGGCGCAGCGTGTGCTCGATCGTCAGGACGGTCCGACCGTGCTGGTCGGCCATTCCTTCTCCGGAATGATCGTCACCGAGGCCGGCGTGCATCCGAATGTTTCGGCGCTGGTCTATGTCGCCGCGCGCGCACCCGATGCTGATGAAGACTACACCGCGCTGGCGAAAACCTATCCGACGCCGCCGGCGAGCGCCGGCATCGTGTTCGATGGCGACGAAGGCCGGTTGAGCGAAGCGGCGTTCCTGCGCGACTTCGCCGGCGACCTGCCGGCAGCGAAGGCAAAGGTGCTCTATGCGGTGCAGCAGCCGTTCCACAAGCAACTGCTCACCGGCAGGACCAGCCACGCGGCCTGGCGCAGCAAGCCGAGCTACTACGCCGTCTCGACCGAGGACCGCACCATCAATCCGGATCTCGAGCGCTTCATGGCGAAGCGGATGGGCGCTACCACGGTCGAGGTGAAGGCCAGCCATCTCGCGCTGATCTCGCAGCCCGAGCCGATCGCGCGGCTGATCCTCGATGCAGCGGGACGGCCTGAGTAAGCGTCGGCTTCTCCGTGCGTCGCTAACGCAACGGCCGCGGAATCTCCGCCACGATTCAAACTTTCATCAAGGGCGGTACGTCGATCGCGTAGGAACGACTGTCAGCCGTGGCGCAAGCGCGGCCCTGCCTGTCTCGATCGACTGCGTCCGCCGCGGGCTTGCGCCTGGTGCTGAGCGCGTTCAAGAGCGCCGCAACGACGATCATCATCAAGATGCCGGCAAGGCTGAGCGCGATCTGCGTCGAGATCCGGTTCGATATGTCAAACAGATCAAATTGACTGACGAGCACCAGCAGAACGCCGAGGCAATAGATCGGCAGCGAATTCTCGCCGCAACACCGCGCACCGCGCAGCAGCGGCGCCGACAACCCCCGCCAGCCCTTGGGAACGAGCCACGACGCGACGACCGCTAGAGCCAGAAAATGCAGCAGCCGCAACGGGCTCAGATTCGATTTGTCCAATGGAAAGACGTGATCGGCCCAGGTCTGCGGCATCAGCGGGATGGCATGGCCGAGCGCAAGGGCCAGGCCGAACGCCAGATAGAGAGCGGCAAGAACCAGAACGGCGCGCGATGTCACCCATCGCCGGATCTTTTCACCTTCGATCACGTACCATGCACCCAGCACGACCAGAACCTGCCATGCCAGCGGATTGAAGAACCAGACGCCCTCGGGCCAGGCAGGAACGCGCAAGCCGAAGAGGTGCACCAGCGCATAGAGCAACAACGAAAGGCCGAGCGTCAGGCTTGGTGCTCGCAGCAGCAGCCACAGCAGCGGTGCGAACAGCACGTGACAGATCACAAAGACCGGCAAGACGTCGGTGTTGACGGGGCGATATTGCATGATCGCGGCGTGCGCAAGCGTCGCGCCGGGACGTTCGAACAGAACCCGCGTATTGCTTTCATCGGCAAGGTCCTTGCCGGCGACGTAGATGAGGACGGCGCAAGCGAGCGTAAGCAGGAGGAACGCGGCATAGATGTCCCATCCCCGCCGCAGCGAGCGGCCGATCATGCCCTTCCAGCCGTCACGCTGACGCGTCCTGCCGTAGGCCAGCGCGCAGGTCACGCCCGAGACGAACATGAATATTTCGGCGGCGTCGCAGAAGCCGTAGTTGCGCAGTGTCAGCCAGCTTCCGACGTTATTGGGAATGTGGTCGAGAAAGATCCACCATAATGCGATCCCGCGGCAGACGTCGATGCGCGGGTCGCGACCGGTCGACCTGAACTGCGGCGGAGTTTCACCGATCAATCGCTTCGAGGTGTGGGTTCGATCATGCATCTGTCGATCTGTCCGGCGTGCGCGAACTCAAGGGCCAAAGGCCCATGAGATGCCCGGATGCTCCGAGGCGCGCGCGTGCCGGACTAGCCTCCGGCCAACCGATGGGATTGTGCGCTCCGGCTACCCGAGGGTGGGCGGCGCTTCCGCCGGCCAACCGCAATCACGGGGCCCGGAAGGATCGCCGTCTTGCGGCGGCGCCTGCAAGACTTCGCCAATGATGGGTATCGAAAGCTGCTTTCGCATTTCGGCGAGGCGGGCACGACAGTATTCATGGTAAAGCATGTCGAATATGATGGACATGATCGAACGCCTTCTTGATCACTGAGGTTGAATTCCCACGTGACAGATTTCGACCATTTCAACCCGCGGCCAAAAGCCAATAGTGCCGCAGGCATTTATGTCCCACGAGTTCTGCTAGCGATTTGGCTGAGCAGCGAAATAAATTTGGTATCAGCAATCTTTCAAAGTAGCCTGCCCGCGGCTCTGTAAACTGGATCAACTGCGAACAGGGACGTAAGGCTGATCTGCAATTGCATGCCGCATGGCATGTCCAATGAATCCGATTGCGGCAATTAGAGATAGTGCCGTCGCGACCAGCTCCTCTTAAGGGAGTAAATATAGCCGCGACTTTCGCGATCAGTGTAAACCTAATAATCTGACCGACGCGTGAACCAGTTCACATCAGCATCGATACAGGTGGATGAGACTAGCAGATCGATAGCATGACTTCTTGGACATGCGCGCACGGATCGAGAGAAGACCGGTGCGTGAATTGCAAAATGCAGACATTTAATATGGTGTGCCGCAGCATTTCATTCTGATGTTCTGTGAAGGCTGGAGGTCCCGATGCATACGGACGCAGCCAATTTTGTATCTTATCGGTTTTCGACGCGCGATCTCCCGGAGCGTATTCGAATCCCCGCCTGGCGCGAGCACTTTGGGCGATGCGTGGTGCATGCCGATATCGAGCCTCTGTCGGATATTCCGCTCCAGGCCGATGCGTCCCTGCAGTCAGTCCAGGGCTTGCGTACGCTGGCGCTGAAGGGCACGTCGATGCGCTTCATGCGCCTGCAGGCGAACCTCGCCGATGGCGATGATTCCGTCGGCGTCATCTTCTGCGCTCCGGGCAGAAGCCAGTTATCGCAGCGTGGCCGGGACGTTGAGCTTCGCGCCGGCGATGCAATTGCGATTCTGCATTCGGAGCCCGCCAGCGTTACTTATGTCGATGGGTTGCAGTTCGGCCTGGCCGTGCCGCGCGAGGCGCTCGAGCTGCGTGTAGCGAACCTCGAAAGCCTGGTCATGCGGCCGATCGGGCACCGCACGGAAGCATTCCGGCTGTTCTCTGTGTATCTGAGGTCGATCCTCAAGGCGAGAGCACTGACCGCTCCAAGGCTTCGTCATACGGTCGTGACCCACATCCATGATCTCGTTGCGCTTGCACTCGGCGAGTGCCCTGCCTTGGGTGAGAGCAGCGCGAGCGCCGTCGTGGCCGCACGTCACGACGCAGCACTCGACTACATCACCATCCACTTTCAGGATCCGGGGCTCAGCGTTCAGACGGTCGCACGGTGCCAGGGCATCTCGCCTCGCTATCTGCAGCGCCTGATGGCGTCATCGGGAACATCGTTCACCGAGCGATTGAACGAGTTGCGTCTCCAGCGGGCGCTCAAGCTGCTGACCGAGTCTCACGCCGGCCGTCAGCGGATTTCCGATATCGCGCTGGCGGTCGGCTTCTCGGATGTTTCGCATTTCAACCGCTTGTTCCGAACTCGCTTCGGTGATTCTCCGCGCGGCGTTCGGCTCGCCCGAAAGGAGGCTGACTGAGCTGCGCCGCCTCGATCGAAACGTGCGCAATGCGATGGCGCGCGCAGCAAGCGGTTGCGTAGCGCAGGCTGGTGCCGGCCGCGCCGGTTGCGCGGAGGGCAATGATCGGTCGCATCGATCCCGCTGCGAGTCGTCCAATGATCCGGCTGCGTGCTTATTCGCCGACGGCCGGCGGCAGCCGCTCCTGGAGCGCTGCGATCTCGAGCATGACGGTGATGGCGATGGTCCTGAGGCGAGCGTTCTCGGCCATCGTCTCGGCGAGCTGCGGGTGAGTGGCCGCCGCATGTTGTGGAGAGTTCTGGGCGGGTTTGGGCGATGGAGGGCGGTGCAGGTTCACTGGCGGGCTCTTGCCGGTCGTAATGGCGCGCGGCATCGGCTGCCGCGAAGGTTCAAGGTGGAATCTCGGGTTAAAGTGCGGAGCAGAAGATAGCGCCCGCTAGCTTACAGCCAGCTTACATGTCGCAGTTTATTTCTGGATGTGTCTGGCGATGTCGATTTCGGAAGGTCCCCCAGGGCGAGGCGGGCGCTCTCGTGCAAACACGAGCCCTGGCACGACCCGGTCCGGGAACGCCCTCGGTTACCCAATCGCGCACCGGCACAACCACAAATCGTCATTGTTGTGCTTTTGCAGGGACGACGCTTGGAGGGAGCGCGGCCTGTGCTTGGCTATCCGGGTGGCGAAGGTGTGCGATCTGTCGAGCCGGCGGCGTAACTTAGCTGCTGCTGCCGCTGGTCGCGCCGCGCACCACGCGCTTGATCTTGTCGGTGGTGTAGGTCTGGCCGCCGATCGAGAGCAGCGGCGGGGAGGCGGTGAGGTCGACGGAGTCGACGACGCCCTGAATCTCGGTCGAGATGGCGAGGTCGTTGCCCTTGGAATCCTTGCCGGTGGCGGTCAGCGTGTAGGTGCCGGCCGGCCATTGCGTGCCATCATTGCCCTTGCCGTCCCAGACGAAGCTGGCGTTGCCCTGCTTCAGGTTGAAATTGCCGGAATAGGCGGTCTGGCCGGTCGCGCTCGTGATCGTGATGGTGGCGCTGGTGGCTTGCGGAGACACCAGATTCCAGGTCGCAGACTTGTTGAACTGGGTCTTGCTGCCGTCGACGGCCACGGTGTTGCCGACATAGACCAGCGCCTGGGTCGACTGCGCGCTCTTCTCGATTGCGATCAACTGCTTCAGCTGATCGTTCGATTTCAGCTGCTGCTCAACGCCGGCGAACTGCACGAGCTGCTGGGTGAACTGGTTGGTGTCGAGCGGGTCGAGCGGGTTCTGGTGCTGCAACTGTGTGGTCAAGAGCGTCAGGAAGGTCTGGAAATTGTCGGCGATGCCCTGCGACGAGGTCGTCATGCCGGTGCCGCTGCTGCCGCTCCCGGAGCTCGTTCCGCTGCTGGTGCCCGGTGCTGAGACGACGGGCGTCGGCATGGTTGCATCGACTGCCATGGTGAACTCCTTACACTCTGATATCGACGCCGCCGAGGGCGCCGGTTGCGCGGCCGTAGGAGCGGCCTGCCGCCGCTGCGGGAACGCTGTCCTCTTCGGCAACGATCAAACGATGGGCGTTCGGATGGGACTGGCCGTTGTTGTTCTGGCCCGATTGCGACTGGTCGCGCAGGCTGAATTGCAATCCGCCATTGCCGGTCGAGAGGCCGGCATTGTCGAGCGCGCGCTGCAGCTGATTGGCGTCCTGGCGCAGCATCGACAGCGTCTCCGGACGTTCGACGGTGAGATGCGAGGTCACCTGGCCGTTGCGATCGACGTCGATGCGGACGTCGATGCGGCCTAGCTCGGCGGGGTCGAGGCGAATCTCGAAGCGGCTCTTGCCGCTCTTGGCGGAGGCTGCGATCTGCATCGCAAGTCCGCTGAGCGGCACCGCGGCGTTTTGCGCGGCGTTGGTCACGGTCAATTGCGCGGTCGCAGACGGCGTCGTCTGGGTCGCCAATTGGGCCTGGAATGTCGTTGCCGCCTGCGCGCTCGGATCGGGTGTCGTGAGCTGAGCCTGCGCAGCCGCGTGGCCGCCGACCGTCGGCGTCGGCGCGGCGTTGCCGTCGCCATTCGCATCGGCCTTGATGGCATCGGCTGCACCGTCCGTGGCGGCCTTCGCCTTGCCGGCGACAGCGGCCGCCTGCGCGACCGCTGGCACGACGGTCGTCGGCGCGGCTTGCGCGGCGGTGTCGCTGCCCTGGGCTACGCCATCCTGGCCGGCAGGTGCCGCCGCAGCCGCATCCTTCGCGGCGACCTGTGTCTTGGCTTGCGTCGTGGTCTTTGTGGCAGGCGTTCCGGCGGCAACCGTGGCGGCGAGTGTCGCATCGCCGGTCGCTGTCGCTGCGCCCGAAACCGTTGCTGCGTCTGTGGTGGTGACTTGCGCCTCGGTCTTGACGCCGGCCGCCTTGGCGATCTTGTCGGCATTCGCCGTGGTGGTCGCCGCCGTTGCGGTGTCGGCGCCGGCAGGCGCGCCGCTGCCGGCAGCGGCACCAGTGCCGGCGATGGCCGAGCTTGCCGCAGCCGCGATCGCCAGCGGTGCGGCGGGCTGGTCGGACGGCGCGGTGGCTGCCGGTGTTGGGTTGGTCGCGGCAGCTGCCGCAACGGGAACAGCGATCACGGCGTTGGCCGTTGCAGCATTGGATGCGGACGCCTGCGGGGCAGCTTGTGTGGGGGCCGACTTGTCGTCCGTGGACTGCGCATCGGTGCTGGACTTCTGGTCGTCCGACTTCGATTTCGACTTGGTCTTGCGCAGCGCGCCGGCGTCGCTGTCGTCATCGACCTTGTTGTCATCCCGCGACGTTCGGTCCGGGGCCGTGCTGTTATCGCGGGAGCGTGCGTCGGTCGTCGAGGAGGAATCGTCGGACCGGTGCGAGGGCGCCGGCTGGCTGTCGTACCGGCTGTTGTCGCTCGTCGACGCAGTGCTGCTGTCGACCAGCGCGGAAAAGCCGTCGTTCCCCGCCTGCGAAGCGGGATCGGGCCGCGCCGACCGCGTCGCGCCCTGAAAAGACCGGCCTGCCAATGCTTCCAACGTGACGCTGACCACTGCCAATCCTCGCAAATGAGACTTCCGGCCTATTGTCAGCAAGGAGCGGGCCAACCATGGCGCGTAGTAAATAGTGAGATATTTCAAATTGTTACGGGTGGTTCTCGCGACCCGAAACGGGTTCCCGACGGGTCTCTTTTTTGCCCGGCGGCAAGATTTGCCGTCCGCGCGCGGCAAGGCCCGGCGTCCGCCGGATTGCCTCCCCGGAATACGGCCTATATTAAGAGTGGCCTCCGACGCGTCCCGAGCCGATCGACCCGGCCTTGGATGCGTTCTAAGGCTCTCTGGACAAAGGCTTTTTCCAATTTCGTCGCGGAGCGCCTAAGCTTACCGCGACAGTGACCAATGACCGCTTAGAGATGCTCAACAGTCTGGATCTTGAAGGCCGCCCTGAAGACACGCGGATCGTCGTTGCCATGTCCGGCGGCGTCGACTCGTCGGTGACGGCTGCGCTGTTGAAGTCGCAGGGCTATGACGTGGTCGGGATCACGCTGCAGCTTTACGACCATGGCGCCGCGACCCATCGCAAGGGCGCCTGCTGCGCCGGCCGCGACATCCACGATGCGCGCAACGTCGCGGAGCGGATCGGCATCCCGCACTACGTGCTCGACTACGAAAGCCGCTTCAAGCAGTCGGTGATCGACAATTTCGCCGACAGCTACGCGCTCGGCGAGACGCCGGTGCCGTGCATCGAGTGCAACCGTTCGGTCAAGTTTCGCGACCTGCTGGCAACCGCGCGCGAGCTCGGCGCGCAGGCGCTCGCCACCGGCCACTATGTCGCCTCGCGCCGGTTGGCCGACGGGTCGCGTTCGCTGGTTTGCGCGGCGGATGCCGATCGTGACCAGAGCTATTTCCTGTTTGCGACCACGCGCGAGCAGCTCGGCTTCCTGCGCTTCCCGCTCGGCGACATGACCAAGCCGCAGACCCGCGAGCTGGCGCGGCGCTTCGAGCTCGAGGTCGCCGACAAGCAGGACAGTCAGGACATCTGCTTCGTGCCGAGCGGCCGCTACACCGACATCATCGGACGGCTGAAGCCGAATGCGATCGCGCCGGGCGACATCGTCGATCTCGCGGGCAATGTCGTCGGCCAGCACCAGGGCATCGTTCATTTCACGGTCGGCCAGCGCAAGGGTCTCGGCATTGCCTCCGGCCACCCGCTCTATGTGGTCAAGCTCGATGCGGCGACGCGCCGGGTCGTGGTCGGGCCGCGCGAGGCGTTGCGGATGGATCGCATCGCGCTGCGCGACGTCAACTGGATCGGCGACGGCGCGTTGGATCGCGTGATCGGCGAGGGCATCGAGATTTATGTCCGCGTGCGTTCGACGCGCGCGCCGCAGCCGGCATGGTTGCGCGCCGTCGATGGCGGCTATGAGGTCGAGCTCGTCGCCGGCGAGGAGGGCGTATCGCCCGGCCAGGCTTGCGTGTTCTACGACGCGCCGACCGGGCAGGCGCGGGTGCTCGGCGGCGGCTTCATCAGGAGTGCGAGCGCGAGCCGCATTGCGCGCGTTGCGACGCAGGATGCGGTGGCGCCGATTGTCGAAGCGGTTCGCGGATAGCGCATGATCCGGAAAAGTGGGGACCGGTTTTCCGAAACGATCATGCGTAAGCAAAAGTAACGTCGGGGCAGGGAATGGCTGGGGACATCGACCGCGAGGGGGTCGAAAAGGCGTATGGACGCTGGGCGCCGATCTACGATCTCGTGTTCGGCAAGGTGTTCGATCAGGGCCGTCAATCGACGATCGCGGAAGCCGACCGGATCGGCGGACGCGTGCTCGACGTCGGCGTCGGCACCGGATTGTCGCTGTCGGATTACTCGCGCACCACCAGACTGTACGGCGTCGATATTTCCGAGCCGATGTTGCGGCGCGCGCTCAAGCGCGTACGGGCGCAGGGCCTCAGCAACGTCGAGACGCTGGCGGTGATGGACGCCAAGAACCTCGCATTCCCGGATTCGTTCTTCGACGCGGTGGTCGCGCAATACGTCATCACCGCAGTGCCCGATCCCGAGGCGACGCTCGACGATTTTATTCGCGTGCTGAAGCCGGGCGGCGAGCTGATCCTGGTCAATCACATCGGCGCCGAGAGCGGCCCGCGCCGCATCTTCGAGCTCGCCTTTGCGCCGCTGGCGCGGCGGCTCGGCTGGCGTCCGGAATTTCCGTGGGAGCGGCTGACCAATTGGGCCGCGAAACACGGCGGCGTCAGCCTTGCGGAACGCCGGCCGATGCCGCCGATGGGGCATTTCTCGCTGATCCGTTTCCGCAAATCGTGAGGATTTGACCGGGAACATCGGCGCCTCGTCCCTGTTTTCTCGTCATGAGGATCAATCGAACGCTCGCTTTGTCCTGTATGCTG
>NZ_VKHP01000431.1 GCF_010811875.1 Bradyrhizobium uaiense
AGATCATGCGCCGAGAAATTCGGCGGCTGTCCGGTCATGCGGGTCGAAACCCAGACATCCGTGCGAGGGTTTTGCGCACGATAGCGATTCACGTGCGGTAACAGCCAGTACATCGCAAAGGTCGCGGGCGCTTCGATGGTGACCGTGCGGCGCTCGCGCTGCCGCTGTACATAGGCGCAGGCACCGGCAATATCCCCCAGCGCGCGCCCGACCTCGCGCGACAATACCGTGCCGAAAGGCGTGAGCACCAGCCTCCGGCCCTCCAACGTGAAGAGCGCCTGCCCCAGCCAACGTTCGAGCAGCTTGACCTGCTTGCTGACCGCGCTGTGGGTGACGCCCAAAGCCTCCGCGGCTCCGGCGACCCCGCCGGTCTCCGCGACGACAGCGAATGTCCGGAGCGACACCAAGGGAAGGTCACGCAGCTTCATGGAATGAAAGTTACATGAAACGGTAAATTATTCAATTTTAATTCCGAGCAGCCTTCCTAGGATCACGCCGAAACCGCTTATCGGCCTCGGCCGGAAGGAGCCATCCATGATCGAAGTCAACGCGCGAACCTACAGCAAGCCCACGCGCCCCACCGTCGTGATCTGCCTCGACGGCTGCGACCCGCGCTATCTCAACTTCCCCAACGCGAAGGAGGTGTTCCCGAACATCTCGCGGATGATGCGAAGCGGGTTCGCAACCCTCGCCGACGCCGCGATGCCGACCTTCACCAATCCCAACAACGTCTCGATCGTGACCGGCGCACCGCCGGCGGTTCATGGGATCTCCGGAAATTATTATCTCGATCGCGAGACCGGCAAGGAGATCATGATCGTCGATGCCACGCCGATGCGGGCAACGACCATCCTCGCCGAGATGTCGCGCGCCGGCGTTCGCGTCGCCGCGGTCACCGCCAAGGACAAGCTGCGCAAGATGCTCGGCCACCGGATGGAGGGCGGCATCTGCTTCTCGTCGGAAAAGGCCGGAAGCGCGACGATGGCGGACAACGGCATTCAGGACGTCGAAGCCCTGGTGGGCCGGCCGACGCCCGAGATGTACAGCCCCGATCTGTCACTGTTCGTGCTCGATGCGGGCATCAAGCTTCTCGAGCAGGATCGCGCCGAGCTGCTCTATCTCTCGCTGTCCGACCTGGTTCAGCACGCGCACGGCCCGGGCGAGGCGGAGGCGGATGCCTTTCACCGCGCGGTCGACCAGAAGGTAGGCCGCATTGCCGAGCTCGGCGCCGTCGTCGGCCTGATTGCCGATCATGGCATGAACGACAAGGCGAATGCGGACGGGACCCCGCGCGTGGTCTTCCTCGAGGACGAACTGAACCGGCGCTTCGGTGCGCAGGCGGCGCGCGTGATCTGTCCGATCACCGACCCGTTCGTGAAGCATCACGGCGCGCTCGGCTCCTTCGTGCGCGTCTATCTGCGCAAGGGGCTCGACCTTGCCGAGGTCATGGAGGCGGCGGCGGCGATTCCGGGAATTGCACTCGTGCTCGACGGGCCGAGCGCCGCAAGCCGCTACCAGATGCCGCTCGACCGCGAAGGGGATTTCGTTGCCATCGGCGACACCCACACGACGATCGGCTCGACCCGCACCGAGCACGATCTCAGCGGACTCGACGGCCATCGCCTCAGGTCGCATGGCGGACTGAGCGAGCAGATCGTGCCCTTCATCCTGTCGCACCAGCTGAATGACAGCTATCGCAAGCTGGCAAAGACCAGACGCATGCGCAACTTCGACATCTTCGAGTTTGCGCTGAACGGCGCGCAATAAACCAAAACAGAAAACACGGGAGGATACGCCATGCTCGAGACAGGGCAGGCCTTTGCACGGGCGTTCGCAACCGAAACGGATGCGGCGCAGATGTATCGGCGCTACAAATGGACGGCGCTGCTCGGCGTCTCCTTTTGCTACCTGTTCTATTACCTCGGACGGCAAACCTTCGGCTTTGCCATCCCCGGCATCCAGAAGGAGCTCGGGCTCTCCAAGGAAATGCTCGGCTGGGTCAGCGCCTCGATGCTGTGGGCCTACGCGCTCGGCCAATCGATCAACGGCAACCTCGGCGACAAATGGGGCGGCCGCGTCATGATGCTCGCCGGGGCGGTGCTCTCGTTCGCGGCGAATTGGGCGACGAGCCTGTCACACAGCTTCGTCGCCCTGCTGCTGGCGTGGGGCCTGAACGGGTATTTCCAGGCCATGGGCTTCGCGCCGGGCAGCCGGCTGCTCTCGAACTGGTGGGGACACCGCCATCGCGGCTTCGTCTATTCGTTCTATGTCGGCATGTCCGGCTTTTCGTCGGTCCTCGCCTATTTCGTTCCGATTATCATTCTCGGTACGCTTGGCCTCGACTGGCGCTGGATATTCCGCTTGTCGGTGTTCCTGATGCTGTTCGGCGCCATCGTCATGTTCCTGGTGGTGCGCGAGCGGCCCGAGGATCTCGGCCTCAAGGGCCCGGCGGACGAGAAGTCGCCCGAGGAGGCGGACGCCGATAGCGAGGTCGACAGCAAGACAAGCGGCGCGCGCTATCGCGCCGTGCTCTCGAACTGGCGGCTCTACGCGACGGGCCTGTCGATCGGATTTCAGAACGCCGCGCGATATGCCCTGCTGGTCTGGGTCCCCGTCCACTTCCTCGGTCCGAACTGGAAATCGGCGGCGACGGTGATCGACCCGGTCTGGATCACCGTCGCGCTGCCGGTCGGCATGGCGCTCGGCGCGTCAACCAACAGCTGGATTTCGGACGTTCTGTTCAAGTCGCGGCGCTATCTCGCGATCATCTCCTACATGGTGCTGGCCGCGATCATCGCGCTCGCGATGGAACTCGTGCCTCACGGCAGCCTGATCGGAATTGCCGGGCTGTTCCTGTGCGGCTTCTTCGTGTTTGGTCCGGCGTCGTCGTTCTGGGCGTTATGCCCCGACATCTTCGGCCGTCGCCTGTCCGGAACTGCAACCGGCGTCCTCAACTTCATCTCGTATGCCGGCGCCGGCATCGGCGAGCCGCTTATCGACGGCACACAGGGTACCCCGAGCAACCACGCGATCAACTGTCCGATTGCCGCGTGCACGTGCGCAGAGAGGGCCGCCACGGCGCTTAGGGGCATGGGAGGACGGCGAGGGCGGGGGCCAGCGG
>NZ_VKHP01000432.1 GCF_010811875.1 Bradyrhizobium uaiense
GAGCCCGCCAATTTGCTTTCGGCATTGAGCGCGCTGCGAAAGTATCGTGATCCTGATCAAGTGCGGCAAGACTTTCTCTCCGAAGAGGATGAAAGCCTGATCGACGGCGCCGTCCAGGCAGCTGCCGCGCGTCGGACGTGGATACCCAACAGAATCGAGACATATTACAAGGCTTTTCACAGGCTGGCGAAATCTCTAAAAGCCCGCGGACTGACAATTGCAGCGCTGGATCATCATGCGCTTCTTGCGCATGCCAAGGCAGCACACGAGGGCGACAAGCAGATAAGCTCCGCGCTTGAGGTGCTTCTCGAGTATCGTGACCCAGCTATCCTGGAAAGGCGCACCCCACTCGATTATCCTCCCTCCGCGAAAGACAAGAGTCTCATCGAGGACGCGGCTGCCGTCAGTAAACGCCCCAGGAAAGCCGTCGAAGCCTCCGTCAAGAATCTCCTTAAGTTTGCAGGGGCCCTCGCCGCCCGCGGCCTCGAGATTGATCAGCTAGGCCACATCGCACTCCTCGAGCTTGCAAATAAGCTGTTTCCGAGCAATAAGAGCCTCATCCGCGGGCTCGGCATGATCCGTGAATACCGCAATGCCGAGCGCACTTCCGGTGCGGACGGAGCTGCGCTGGCAGATGATGTTCTGGCCTGCTCGCCGATCTTAAGTGTCGGCCCGGAGGAGCTTCGGCGGCTCCTGGATGACGAACCGACATTCTCGCAGACGATCGACAATTTGGCGGAGCGTCAGGACGATATGGCTCCGGTTGATCAGCTGCCAACCGAAAGTCTCGATACCGCAGAGCTTATGGGGATGCTCGCTTCTCCCGGCCATTCGCCAGAAGACGAAGTCACTCAGCCGGATCCGGTTGGTCCCCGGCTGTCGGACGCTGTCGATCCTGGGGACATCTGGTCGGGCGCGGAGCAGGCTGGCTTGTTGCCCACTGAGAGTCTGGATACGGCGAAGCTCCTGGAGATGGTCGCTTCAGGCGGCCATTCGCCGACGGACAGCGTCAATCAGCCCGGCGCGACCGTTCCCTCGCTGCACCAGAACGTCGATCCCGACAGCATTTGGCTCGAGGCCGAGCAAGCCGGGCGGCTGCCGACCCAAAGCCTGGATACTGCCGAGCTTCTGCAGATGTTCGCGTTCGCTGGCCATTCGCCGGCGGACAGCGTCAATCAGCCAAGTTCGATGCCATCATGGGATCTTGAGAATTCAACGGCCGACGCGGCGTTCCAGCCGGCGCAATCGCAACCTATGGTGCCAGCACTCGAGTTGTATCTTCCGCAAGGATGGGAGCATGGTGAGCAGTGGGCGAGCGAAGACTTCAAGGAAGGAATGCGGCTACACGGTGTGCTCCCGAACGAAATTCGGCCGGACACAACATTGACCATCCGCGGATTGGACTACATAGCCAGCATTGGACCGCCAGGCCTGGAGCACGAGGTGTTTCTTCGCAGAGCCTGACAAGTCGCGGTCAGAGCAGATATGCATGGCGCCTTCATAAGACTGCACGGCCTCCCCTTCCGAGAGGCGGCTCGCTGGCGCACGTATATTGACGAATATCATGGGCAGCATGTGGACTGGGGCCGCGCTCCCATGGAGTTCGCCCGGCGCAACGTCTCAATGCCCTCGCCATAGCTCAACGGGTGAATCGAGCCCGACGCTTGAAGTCGCATCGCATACCCAAGGATTTCGACCTTGACGTCCTGAAGAACGACAAGGCGACTGACAGACCGCAGCGACGCTGATAGGGACCAATGGGAGCCTTCCTGACCAGCTTCGCCATCGTTCACCGGCAGCAACAAAAAATTCGCCTCGTTACCATTGTGGTCCCGGACGATTCCCCCCGAGCGTTTCTTCGACGTCGTTCCTGTTCCTCGCCAACCGCAACAGTTGAACTGGCGCCGGCGGCACGAGCCGGATCTGCGTTGCCAGACCAAGGTTCGCCCTCTGCAGTTCTTGCTCCAGCAACGCATAATCCGCCGTTATATGCCCGTCGCCCAGCCATTCCTGGGTGCCGAGCACGAGCCTGCGTCCCCGCAGCGAGGCCGTGGACTCCAAGGCCTGCCTGCGAGCATCCGGAACTTTGGTCGAGGGCGGCGATAAAGTCGCATCATGCAGCACGTGCGATGTGGAGGGCAGATCAACCGGAGCCTCGGGGCTGGCGTGGATGCCTGACGATTGAATCCTCGCTGATGATGAGGCGGCGGCGGCCTGTACCTGCTCCACGATCATACTCGGGGCTCCGCATTTTGAGAGCCCGGCGCATCAGGAAGCTCCTGGAACAAGCCGGCCTGCCCAGTCCCCTGCCCTGCGTCGCACAGATAGGCGTGTAGCGCCGTCATGCAAGCATCCGCACTCTTGAGATCCCGCCGGTGCTGCGGGGCGATCGTGAGATTGGCAAGCCGATAGATAGAATTGTGCGCCTGCATCAGGTCCGAGATGGTCTGGTCTTGATCGGAGGTTCGCAGCTTGGGACACTTGGTGTTGTGCTTCAGGTTCGGCCTGATCACGTCCTCGTTGGTATTGAGCCAGATCGAAACCGCTTTCCGGCCGATATGATGCCGGACGTCATCGATCATGAATGCTCCGCCACCGGTCGAGAGCACGGCGGGCCCTTGCTCGAGCGCGCGCTTGATCTCATTCGCCTCAAGATTCCTGAAATGCGCCTCGCCGTCCTCAGCGAAGATTCGGATTATGGACTTGCCGGTCTTTGCCTCGATCTCCTTGTCGGAATCGATAAACCTCGACTCCAATCGCCTGGCGAGCGCACGGCCAAGACTGGATTTCCCTGCTCCCATCATGCCGACGAGCACGGTCGGTCGCGCGCCGAGGGCACCACGAATCTCCCTTGTCATCGCGAAGTGCGCCGTGCGCTTCGGGGAAGCACTTGCCGCCGGCGAGTCAGGCTGGCCCGAACTACACGCGGAACCACGGTTAACCGTCCTTATACTCATTCTGCAAAGTGAGTATAAATCGCTGAACAGTGGGTTCCACGCCTCTTATACTCACTCCGCAGACTGAGTATAATTCTGGAAAACGACCATGCCGGCCCCTTCCCTAGTTTCCCAGACGACCCTATGGCGAGCTCCTCGAGCGCAC
>NZ_VKHP01000433.1 GCF_010811875.1 Bradyrhizobium uaiense
CGCAACGGGCGATCGGCTGCGCAACCCCGACCAGCTCCGCCGATCGCCCGTTGCTCCACCCGCGCCACTCGGCGTACAAAACCCCGAGACTCTAACTGCTGTTGGATGAATGTTCGGTGGCAGGTCAACCATTACCAAGGTCGCAAACGACCTCGGCGAAGATGAGGATTGGTCGTGGGACATTGCCAACGAGATGGAGATCGAGGACGGCGTCATCTGGGTCTACGGCATCGGAGAAGACGGCGTCCAGGCGTTCACCGACTTCGGAATCGAGAACCTCATCGAGCTCATCAAGTTCTATAAAGAGAACCCTGGACTACTCAGGCGGTAACCCTGCGGCCTACGCCGAATGGGTACGCTCAAGTCGGAGCCCTCATGTGCGGAGCCTGTGCTTAATAGAATAGCGCTGGAATATGGGCGGGAGCCGCACAGGCCGTATCGGAGGACGACTAGTTAACCTGAAGTGGAAAGGCTTGCTCGCATTTCGTCCACGTCCGGACCCCAAGTGTCCGACAATGCAAAGCCGAATGCGAATGGGTCAGTGGGATCAAGCGCACATTGATACATACCAAAAATCCAGGCGCGCCCTGAGATGCGCGACAGCACGGCGCCTTCGCTACCGCAGCCAATACAGGTTTGTCCGGTTAGTTCCACTTGAAACTCGGTGTCGATGATCGACTGGGCTCGCAGCTCGTCACCCAAGCGGACCTCGCCCCTCGCATACATAGCCGCCAAGCGAGCCGCGGTGCCAGTTCCGCACGGCGAACGATCGCACCTGCCCGGCGGAATAACGGTGCAGCCGCGAATGAGCGAAGGATCGCTACCCCGCTCGCAAAACATGACGTAGCTAACGTGGTTGATTTCCGGCAAGTCTGGATGCCGGACGCGTACCTGTTGGTTGACGGCCCGCTTAATTGGGCTTGCAAGTTCGACCAAACGGCGAGCGTTTGTCCGGTTGATCGGTATTCCGAGCGCCGCGGCGTCGACTAGCGCGTAGAACACACCGCCATACGCAATATCAACGATCACTGTTCCAATTTCTGGTACGGAAAGACGCACTTCAAGGTCGTGAACAAAGGAGGGTGGCATGTCCAATGCAATGCGCTCACATCGTCCTCCCCGGCACTCCGCCGTGACACTAACAAGACCAGCCGGCGTATCCAGCTTGAGCCGAGTGTACGGTTCCCGCATGGGAATATAACCTGTTTCCAACAGCGCCGTGGCGACGCACATCGCATTTGAGCCCGACATAGCATGTGCTTTGTCAGCTTGGAGGACAATAAAACCGGCCGCGGCCTCTGGGCGGATCGGAGGAAATAACAAATTAACAGTTGAGGTGGCGGCTCCTCTCGGTTCGAATACAGTAAACCTTCTAATTGTATCATCCATTTCATTGATGTAGCGCATTTTTTCCATCATCGAGTCGCCGGGGACCGTGCCAAACCCCGCCGTTGCGACACGGCCGATCTCTCCCTCTGCATGCAGATCAATCATCGTTACTAGCTTAGACCAGCGCATGAAATCCTCTCGAGTGGTAGTCGTCTGCCTCTGCTTGTTAAGGCGGGAGAAGCAGCGCTGGTTCATGCTCCGGGATTTGGTTCTGGTAAAGCCAGATCAGGAAAATATTTCGGCTCTAGTTATCAAAAGCGTCTTCGCGAGTAGTCGTCATCAAAAATGTGCTAGAGAGTAGTCACCCAAACATATTGCGAGGAGCTCTTTACGTCCTTTCCATTCTGCAAGATAAACACTCAGATGTTGCGTGGTGCGGTGCACGCCGCGGAATGCGGCGTCTGTAGCGAGCTTGCGGATAGCTTTGAATGGAGAGTAGCAGATGCGACTAAGGCCTTCAGAGGTGATATCATACGAACGAGACGGATATGTCATCATACCCGAGTCCTTTTCCGGCTCGGAGCTCGAGCTAATTTGCGACGAGGCCGAAAGAGTTTTGGGTCTCGATATCGAAGGCAAGATACTCGAAGGGGACGCCCTCACGGTCAGGTCGGTCAACGGAGTCCATCTTCACAGCGACGTCCTGTACACATTTGCCCGCCACCCAAGGCTGCTGGAGCCAGCCCAGCAACTGCTCGCCGATGAAGTGTACATTCATCAGTTCAAAATAAATGCAAAAAGGGGCTTGAATGGGGAGGTATGGCCTTGGCACGACGACTATGTTTTTTGGCGAAACGAGGATGGAATGCCTAGTCCTCGAGCGATCAATTTCGTGCTGTTCTTAGATGATGTCGCGGAATTCAACGGACCTATGCTGGCAGTACCGAGAACGCACAGGCGCTCATTGGATGACGATGCACACGAAATCCGCAAGTTCGAGCCTGGCTCCGATTCCCATGACTGGCATCATCACACAAGTAAGCAACTGAAGTACACGTTGGAGCGATCGCTGTTGCAGCAAGCAATCGGTCAGAATGGTGTTGTATCGCTCAAAGGAGCGCGTGGCTCCATCTTGATATTTCACCCCTGCTTGTTTCATTGCTCCAGTACAAATAGCATGCCATGGGACCGCAGGTTGGTAATTGTCACCTACAATAGTGTGTCGAACGGACTTCTTGAGCGACCAAATCCGCGGCCGAACTTTATGGCCAATCGCAATTTCAGTCCTCTAACGCTTGTAGCGGACGACACGCTTATGCCGAGGAGTTTGAAGTAACTTGTGCGAGAGGCAAATGACTTGCGTGCTGTTGACCTGCCACTGCGTATTTCCTCCAGAAGGAGTTAGAGTCCGGCCCGAAGAAGGACGGACAGATGAAGCGAGCAAGGTTCACGGAAGAGCAGATTATCGCCGTATTGAAGGAGCATGAGGCTGGGGCGAAGACAGCCGACCTGGCTCGCAAGCACGGTGTTTCCGAGGTCTACAATTGGAAGGCCAAATTCGGCGGCATGGACGTTTCCGAAGCGAAGCGGCTGAGGGCCTTGGAAGAGGAGAACGCGAAGCTGAAGAAGCTTCTGGCCGAGCAGATGCTCGATGCGGCCGCACTTCGCGAGCTCCTTTCAAAAAAATGCTAGGGCCCGCCGCCAAGCGCGCTGCGGTCGCGC
>NZ_VKHP01000434.1 GCF_010811875.1 Bradyrhizobium uaiense
GGATGTCCAGTTGAGGCGGCACGTTAGCTTCGATGTGACGCAGGAAGGCGAGGAACTCCTGGTGACGATGCCGGGGTTTGCATTGAGCGATGATTGCGCCGTCGAGCACGTTGAGGGCGGCGAACAGGGTGGTCGTGCCATGACGCTCGTAGTCGTGGGTGACGCCTTCAATGTAGCCGAACCCCATGGGAAGCATGGGCTGGGTTCGTTCGAGGGCCTGAATCTGGCTCTTCTCATCGACGCAAAGCACCACGGCCTTGTCAGGCGGATTGAGATAGAGCCCGACCACGTCGCGCAGCTTCTCGACAAAGAAGGGATCGGTCGAGAGTTTGAAGCTGCGGGTGCGGTGAGGCTGCAGGCCGAAGAGTTGGAACAGGCGATGAACGGTGCTTTTGGCAAGCCCCGTCTCTTTGGCGATGGCGCGCACGCTCCAATGGGTCGCGGCTTTGGGCTTGCGAGCGAGTGTCTTGGTGATCAGCTCGGCCACCGCCTCATCCTCAACCGTGCGGGGCCTGCCGGTACGCATCTCGTCGTAGAGCCCCTCGATCCGATTTGCGATGAAGCGATTGCGCCATTTGCCGACCGTATGGGGACCGACACCAAGCCGCGTCGCCACGACGGCGTTGCTCGGCTCACGTTCGCAGGCCAGCACGATCTTTGACCGCAGCGTCAGCGCCGCAGGGAGCGAGCGCGACCGCGTGATGGCCGTGAGCTGCGTGCGTTCGTCGCTGGAAATCGTCAGCGTCGCCTTCGGCCGTCCGGTGCGCATCGGGTATCTCCTTCGATCAGGATACCCGAAACCCCTGCAATAATTATGCTACGAACTTACGGGACGGAACACTAGATGACGAGTATGTCAGACAAAATACCGTCACAGGAAACGCATGTGGAATATCTCTCGGGCTACGATGGCGGGTTCGGCTGCAGTGAACACGTGCTCGTTACGAAAAACGGCATCGAAACCCTTAGTAAGACGCCGCGCGAAATTCATTTCGCTTGAGTTACTCAGGATATGGACGGATGCTTCTATCCGGCGGCGCTGTTGGCAGGAGCTGGTACGCCTTTATTCCCAAGGCGTGCGCATCGTTCGCCAAGGCTGCGATACATGCTTCGTCGAATGGAGGACCCTCCACGGTCGGTAGTGGAGCGGCATCGGAAGCGTCCGCGTAACTCCCCCACGAATAGGCCTGCAGGTCGACCAGGGAATCGTCCCACTTGCTGTGGAACGTTGACGCCTTGGTATACGCTGTGCCATCGGGCCACTTGGCGTGTAGGACAACCTGCAGCTTGTTGCCTCCCTTGTCGCCGTTGCGTTCGCTCGCATGCAACGGGTGTTCGAGATCGCTGGCGAGGTGTACAACGAGTTTCAACGCACGCAGCCTTGTCTTCGTTGGAGTGGGATTTGTCCTTCAGGATGGCAATGGCTGCGGGCAGGCCTTGCACGATGCAGCTGCCATGGTCGTTCAGATCCTTGCAATCGATCGTGGCATCGTATGTCGAACGTTTGATGTCAAATATTGACAAAATGCCACCGATCGGTGTTCTTTCCCTCCGACGTGAATTTGTAGTTATCGGCCCAATTTGAGATCGCCGCGAGAGAGGCGCCGCCGATCAACTCTCGAAGCTTGCTCTGCGCCACCGGACACAAATGCCGCTGCCAATTCCGCGATGATGGAAATGGCCCAGCTGGCCCCATGCTAAGGCGGAAGAGGTGCTGGCCGCCGCGAAGGGGACCATCCAGATCGGAGCTGCGAGTCTGAGCGGTCATTCTGTCCCCTCGAGGTTGTCGGATTGCATCAACCAGTCCTCTCTGCCGGATAATGGCTCGGGTTAGAGCACATTGACTGCCGGCATGGGTTCCGCCGGGTGTGGGATTGAATCATCCACGTGCCGCCAACGTGATTGCGCAAGCCATAAGAAGGCTCAGAGACCTGCACATTTAGTCAGCATACTCAATGAACTGTATTGCAATTATGAAACGGCTCACAGCCGGTTATAGGATGAGGCGAAGCGAACCGATAAGGAAAGAGAGATGTGGTCCTCGATATGCTCTCTTGCTGCAGAATGCGGCGGACTGAGCCACCAGGGCGCATAAAAAATGCATCCTTTCGCGACAGCGGCAGAAATAGTACAGCCAATTTGAGCAATAAGAACCGGAGTCCGGATGACGGAGAGCAGGCGCCGCTGCCTGCGCATGCGTGGCGCGAACGAGGTTTTCAATGCGCAACCATGACCTTGTCTCAGGTGGCCTCCTGGCGCTGACCGCTGCAAGTATGGTGCTCCTCTACACTAGCCTGTTGGCATTCTTCCTCATATAGATCGGCGATCGAACTTTCCTCCCGCTTGCGCCGCTCAACCTCACGGCGTGCGAGCTCATACCTCTTCTGTTGATCCGATCCCGAAAATGGTCAGGTTTTGTCAAGAAGTAATGACCCCCTACAACGTACGAGGCACATCGGGGCGGCCACTATTCAAATAACCAAATCCAGGCGGCTATTGGCACTATTCGGTGACTGTCGGAGATAAGGTTAGATCCGGTAAGATCCAAGCGCGGCTCGGTCTGCTAGCCGTCCGGCGAGTCGCTCATCAATCGGATTCTCACGGAGAAGTGAGCCATCGTTTCCAACCACGGCCGCGAACATCTTGCCTCGACCGATCCCGCCGAGGACGCCGCGCCGGTGCATCGGCCGTTCGATCCGGCCACGGCTGGCGCCACGTCGCTGTACCCGTAGGGCGGCGTAGACCCACGGGCTGCCATAGCGCCCGCCGCTGTCTTGACGGACCTGTCGGACCGCGGCCAAAAGCGCCCATATTGGCGGCTGTGCGTGCGCTTACCGGGCGCTCGCGCCAGGCGTGATGCCGCCGGCGAGACCTCAAGCACGGCGCACATAAGCTTCACCGTAAGCGCCAAGGCCATCGCGCGTTGCGGACCGACTGGCAATCTGAGATTCTCCAGCGTTGGCGCGCCGGAGGTAGTGATGTCAATTTCTATAACTATGCCTATGCCTGATGATAGAACATGCCAG
>NZ_VKHP01000435.1 GCF_010811875.1 Bradyrhizobium uaiense
GAGAGGGGTGGCTCCGGGCGAGATGATCGATATGCGCCTTGCTATCGCAACATTGCTTGTGCGCCGTTCGTCGCTCGTTTGAGAGAGCACGCCGTGTGGCACCCCTCTCCCTAACCCTCCCCCGCAACGGGGGGAGGGAGCCCATCGGCCGGTGGCTCACTCACGCTGCGTGTGTCTACGAGCGCGAGGCGCCGGCTAGCTCTGCTGCTTCACGGCCAAAATCGTCACCGAACGGGTCTGGTGGCTCGGGGTCTGGAAGTCGATGGTCTGGCCGACCGACAATCCGATCAGCGCGGCGCCGACCGGCGTCAGCACCGAGATGCGTCGCAGCGCGATGTCGGCTTCGTGCGGATAGACCAGCACGACCTCTCTGACATCGCCGGTTTCGTCGTCACGGTAGCGCACGCGCGAGCCCATCCGGACCACGTCAGGCAGTTCGGAATCGTCGGCAACGACCCGGGCCCGGTCGGTCTCGCGCGCGAGGAACTGGGCCACGCGTGGAAACACCGCCATGCTGGAATCGGCCAGCGCGCTGAGGCGATGCGCTTCGCTCGCAGTGATGACGATCGGCGGTAATGCGGGAGCGGTAAAGTCGTTCTGAATGGTTCGGGTCATGTCGGATGATCTTTGCGGTTGATCGCAGGCGCGGCGACGCCGGCGCACGAATGTCTCGTGCGACGCGACGGGCCGAATGATTTTGATGGTGTTATGAATTGACGACGTCGAGAATCCGGACGGCGCGCGATCGCCGGCCGGCTAATTGCCTGCGTGCAGACGTCCGGCGCGCAATCCGAGGCGCGCTATGCGGGTGTCGATGCTCAACATGTCGATCATGGCACCGTCAACATAGCCGCTCGTGACGACGCATCCATTGCGGCGAAAGCGCGCACGCGCGCGTCGTGGAACGACGCGCGATTCGCCGCGGGTCAGGGCTGGCCGATGCCGGTGAGGCCGAGCACCGCGCCGGCGGCGAGCGCGAGCAGCGGATGGATGCGGGTCGTCGTGGTGGCGATCGCGACCCCTGCGGCGATCACGACGGTGCCCCAGCTCGAGACCGATGCGTGGGTGATGACGATGGCGCTGGCGGTGACGAGGCCGGCGGTGACCGGCACCAGCCCGGCCTGTACCGTGCGCCGCCAAGGGCGGTCCTTGAAGCGTTCCCAGAGCCGAAGCGCGAAGCCGGTGACCAGCGACGATGGCCCGAACTTGGCGAGCGAGGTCACCAGCACGCCGGAGAAGCCGGCGACATGCCAGCCGACCAGCGGGACTACCATCATGTTCGGCCCCGGCGCGGCCTGCGCCAGCGCGAACAGCGCGCCGAATTCCTGCGCGGTCATCCAGTGATGGATGTCGACCACCTGGCGCTGCATCTCGGGCAGGATGGTGTTGCCTCCGCCGAAGGCGAGCAGCGACAATTGGCTGAAGATCAGCGCGAGCGTGACCAGCGTTCCGCTCATGATGCCTGCCTCGACCTGAGGACAATGCTGAGCGGCGCCAGCGTCAGCAGCGTCGGCAACAGCGGCAGGCGGAACACCGCGATCGCCAGCACGCAGAGCGCGCCGATGACGAGGCCGAGCACATCACGGCGCAACGGCCAGGCGATCTTGATCGCGGTGGAAATCAGGAGGCCTGCGGCCGCGGCGGCGAGGCCGCCGAACAGATGACGCACGACCGGGTCGTCGGCGAAGCGGCCATAGATCACGCCGAGGCCGATCACGACCGCGGTCGGCACCGCGATCAGGCCGAGGATCGCCGCGAACGCGCCGGGGATGCCGCGAAACTTCAGCCCGACCGCCACCGACATGTTGATGATGTTGCCGCCCGGCAGGAACTGGCAGAGCCCGAGCAGGTCGGTGAACTCGGCACCGGAGAGCCAGCCCCGCTTCTCCACCATCATGTGGCGCGCCAGCGGCAGCACGCCGCCGAAGCCGGTCAGTCCGAGAATGAAGAAGCCCGTGAACAACTCGCCGATATCAGGTGCAGCATGCTTGGTGGTTTGAGCGGCGGGTATGGCGTCCATCGGCGAGGCGGCTCCGGTTCGCGTTGTTGTTGGGCCGACTCTAGTTGGCCGCGTGCCAAATATCCAATATATGGACAGAGTAATCTTCATATCTATTGCATATGGATCGCTCCGATGATCGAGCTGCGCCATCTTCGCTATGCCGTCGCGGTCGCCGAGGCACCCGCGCCGCCGCGCGGCTCGGCATCCAGCAGCCGCCGCTGAGCCAGCAGATCCGCGCGCTGGAAGCCGCGATCGGCGCGCCGCTGTTCCGCCGCCAGCCGCGCGGAGTCGAGCTCACCGCCGCCGGCCGCGCTTTCGTCGACAGGGCGCGCGCGATCCTGCGCGACACCGACCTCGCGGTGGAGGCCGCGCGACGCGCGAGCCGTGGCCAGGAGGGCCAGCTCGCCATCGGCTTCACCTCTTCGGCCGCCTTCCATCCCTTCGTGACAGGCGTGATGCGCGAGATGCGCGAGCGGGCGCCTGCGATCACGCTCTCGCTGGAAGAGGCCTCGACCGGCGAGCTGATCGAGGCCGTCGAGGCCGATCGGCTCGATGCCGCGTTCGTGCGTTCGCCGAGCGAGCGGCTGGAGAACCTCACGATCACGCATCTGCTTGACGAGGAGATGCTGGTGGCACTGCCCGACCATCATTCGCGTGCCCGCAAGGACACGCGTCGCCGCATCTCATTGGCCTCGCTCGCCGACGAGCCGCTGATCCTCTACCGCCGCCCGACCGGTCCGGGCCTCTACGACAGCATCATCGCCGCCTGCCGCGCCGCAGGCTTCAGCCCGAAAGTGGCGCAGGAGGCGACGCGGATGGTTTCGACCCTTAGTCTCGTCGCGGCGGGGCTCGGCATTTCGATCGTGCCGGAATCGATGGCGCGGCGGGAGACCGCAGGCGTCTCCTATCTCCGCCTCGACCGCGCCGCGCCGCTCGCGCGGGCCCGCAAGAAGGGCCCCGCCGGCGGCACGCGCGGCCGCCTGCCCGCCCACGTGAG
>NZ_VKHP01000436.1 GCF_010811875.1 Bradyrhizobium uaiense
GCGACACCGCGCAAGGCCATCCGCCCGGCGATCTCCTGATCACGATCTCGATCGCGCCGCATCCGTTCTTCAAGATCGACGGCAACGATCTGCGGATCGACCTGCCCGTGACCCTCTATGAGGCGGTGCTGGGCGGCAAGGTCCGCGTGCCGACGCTCGGCAGCGCGGTCGAACTGTCGATCCCGAAGAACACCTCGAGCGGACGCACGTTCCGCCTCAAGGGCAAGGGGCTGTCGAAGGCGGGGGTGACCGGCGACCTCTACGTCACGACCCGCATCATCCTTCCGGACGGGAACGATGCCGAGCTTGAGGCATTGATGCAGACGTGGCGGGAGCGTAACCCCTACAATCCGCGAAGCGACCTCGGCTGACCGCCGAGGGCGCGCCCCAGAGACGCGAAGACGCGAAACTGCAACTACCCCGGATTCTATCGGGGTAGACGCCGCGCTGTGAGCGCGTCAAAGGATGACCGGCCGTCCAGCTCCTGGCCTGCGGCGTGCAGACCCGGGTGGCGGAAAAAGGAGTGCGGCCTCGAGAGGGGGACCAGCGCGGTACACAAAACCCCAATCGAGGCCGCGTGCGCCGATCGGCGGATCGGGCGCAGATCATCTTCGCGTGAGCATCCGGTGCGATAATGAGACGCGTCGATGACGCGAATCGAAGTTTTCAATGTCGGAATTGGGACGCCGGGTGAGGCTGGATTCACTTACTCGAAACGACGCAATTTCGCGACGTGATCTCCCGTAAAATTACGGGAGATCAACCTCCGCTCTTCTCCATCTGATCGTAGACGGCCTGCGCGACCTGGGTCAGCCGGCTGCGGTCGGTGCCGCCGCTGACGACATAGGCGACGCCCCGATCGGCCCAGAACAGCGCGCCGTCGCTGCCCTGCGCGGCATAACGCATCTGCGTCGCCTCGGTCTTCGCCTTGGCGGTGTAGACCGTGAAGCGCTCGCCGGACGTGCTCTCATACATCAGGAACGACGCCGGCCCGCTCGGGCCGGGCAGCAGGCGGCCGCCGACCAGCTTCAGCCCGGTGAGCTCCGGCGCACGCACGTCCCAGCCGCAGCGCTTGGTCAGCCATTGCTGCAGATGGTCGCGCTCGCTGCCGGGCACCTCGACGGGATGGCGAACCTCGACCACGTAGAGCCGGTGGGCATCGAGCGCGTCGAGCGTGAAGCTCTGGAAGGTCGACGGTGCAGCCGTAGCGCCGCGCGCGACCCAGCCGACGCCACCGCCGGCGATGAAGGCCATCAGCGTTGCCGCCACCGCGCCATAGATCCAGCGGCGCGGCTGGCGCACCAGCCGCTCGAGCTCGAGCCGCTTCGGCACGGCCTCGTCCAGCACGGTGTCGTAGCGCGCATGCAGCGTCTCGGCCATCGCGCGCCATGACTGCACCCGCGCCGCGTCGTCAGGATGTGCGGCGAGCCACGCCTCGACATCGCCGCGGCGTTCGGCCGGCAGCTCGTTGTCGACGTAGGCGTGCAGCTCGTCTTCGGTGACGGGGATGTTCGGGTCGGTCATATCAGTCGTCTCTGCCAAATCTTGTTTGAAAATCGTTCAAGCGTAACACCTGCCATCGCGCACATTATCATTTCACCCGCCGCAGCGCCGGGCGCTGGCCCTCGATCGATGCCCGCACATGGGCGCGCGCGCGGGCGAGGCGGGACATCACCGTGCCGATCGGCACGCCCTGGATGTCGGCGACCTCCCGGTAGCTCATGCCCTCCAGCATCACGAGCAGCAGCACCGAGCGTTGCTCCTCGACCAGCGTCGACAGCGCGCGCTCGATGTCGCGTCCCTCGGCCTCGGTGCCGCTGGCGTCGGCATTGTTGTCGAGCAGCGGCATCAGGGGCGGCCGCCGCGCCAGCGAGCGCCTTCGGTTCTTGTTCAGATTGGTCAGGATCGTATAGAGCCAGCTCCTGACATCGCCGCCGAGAAACAGCCGCTCCGAGCGCAGCGCGCGCACCAGCGCGTCCTGCACCAGATCGTCGGCGATATCCGTGTCACGTGCCAGCGCGCGCGCATAGCGGCGGAGCGCCGGAATCATGGCTTCGACACTTTGACGAAACGCGGTCATGCATCCACTCTTCGATGGTCTCGGCGACAGTGCCTTGCCCAACATAACACCCTAACGGCGTGGCTATTCCGGTTGCACCGATCTCTGCGCATACCGCCTCAGCTGCGGCCGATTTGGGCTTGTCGCCAGCCGAAGCGCTGGTGTACCTCGGAGCCGAAAAATTCGAAGCGTGGAAGCCTTGATATCAGGCGCCCGACAGCTCGCTCAGCAAGGACCAGCCGTTACGGGAATGCCGGTGCCAACGATCTACTACATTCGCCACGGCGAAACTTCGTGGAACGCCGAAGGCCGGCTTCAGGGTGCGCAGGACATTGCCCTCAACGAGCGCGGCCGCGCCCAGGCCGCGCAGGCCGGGCGCATCCTCGCCGGTCTGCTGGCGCGCGATGGCCGTGACAAGACGACGCTGCCGTTCGTCGCAAGCCCGCTGATCCGGGCGCGCGCGACCATGGAGCTGGTGCGCACCGAGCTTGGCCTGCCGCCGGGCGACTATGCCCTCGACGACAGGCTGCGCGAGATCGGCTACGGGACGTGGGAGGGCTCGACGCTGGCGCAGGCGCAGGCTGCCGATCCCGTCGTCTATGCCCGCCGCCTGGCCGAGAAGTGGATGGTGGCGCCGGAGGGCGGCGAGAGCTATGTCGACGTGCAGGTGCGGATGACCGAGTGGTACCATTCGGTGACTTCCGACACGGTCGCCGTCGCCCATGGCGGCACGGCGCGGGCGCTGATGGTGGCGCTCGGCTTCGAGACGCCGGCCTCGGCCGCCGAGCTCTATATCGAGCAGGGCGCAGTCTACGTGTTCGGCGCGGCGGGCATAGACGACGGGATCGGCAGCCTGCGCCTGCGCCAGCGTCGAGCC
>NZ_VKHP01000437.1 GCF_010811875.1 Bradyrhizobium uaiense
TCTTGTTCATGTCTGAATGTCCTATGCTGCGGGCACGAACGCCGTGACCTCGATCTCGACCTTGGCGCGCTGATCGACCAGCCCGTCGATATAGAGCAGCGTCGACGGCGGGAAATTGCGCCCGAGCTCCTCACGGGGTTCGCGACCGGCTGGCCGGAGCAACAGCCGGATATCATGGTGATCTCCATGACCACGGAAAAAGGCGTGCATGACTTTGCGGTCAACAAGGAGCAGGCGCTGTTGATCGCCCGCACCATCCAACAGACCGCCGAGAATCTCGGCAAGCCACGCACAGCTTAGCGATCGCATGGCCAACAAAAAACGCCCTCGAGATTTGGATCCCGGGGGCGTTGTTGTCTGAAGGCCGGTTACTTCGACAGCGTGATATTGGCGCCGCGGAACTGGCTGTCGGCCCTAATCGTGACCGACTGCTTGTTGCCTGAGGTGCGCATCGAGATGTCGGCATTGAAGCCGGGGGCGCTGGCCACGACCTGGAAGTTGCCGCCGCCGCCGCGACCACGCAGGTCGCCGCTGACATTGCGGCTGGTCTCGCTCCAGTTGCCGGAGACCGCGCTGCCTTCAGCCTGCACGTCGGCCGCCAGGTTGAACTTGTAGGCGTCGCTGGCGCAGGTCAGGCTCATGGTCATCCTGGGCCCGCCGACGTGATAGGTCGCACGGCAGCGAATCCGCTCGCTGGAGCCATCGTCGAGGGTCACCGTGCCGGCGCCCGACCAAGTGCCCGCCATGCCGGCGAATGGTCCGGACTGGGCATGGCCCGCGGTGCTTGCGAGTGCGGTCACGAAAAACGCGGCGGCTGCGATTGCTGGCCGCCGCGTGATGGCGAAGAAACGCGATACGCTGGTGATCTTACTGACGGGATGCTTCCCATCGGCCGCTGCACGGTACGCCAGCTGATGCCCCATTCCACTTCCCCGATCCGGAGTTGCCACTGAGTTGTCCGTTCGCATATGCACCATTGATCGAGACTCGCACAAGTCCCCCGCTGCCGACGGTGCCGGAGACCGCTGCGCCCTGCGCCGAGATCTTTCCTTCGGCGACGGTCACGGTCGAGCTCTGCGACGGCTCGCAGCTTCCGGTCTTGGTGACGACGGTGACGTTCCAAAGGCCGTCATAGGGCTGCTGAGCGGAAACGGGAGCGGCGGTGAGGGCGGCAGCCGAAGCGACCGAAGTGACCAAAATCAGGTCGCGAATGCGGATCGAACGCATGAATCAAATCCCTGTAATTTCGTGTGATGACGCGGCTTATCCTGTCACAATGTGTTCAAAATTTGCTGCGTTGCGGGAACCCCCGATTGTTCCTGTGAACTCAAACACATCATGTTGAATCTGGTTCCCGGCCAGGAACGGGAAATGTGCTCGCGCCCTTCAAGATTGGGGTATTTAGATACCAAGTCGTGGATCAGTGCCTGCCGGGGCTCAGATTGGGCGCCTTGGTCGCAAACTGCTCATCCTGGGGCTTGGCCGGCAGCGAGCCATTGACCTTGCCGTAGTCGATGACCTGGGCGAGCAGACGCAGACCGAGCGGCGCCAGCGCGCGCTCCCAGAGATCGCGGGCGGTCTCGCCTTTCTTGACGAATACCCAGTCCTGGGCGGCGATCGCACCGGCGTCCATGCGATCGGCGAGGTGATAGATGCTGCCGCCGGCGATCGGATCGCCTTCCTTGATGGTCCATTCCACCGCTGCGATGCCGCGGTGACGCGGCAGCAGCGACGGGTGGTATCCGATGCCGCCAAGCTTGGCCACGGCAAGCGCCTCCTTGCTGACGCGCGCGTGGCTGTGGGCAGTCACGATCAGGTCGGTGCCCGGCGCGATCTCGGCGGCTGTCACCAGCTTTGGATCGGCCTGGACCACGACCTCGATGCCGGCCGCCCTGGCGGCTGCCGCCAGCCGGTCCTCGCCGTCATGGACGACCACTCTGACGAGCGTGACGTGGTGCTCGCGCAGCATGCTCAGGGTCGTCACGCCGAAATGGCGGGAACCGACAAGGGTAATGCGCATGGGATCAATTCCGTGGGGTTCACTCGGAGGGATTTCGGCGGCCGTTATGCCGATAGCACACAGCGGCCGCCTGTTTCGCTGTCCTGCCCGTTATCAACAGGCCGGCCGGCTGGCAATGTCAGGCCGCCGTATGCTTGCTCGCCAGAACCTTGTCGATGCGCCGGCCGTCGAGGTCGACGATCTCGAATTGCCAGCCCTGCGTGGCGGTTTTCGCGCCAGTATCCGGGATCGCGCCGAACGCATGCAGCAGGAAGCCGGCGGCGGTCTGGTAGGGCCGCGGCGAGGGCAGCACGATGCCAAGCAGTTCGCTGAACTCGAGCGCAGGCATCCAGCCTGAAATCAGGTAGGAGCCGTCGTCGCGCCTGACATAGGCAGGCTCAGCCGGGCCTTCCTCGGTGTGGAAGGCGCCGACAATGGCCTCGAGGATGTCAGCGCTGGTGACGACGCCCTGGAAGGTGCCGTACTCGTCATGCACGAGGCCGATATGCACCGCGGAGTCACGAAGGATGGCGACCACGTCGCGGGCGTCGACGGTTTCCGGAATGATCGGCGCATCGCGCGTCAGCGCGCGGATGTCGGGCGTCTGTCCGGCGAGGTAGACGTCGAGCACGTCCTTGGCCTGCACGATGCCGAGCGCATGATCGCGGTTGCCGTCGAACACTACGCAGCGCGAGTGATTGCTCTTCTGCAACGTCGACAGGATGTCGGGCGCGGGAGCTGCGAGGTCGATCAGGCTGACCTCGTGGCGCGGCGTCATCACGGCGCCCACCGGCACATCGCCGGGCCGCTTCTCTCCACCGCCCGGCTCCTCTCCGCCGTGCGTCCGCCCCCCTTCGTCTTCCCCATCCCCCACCAGCGTCCCTGTCCCGCCCTCACCGAGTCGTACAGCCGCGTCCTGCCCATCGCCAGC
>NZ_VKHP01000438.1 GCF_010811875.1 Bradyrhizobium uaiense
GAGTAATCGCCATCCCGCCCACAAGCGTCGTCCCTGCGAAAGCAGGGACCCATAACCGCCGATGGCAATCGCTTCGCAACGCTGCGGCCACAGCGCGCTTCAACGACACAACCCTGTGGTTATGGGTCCCTGCTTTCGCAGGGACGACGCTTGTGGGCGGGATGGCGATTACTCACATCGGCGGTGCGATTCCGTCGCGACCGACATTGACGCGGTTGGCTTCGAGCGTGCCGTCCTCCTTCTTTGCCGCAGCGAAGATGATGATCTTGGCGCCGGGCTTCAGTTCCGACTTGTCCCCGGAGACGAAGGTGACGACCGGCGTTCCCGGCGGCACCACGACTTTCTTCTCGCCGTCCTTGTATTTCACCAGGATGTTCTGGCCGTCGGTGCCCTGCACCGTCTCGGCGACGGTGGCGTTGGTCATGGTCGAGTTGGCGCGCAGGTCCCAGGGGCGAAAGCCTTCGGCGGCGCCGCGCTGATTTTCCGGGAAGATGTGAACCGCGATCGCCTTCTGCGTCCCGTCAGGCTCGGGCATCGCAGTGACGCCGATATAGGAACCGGATTTGATCTCCGACAAATCGGTCTTGGCGACGCCGAACACGGCGACGTTATCCGTCGTCCGCACCTTCATGTCGGCGCCGTCGCGCGACTTGATCGACAGCAACGCGCCGTCAACGGCCTCGATGGTACCGCGAATGCGCACCGTCGGCGGCTGCTGTGCGGATGCAACCGAGGCAAAGGCAACGAGAAGCAATGCGGCGAATGGCGTCGATTTCGGCATGGTGTTCCTCATGGGTTTGGCTGGCGAATCAGGGAACACCGGGGAATTGGTGGTATTCCGTGCAAGCCACAACTTCCTTGCGGGAGCGACGGCTCGCACGACAACTACGCACCGAGTGAAGGATCCGTTACGGCGATAACGAACAGGTGATGCGTTTGAGGGTTCTGCCGTAGCCCGGATGGTCTTCGTCGTCCCGGGCAAGCGAAGCGCGACCCGGGACCCATAACCACGACCCTACGAGATTAGGCACGTTGTGGCCCCAGCTCTTCTCAACAATTATCATCGGTGGTTATGGGTCCCGGCTTTCGCCGGGACGACGCGTTGAAAGACTGGCGTTCGCATCACATCGGTGGCGTAAGCCCGTCGCGCCCGACGCTGACGCGGTCGGTCTCAAACGAGCCGTCGGGCAGCTTCTTCATGAAGGCGATGATCTTGGCGCCGGCCTTCAGGTCCGCCCTGTCGCCGGGAACATAGGTCACCACGGGCGTATCGGGGGTGACCTGCACCGTCTTCTCGCCGTCCTTGTACTTGACCTGCAATGTATGGCCGTCATTGCCGACGACGGATTGCGCGACGGTCGCGTTGGTCATGCTGCTGTTCGGCTTCAGATCGTACGGCCGTGAGCCTTCGCCGGTGCCGCGCATGTTCTCGGGGAAGACATGCACCTCGACCGCCTTCGGCACGCCGTCGGGGCCGGGCACTGTGGTCGTGCCGATGAAGGAACCGACCTTGATGTCGGATAGCCCGATCCTGGTGAGGCCGAGCACCACCATATTCCCGGCCATATGCAGCTTGACGTCCTCGCCGCTGCGCGACTTCACCGCAAGCGTATCACCGTCGACGCTTTCGACGGTTCCGCGCACCCGCGTCGGCGTCGGCGGCTGTTGCGCAAGCGCATAAAGCGTGGACGCCGTCACCATTGCAAACGCAATGAACGGACGAACGAGATGGAAACGGCGGGCAGGCATGGTTGATCTCCGGGAGGGAACGCGGGGGGACTAACACGAGACCCCGGCCCGGAGACGCTATTCCTGGCCTCAAGTCTTTGTGAGATCGGCCTCGACAAGCGCGCGCAATTCGGCGGTGACTTGCGGACGCTGTCCGAACCACAGTTCAAAGCCACGCACCGCCTGGTGCAGCAGCATGCCGAGCCCATCGGCGGTCTTCAGGGAGCGCGCCTGCGCGGCGGCAAGCAACGGCGTCACCAGCGGCACATAGACAAGATCGGAAACAACCGCACTCTGCGGCAACAGACCGACATCGATCTCGAGCGCGGGTTGACCATGCATGCCGAGCGACGTCGTGTTCACGAGCAGGCCGGCGCGCGGCAGCAGCTCACCGACCGTGTCCCAGGTCGCGGGATGAACGCGCGCGCCGAACTGGTCGGCGAGCGCACGGGCCCGGTCGATGGTGCGGTTGACCAGATGCACGCGCGCGATGCCGCGCTCGATCAGGCCGAACACCACCGCGCGCGACGCGCCGCCGGCGCCGAGTACCAACGCGTCTTCCGTCCTGTCCCAGCCGGGCGCGCAGGCATCGAGATTGTTGATGAAGCCTTCGACATCGGTGTTGGTCGAGCGCAGCTCACCGTCGACGAACCACAGCGTATTGGCGGCGCCGATGGCGCGGGCGCGCGCGTCCGGCGCCGACAGCGCCAGCGCCTGCTCCTTGTGCGGGATGGTGACGTTGGCGCCGACAAAGCCGCGCAACGACAGGCGGAACAGGAAATCCTTGAAATCTTCCGGCGGCACCGCCTCGATCACATAGCCGCCCTCGAGGCCGAGCGTGCGCAGCCAGTAATGATGGATCAGCGGCGAGCGGGAATGGGCCGCCGGCCAACCGATCAGGCACGCGGCGCGGGTTTTGGTTGCGGAGGTCATGACCGTGACATCGGCCAAGGCGCGCGCGCTGTCAATCCGTCCGTTTCGCGGTTGCGGCAACCAGCGCACTGAGCGTGAACGCCGCGGCTGCGGCAAACCAGATCGCACCGAGGTTGATCGAGCGGTAGGCAAATGTGCCGAGTAGCGCGCCCGCGACCAGCGCCGCCCAAAGCATCAAATTGGGCAGCCAGGCCCAACCCGCCCCGCCGCCCCGCGCGGCGG
>NZ_VKHP01000439.1 GCF_010811875.1 Bradyrhizobium uaiense
GCGGCGAGAAGTTCGACCATTGCGTGCTCGGCGAGCCCTCGAATGTCGAGGTGCTCGGCGACATGATCAAGGTCGGCCGGCGCGGCTCGCAATCCGGCACGCTGATTGTCGACGGCGTGCAGGGCCACGTCGCCTATCCGCACCGCGCCTCGAACCCGGTGCCTGATATCTCGCGGCTGATCGTGGCGCTGAGCGACGAGCCGCTCGATCACGGCAGCGCGCAATTCCAGGCCAGCAACCTCGAATTCACCACGGTCGATGTCGGCAACGCCGCAAGCAATGTGATCCCCGGCCAGGCCCGGGCGAAGTTCAACATCCGCTACAACGACAATCACACCCAGGAGAGCCTGCGGCAGCTGGTCGACGAGCGGCTGGTGAAGGCCTGCGGCAATCGCATCCGCGCCCACATCGACTGGATGCCGTCGAACTCCAACGTGTTCGTCACCCAGCCCGGGCCGTTCACCGATCTCGCGGTCGCTGCGATCGAGGAGGTCACCGGCCGCAAGCCGGAGCTCTCCACCTCGGGCGGCACCTCGGATGCGCGCTTCATCTCCAGCTATTGCCCGGTGATCGAATTCGGCCTGGTCGGGCAGACCATGCACCAGATCGACGAGCGTACGCCGGTGGCCGATCTGGAGCAGTTGACGAAGATCTATCGCGGCGTGCTGGATCGGTATTTCGGGTAGGCTCGCGACCGTAGGGCGATTGCAGCCCCAACTGTCATCGCCCGCGAAAGCGGGCGATCCAGTATTCCAGAGGCGACAATATTGGAACGAGAAGCCTCGGCGTACTGGATCGCCCGGTCAAGCCGGGCGATGACAGTGTGCGCGGGTCGCCAGCTACGAGATCATCACTGGACAAAAATATCGAAAACAACCCCATGCACAGTAGTGATTGGGTCACCAGCAATCCACCTGTACCAGATACAGCGTGGTCTTTCGGGTAGGTTCACGACCATCCTACGCGATCATTCGTAATCCACCCGCATCAGATAGAGCCCGTCCGGCGGCGCGACGGGGCCGCAGGCGGCGCGGTTGCGGGCGGCGAGCGCCCCCGCGAGATCATCCGCGCTCCAGCGGCCCTCGCCGACCCACACCAGCGAGCCCACCATCGAACGCACCTGGCTGTGCAGGAACGAGCGCGCCGACGTCACGATGCTGATGGCGTCGCCCTCGCGCGTGACGTCGAGCTGATCGAGCGTCTTCTCCGGCGACTTGGCCTGGCACTCGGTGTCGCGGAAGGTGGTGAAATCGTGCTTGCCGAGCAACCGCTGCGCGGCCTCGTGCATCGCGTCGGCATCGAGCGCGCGCGGCACCCGCCAGACCCGGCCGATGTCGAGCGCGAGGTTCGCGCGAGTGTTGGTGATGCGATAGAGATAATGCCGCTTGATCGCCGAGAACCGCGCCTCGAAATCGTCGGGCACGATATCGGCCGCAAGCACGGCGATCGGATTGGGCCGCAGATGCGCGTTCAGCCCGTCGCGAAAGCGGCCGCGCGGAAAATGCTTGGCGATGTCGCAATGTGCGACCTGGCCGCGCGCATGCACGCCGGCGTCGGTACGCCCGGCGCCATGGACGCGCACGTCCTCGCCGCAGATCGCCTTGACCGCGGTCTCCAGCGCGCCCTGCACGGTCGGCGCGGTGTCCTGGATCTGCCAGCCGGAGAACGGCGTGCCGTCATATTCAATGGTGAGCTTGTAGCGCGGCATCAGCTGAGCCGCGCAGGCGGCTTCAGCGGCGTACCGCGCAAGAAGTCCGCGGCCTTCATCGGCCCCTTGCCCGCGCGCTGCAATTCGAGAATCCGGATCGCGCCGTCGCCGCAGGCGATCGCGAAATCGTCGTCGAGCACATCGCCCGGTTGACCCGCGCCCTTCGCCAGCTCGCAGCGCAGGATCTTCAGCCGCACCGGCTCGCCTTCGCCGGCGAGTTCGCACCAGGCGCCGGGGAACGGCGAGAGCCCGTGAATATGCCGCAACACGGCGTGCGCCGGCTGCGTCCAGTCGATCCGTGCCTCGGCCTTCTCGATCTTGGCCGCGTAGGTGACGCCGTCCGCGCTCTGCTTGGTCAACTGCAAGCCGCCGCGCTGCAAACCGCCCATCGCGCGTACCATCAGATCGGCGCCGAGCGGCGCCAGCGCGTCATGCAGATCGGATGCCGTCATGCTGTCTGATATCGGCAGCCGCCCGGCCATCGCGACGTCGCCGGTGTCGAGACCGACATCCATCTTCATCACCATCACGCCGCTCTCGGCATCACCCGCCATGATGGCACGGTTGATCGGCGCGGCGCCGCGCCAGCGCGGCAGCAGCGAAGCATGCAGGTTGAAGCAGCCGAGCTTCGGCGCATCGAGGATGGCCTGCGGCAGGATCATGCCATAGGCGACGACCACGGCGGCATCCGCGTCATGCGCGCGAAACGCCTCGAGCGCTTCGTCCGTCCTCAGCGTCTTCGGCGTCAGCACGGGAATGCCGAGCCGACGCGCCTCCTGCTCGACCGGTGTCGGCTGCAATTGCAGGCCGCGCCGTCCGCCCGGCTTCGGCGCACGGGTGTAGACGGCCACGACCTCATGACCATGCGCTACCAGTTCCAGCAATGTCGGCACGGCGAAATCGGGCGTGCCCATGAAGATCAGGCGGAGAGGCATGACGAGAACTCGGTCTGTTCCTTCCCTTGTGGGGAGAGGAATCGCATATGAAGCGCGCGGGTCTTTCCGCGAATTCGGTTGGCCTCTCCCGCTTGCGGGGGAGGCCGGATCGCATCGGAGATGCGATCCGGGTGGGGGCTATCTCAGCGATACGACTCGTGGAAAGACCCCCACC
>NZ_VKHP01000440.1 GCF_010811875.1 Bradyrhizobium uaiense
AGCGGTTTCGCTACCTGAAGCACGCTGACTTCTTCATCGGCCTGTCGAGCGGCCTGTCGTGGCTTGCATGGGCCTCGGGGACGCCGGTCGTGATGATCAGCGGGTTCACCCATCCGACCAACGAATTCGAAACGCCCTACCGCATTGTCAATTTTCACGCGTGCAACAGTTGCTGGAACGATCCGCGGGAGCGTTTCGACCACAAGGATTTTCTGTGGTGTCCGCGGCATGCAAATTCACCGCGACAATTTGAATGCACGCGGCTGATTACCGCCGATCACGTCAAGCAGATTATTCACCGCATACCGGGATTTCCGGTCGGCGGCAAAATGTAGCGCGTAAAGGACGTCGACGCCGACAGGCAATCGATGCCCGAAACGGGCAAATGAATTTCATTCTGGCCTGGAGGCAGAGCCATGCAGACGATTTCCAGCGGCGTGACCGTTACTGTGTCTTCTGGCACTGAATCCGGCGATACCGTCCTGAATGGCGGCACGCTGATCATTGAGACCGGCGCCAGCGCCGTTGGCACGCAATTGAGCGGCGGCTCCGAGGTGATTTCGAGCGGTAGTGTCGACAGCGGCGCCGCGATTATCTCCGGTGGCAGCCAGAATATCTCGAGCGGCGGTCTCAGCGTCTCGGCCGCGGTGTATGCAGGCGGCATGCTCAACGTTTACTCGGGCGGTGCGGCGTCGTTCCTCACCGTGTCGTCGGGCGGCACGCTGAACGTTGCCGGAACCGTGACAAGCCACGTCGAGGTCTTTTCGAGCGGCCTTGTTGTGATCGCTTCCGGCGGCATCGAGACGGGCACTCCCGGCAGCGACGAGACGATCGTGTCGGGTGGCACGGTCAGCGTGACCTCGGGCGGTCAGCTGTCCTACTTCACGGTCAGGAGTGGCGGCCTTGTCACCGCCGACTTTGGCGCGACGATCCACGACTTCGGCGTCAGCAGTGGCGGCATCCTTAATCTCGCGGGTTCTCAGACCAGCAACTCGGAGGTCTTCTCCGGTGGCACGGAGAATGTTACTTCCGGAGGCAACGCGCAGAGCTTCGATGTGTCGGGCGGCACGCTGAACGTGCTTTCTGGCGGCAATGCGCAGTCCTTTACGGTGTCGGGAGGCTCGCTCAATGTCCTCTCCGGAGGCCTGTCCGAGTTCTTCACCTTGTCGTCCGGGGCCGCGGCCGGCATCGCAGCCGGCGCCACCGTTCACGACTTTACCGTATCGAGCGGAGCAACGCTCAACCTTCTGGGTACGGTGACGAGCTCCGTGTTCATTGCGGGCGGCGCTACATTGAACGTTTCCGGCGGTGGTGCCATCAACGGATCATCGGATTCGGCCGGCCTGCCAACGGTCAATGTCGTCGGCACAGTGAATGCATCCGCGGGTGCCTCCGTCAACCACGTTGCTGTCGACAGCAGCGGTGCGCTGAATTTGCAAGCCGGCGCCTCCGCCCATGACATCAATGTGAATGCCGGTGGCCAATTCAATCTCGCGGGAAGCACGACCAGCAACATCAATATCCACGATCGCGGCCTGGAAACCGTTTCGTCAGGAGGTGTCGCGAACGGTACCAATGTTTCCGGCGGCGGTGAGCTCGATGTCCTTTCCGGCGGATCGGCAAACGTCACGATTGTCAATGGTGGTCTGCTGAAGCTGTTCTCAGGCGGGTCCCTCAGCGGCGTTTCGGTCACCAATTTCGGCGCCGTAGAACTGGTCAGCGGAGCGTCCGTTTCGCAACTTTCCAACACCACTTTCGGTAGCGGCACCAACCTTGAGGTGGGGCCTGGCGCTGTCGTGAGCGGCTATTCGGTAGGTACTGGCCTGATCCTCGACGTTCTGTCGGGTGGCTTGACCTCCGCCATCACCGTCGCCGCGAATGGGATGGAGAGCGTGTTCGCAGGCGGCACGGCCTTGGGCACCACTGTTGGCAATGCCGGCGTCATGCAACTCGGCTACCAGCCGTTCCAGGGATCGGGTGGTTCGGCCGGTGGTACCGCAAGCAACACGACCGTGTCGGGCGGTCAGCTCGATGTAAACTCCGGTGGCCTCGCGGTGTCCACCACGATTGCCGGCAACGGCGGCGCGCAAGTCACCTCGGGCGGTGCAGTATCCGCAACGACGATCTCCAACTCCGGCGGGATGACCATGCTGAGCGGCGGCACGGCGGCCAGCACGACGGTGCTGAGCGGCGGCTACTTCCAACTCGGCGCAGGCGGTAGTCCGGGTTCAGCCGGCGGCAACGCGACGGGCACTATCCTGTCTGGCGGATTCGAGGCCGTCTTCAGTGGTGGCGTCGATTCCGGCGCCACGATCCTCTCGGGTGGCAACCAGACGGTTTCCGCTGGTGGCGTCACCACTGGCGCCGGTGTTTCAAGCGGCGGCATCCTGAATATTCTCTCCGGCGGCAATGCGGCCGTTGAGGCGGTCTTCAGCGGCGGTGCCATGAATGTTTCCGCCGGCGCAACGGCGCACGACATCGCCCTGTCGGGTGGCACGCTGAACCTTGGCGGCACCGTCACCAGCAACGTCTTCATTTCCAGCGGCGGCATCGAAAACGTCCTGGTGGGAGGATTGGTCTCGGCATCCTCCAACGGTGTCGGGACCACCGTCTCCGCGGGCGGCACGCTCAACGTGATGGGGACCACGTCCAATACGGTCGTGGTGTCCAGCGGCGGCATCGAGAACGTCTCGTCCGGCGGCGTCATCCAGGGCACCATCAGCGGCACGGCCGGCACGGGAACGTTCGTTGCAGCCGGCGGAACGCTCAACGTGCTGGCCGGCGGTTCGGCCAGCATGATCAACGTGTCCGG
>NZ_VKHP01000043.1 GCF_010811875.1 Bradyrhizobium uaiense
GGGTACCACTCGGCGCACTCTCTCAAGGAAACAACGGCGACGCAGGCCAGGCGCAAAGGGCAGTGCGCATATCAACTTTATCGCCCGGGGCTTACCCCTCTCCCTAGCCCTCCCCCGCAAGGGGGGAGGGAACCCTTCCGCCGGTGGCTCCATCACAGTGCGTCCTGTTGAGAGCATTGAAGGTCTCTTTGTGTAAGCGCGGAGCGCCGAGCCAGCCACCTAATCGAACCAGCCGCGCCGCTTGAACCAGAGCACCGGCAGCAGGCCGCTGGCGATGATCGCGGCACAGGCCAGCGGATAGCCGAACGTCCAGCCGAGCTCCGGCATCACCTTGAAATTCATGCCCCAGACCCCGACCAGGATGGTCGGGGGTACGCCGACCACCGAGACGATGGTCAGGATCTTGAACAGGTCGTTCTGCTGGATGTTGATGAAGCCGAGCACGGCGTCCAGCAGCAGCTGGATCTTGTCCGACAGCCTCGTCTCGTAGTCGCCGAGCGAAGCGACATCCTTGGACACCGCCTCGAGCCGCCGCTTCGATGCCGATGTGATCCATTCATTGCCGACGTCGTCGGCGAAGCTCGCGACCCGCCCGACGCCGAGTAGCACGTCGCGCGCCTTGGCCAGGCGATCGGCCAGCTCGCCGATATTCTCCAGCGCCTCACGCAGCCTGCGGCTGGAGCGGACCGGACGCTTGCTCCGTACCAGGCCGCCCTTGAACACGCCGCGCGACAGTTTGTCGGTCTTGGCGCCGAGCTGTTCCAGCACGTCGGCGCCGCGATCGACCATGGCCTCAAGTAGCGCGGTGAACACGCACATGCCGTTCTGCAGGTCTTTGTCGGTGCCGATCCGCTTCATGATCTCGTCGAACGTGGCGAGCTGCGCAAACCGCACCGTGACCAGCACCTTTGGGCCGATCACGAAGCCGATATTGGTGATCTCAGCCTCGTTGTTGTCGTCGAGCCGCACCGCCGGCGAACTCAGATAGAGCCGGTCATGATCGCTGACGAGGCGGCTGGACGCCTCGATCTGGCCCAATGATCTCTGGGTGGGGACGCGGATGTCGAGCACGCGCTCGACGAACTGTTTTTCGTCGTCCGTGGGATCGAGCAGATCGACCCAGATGATGTCGGACGGCAATTCGGCGCCGATGGTCTGCCAATCAGAAGTCGACGACCTGTAAAGCTTCAGCACCTCGCGGGCTCCGTGCATGGGGACTTGCGGCCACGACAATAGCGAGGGTCGCAAGGCAGTTCCATGCGTGTGGACAATGCCCGTGTGCCCGGTCTGGCTCATGCTTGCCGGATGAGGGATTTGCGTCCGATCAGTGCACCATCACCCACGCCGGTTGCAGCCATGGATAGGCAATCAGGCCGACCACAGCGGTAGCCGCAATCAAAAGCGGATTGCTCACCTTCCAGCGGAACAGGATGGCCAACGAGATCACCCCGATCAGCAACGTCAGCCAGTCGCCGATGGCGATCTTGCCGAGCAGGATGCACGCGCCGAGGATGGTTCCGATCGCTGCTGCGTAAGCGCCCTTCACAAAGCCCTGAACGTTGGCGTTTCCGCGATGCCGTGCGAGCAGTGGCGCAACGATCAGCACCAGCAGGAACGAGGGCAGGAAGATGCCGATCGTGGAGACGACCGAACCCCAGAATCCCGCCACGAGGTAGCCGACAAACGTCGCGGTGATCACTACGGGTCCCGGACTGATCATGCCGATCGCGACCGCGATGAGGAATTGCCGCTCGTCGAGCCAATTATATTGCTGCACGAGCCCTTGCTCGAGGAACGGCACGATGACGAGCCCGCTGCCGAATGTCAGCGAGCCGGCCTTGAGGAAGAACAGCAGCAGTTTGGATAGCGTAGACCCGCTTGCGACGGGGGCGATCGGACCGACGGCGGCGGCCGGCACGATGGCAATCCCCGGCAGGGTCGCAGGCGTCCGCTTGAGCAGGTTGCCGTAATACGCAATGCCCACGATGCCCGCGCCGATGAACAGCATTGCGACTTCGGCCTGGAGGATGACCGTGACGGCCAGGCAGACTGTCGCGATCGCCCATTGCAGCCAGTCTTCCATGCCGAGCTTGGCAAGCCGGTAACAGGAGTGAAGGATGAGCGCGATGACGGCGGGGCTGACGCCGTAGAAGATCGCGGTCACCGGCTGGAGGTCGCCGAGATAGACATAGAGTGCGCCGAGCGAGGCAACGATGGCGAAGTTGGGCAGAATGAAGCACCAGCCGCCGATCCATGCTCCCCAAAAGCCGCCGCGAAGCCAGGCCACATAGATGCCGACCTGGATCGCCAGTGGCCCCGGCAGCGATTGGCAGATGGCAATCGATTCCTTCATCTCCTCCTTGGTCAGCCACTTCTTGCCGTCGACCAATTCCCGCTCCATCTGCCCGACCAGCGCAACCGGTCCGCCGAAGCCGAGAAAGCCGAGGCGCAGAAAATAGCGCGCCAGTTCTACCAAATGGCCGCGTTGCGAATCTGTTGGTGTGGTCACCTGTGAACCTCCGTAGCAGAAGCCCTGCCTCTCATTGCGACTCCGAGGTGGGCTCAAGAATGCCGTGAGCGGGAAGCCCCATTCCCGTTGGCGTCACCGCGGCGGCCGTCATCATGGCGCTGAGGAGGCCGCCTCGTTCGTTCCCTTCTTCACCGGGCTCTCCTCAGGTTTCCTTCGCGTACTGTTCATACAGTCTGGCGGCGTTGTCCCAGCGGATGGCTTCCATGTAGATGTCGACATAGCGGGCCGCGGCAGCACCGAAGTCCATGTGATAGGCGTGCTCATACATATCGAGCACCAGGACCGGCCGTCCGCCGGCGAGTGTCGTGGTATGATCCGCGGCCCATTGGTTGACGAGCCGCTTGTCGCGCGGCGAGTAGGCGAGAATCACCCAACCCGAACCGCCGCCTTCCGCCTTGCCCATGGCCACGAATTCCGTCCGCCAGCGCTCCATGCTGCCGAAGTCGCGCGCGATCGCTTCGGCGAGCGCGCCGCCCGGCTTGCCTGCGCCGCCCAGCCCGTCGAAATAGACTTCATGCAGAATCATTGAATTCGCTGCGATCAGTTCCTCGCGCTTCAGGCCGTTGATCATGAAATTCGGCGCCTTGGCGAAGTCGAGTTCGGCGAGCTGGGTGCCGATGGCATTGAGCCGCTTCACTGCGCCGACGTAGTTATTCTCGTAGTGGCTGACGAGTATCTTCTCCGAGATGCCGGTGATCGACTTGGGGTCGAACGGCATCGGCTTTGCCTGATAGGACATGGCCTTGGCTCCTGTCTGTGGGTTGGCTTCGGCAGCGGCCAGGTTGGCGCCAAGCACGGCCGCTGAAGCGGTGGCTGCGCCGACCGCTGCGATGAAGTTTCGGCGCTCGGTGTTGATGGTCATCGGACTCTCCACATGTGAATGATCGCCCCGTTGATGTTCATGGTCTGCGATTCCTCCGTCTATCGGTTCAGCTCTTCGTGTTCGTCGTCCTGTCGAGGACAGTGTGCGGGCCCCTGATACGCTTGACGGCGTCGTCATTGATGCTCGGGGGGCGACTCTATTCCTTCGTGAGCCCGACGATGGTCTGGAATCCGGAGATGGTCTGCACCGAGAACGTGACAGGATCGCCGAAGCGGACGGCGTTGAAGAGCAGGCCGTCCTGAACCCTGAACGGCTCCGTTCGGTCCGGAGACAGGCGTACCCTGATCGTGTCGCTGCGTTCGTCGACGCTGTCGACAACGCCACGCAGGGTCTGGGTCGCCGGCGGCTGGACGGCAGCTGCTTCGGCCAATGTGACGACGGCTTCCTGCTGCTCGCTGCCGTCGGTTGTCGCTGCGAGAGCCGTGGCAGGCCAGAGCAGAGCGACGCACAGCGCGAATGTTGATTTGGACATGATCGTTCCTCGATTGTTTCGGTTGCTGTGATTTCCCTGAGGCTCAGTCCTGCTCTTTGACCTGACCGCTGCTGTCGATCACGAGCCTCACCGGCTTGCCGTTCTTCGTCGCCTTTGCCGTGATGCCCTCGGCCGTCGACTTGACGTCGCTGACGTTGGCGTAGCCGGCGGCCTGAAGCTTCGCGATTAGCTCGTCCGGTGTCATGGCACGGGCGGGCACCGCGGTGCCCGCGATCGCGAGCGCAAGGATGAGGTGGAAGAGTTTCCGCTTCTGCATGGTCGTTCTCCTGGTTGTGTTGTGCTGCCCCAGGTTGTTCGGATGCGCGGCTGTCAGTTCAGATATTGCCCGGCAGCCGCACTTGGACGTCCGCGATGCAGGTTGATGCGAGGATGCCTGGCATCCTCGCACCGAACCGGACGGTCATCGCCGTCACGGCTTCACCTTGCTGGTTGGCCAGTTGTGGGTTTCCCTCGTCGCATCGCGGCACCAGCGATAGAAGGCGTCGTAGAGCAGCATCCCGGCGCTCAACTGTTCGAGGTCGTCGTCGAACATCCGCGACAGGCCGAGCGAGGCGGCGAGCAGCCCGGGCGCTTCCGGCGAGAGATCGAGCCGCGCGGTGTCCGCCGCCCGCACCATCGTCGCGAGCCGCTCCAGCGCCGGCGTCGAGAGGCCGAATTCCTTGACCATCACGTCGAAGGTGCAGAGCTCGCCGCGATGGCTCCAGAACACGTTCTCGATATCGAACGGCGTGGCGTCGAACCGTTCGGCGACGGCCTCGACCTCCGCTGATGCGACGAACAGGAACACAGCCGCGGGATCGACAAAGCGCCGGATCAGCCATGGACAGGCGATGCGATCGATCTTCGGCCGCGATCGCGTCACCCAGACGGTACGGCCCCGTCCGTCACGTTTCGGAATCCTGTCGGCGGGAATTGTCGGAAGCTCCGCTTCCTTCCAGGCGAGGTGGCCGCCCTCGAGGACTTCGGCCGCAATGTTGTTGCAGCGGAGCCAGGCGGCGGCGCCTTCGCTGAGCTTCTGTCCCTTCTGGCAGACGATCACCACGGATTGGCCGGTGAGGCCGGGAGCCCAGTCCTGGACGTCGCGATGGGAGTGCCTGACAGCGCCCGGGATCAAACGCGGGTCGGCGGCGAAATCCTCATCGATACGAATGTCGACGAGGGCCGGCGCCTTGGCGGTGCCGATGAGACGAGACAATTTTTCTGATGAGATCGATGTGTATGACGACATGGTGCGTCCTTGGTGAACAGGACGCGATTCTTGGGCATGTCGCCTCGCGGGGAGATCGCACATCCCCGTGCTTCGAATTAAGACCTTGTGCCGATCGATGTCAACCTGAGTGCATCGCCGTCATCGACGAAACGTCCACGTCACTGTCACGAACATTTCACCTGCGCGGTTAGGAACAATATCTCGGGTGCAACGCAAGGCACGCCGCGAGATACAGACACTGTCGCGATTGCTGCGATCTAGAAGCCGCAATCCCTGAATTGCTTTGCGCCGGGGCGAAATCGCGAGCCGACCTCAACGAAGTCCACGTCCAGGCACTGGTTGCCCCGATGGAACGCGCCGACGCCATCGCACCGGAGGTATTCCAGGTTGATCCGCCAGCGCTTCTCGCGAGGCGAATAGGTTGCGAAGTCGTGTTGGGCGCTGGCTGGTCCTCGGCAAATCCCCGCGATGTATTGCCGGACCTCGGTCGGCAGGTCGTCGATGTGATCGGAATTCCCGTCATTATGCCCGATGCTCCTCTTGGACCGGAATGGCTAACATGAGGATGTGGAGTTTCACGCGACGTCCCCTCGCCAGTTGCCTCGTTAGTCTTGCTCTTGAATTGACCGTGTTCAATGCCGTCCGTGCGGCAAACCCAAGGTAAGCCATGCCACCGGCGCAAGCTCAGCCAGCTTCCCCGCGCCACTGCCGGGCGCGGAGCGAATTGACTCATATAGGGTACCCCCCTATATTATCGAAATGTCGCACACGATCAAGCACAAGTCGAAGCTCGTCGGCCGGGTTCGCCGCATCAAGGGCCAGTTGGAGGCCATTGAGCGGGCACTGGAGTCCGAGCTCGGTTGTGCCGACGTGTTGATGCTGGTGGCCTCGGTTCGCGGCGCCATCAACGGCCTCACCGCGGAACTGCTTGAGGATCACATCCGCCATCACGTGGTGGATCCTGCCCGGGAAGCGGATCCCGAGAAGGCGCAGGGCGCCGCTGACCTCATCGACGTCGTTCGTACCTATTTGAAGTGAAGCACATGACCGATCTGTCTCAACTGCTCCAGCAAAGCAGCGCGCATGCGTGGATGTTCATCCCCAGTGCGATCCTGCTCGGCGCGCTGCACGGCCTCGAGCCTGGCCACTCCAAGACGATGATGGCGGCCTTCATCGTCGCGATCCGCGGCACGGTGGTTCAGGCGGTGCTGCTTGGCCTGTCGGCCACGATCTCGCACACGGCGATCGTTTGGATCATCGCGCTGGCGGGGCTGCATTTCGGCCAGCAATGGTCCGGCGAACGCAGCGAAGCCTGGTTGCAACTGGTATCGGCTGCGATCATCATCGCGATCGCGGCCTGGATGGCCTGGCGCACCTGGCGCGAGCAGAATGGCGAATACGACCATCACCATCATCACGATCATGATCATGATCACCATCATCACGACGAAACCCGCCAATTGACCCTGGCCGGGCAGCCGCTGTCGCTCGAAGTCTACGAGGATGGCGTGCCGCCGCGCTGGCGGCTGCGCAGCGAGGCCGGGGCGTTGCCGGCGGCCGGCGAGGTTGAGGTCGTGACGATCCGCCCCGACGGCCGCGAGCAGCATTTTCGCTTCACCGAGCGGGACGGCTATCTCGAGAGCATCGATGACATTCCGGAGCCGCACGCCTTCAAGGCGCGGGTCTCGGTGCGGGCGGACACGGCAGAGGTCCTGTTCGAGGAGCATGACCATGCGCATATGGATCTCGGCGACGAGGACGATGCACATGCCCGCGCGCACGCCGCCGATATCCGCAAGCGCTTTGCCGGACGCACCGTCACGACGGGCCAGATCATTCTGTTCGGCCTGACCGGCGGCCTGATTCCTTGCCCGGCGGCGATCACCGTGCTGCTGCTCTGTCTCCAGCTCAAGCAGTTCAGCCTCGGCTTCGTGCTGGTGCTCTGTTTCGGCATCGGGCTTGCCATCACGATGGTCTCGGCCGGTGTTGCGGCTGCGCTCAGCCTTCGCCACGTCGAGCGTCATTGGGGTGGCTTCAGCCGCTTTGCCCAGCGTGCACCCTATGTGTCCGCCGCGCTGATCGTGCTGGTCGGCCTCTATACTGGCTGGTCGGGATTGCACGGGATCATGATCTGATCCGGCATCGGCATCCGATCCGCGTCATCCGATTTCGATCTTGAAAGCTGCGCGCGGTGGTCTAGAGTCCTTCCCACGGGGATCAGGCAGACTCCCCGTGAGACTTCGGTCCAAGCTCTGCGCGACACTCAACGTCGTGGAGCTTTATATGGACACCGAACAGCACACATCTCATAGTTCCGAGATTGCGATCCTGTGGCGCGGCGATGCCGCGTCGCGCGGCGATGCGACGCCGCAGAACAGCCGTTTCGTTCGCGTCTTCGAAGCGCTCGAAGCCTCCGGCATCGAGGCCGTTCCCGTCGTCTATGACGAGACTTTCGCCGAATCCGTTCGCGACCAGTTGCTGACAATGGACGGCGTCCTCGTCTGGGTCGATCCGATCCATCAGGGCAAGACGCGCACAGCGCTCGATCCGCTGCTGCGCGAGGTCGCGGCGAAGGGGCCGATGAAACGTCCATGGGTCAGCGCGCATCCGGACGTCATCCTCAAGATGGGCGTCAAGGACGTGCTCTACCGAACCCGTCACCTGGGCTGGGGTGCCGACACGCATCGATACGCCACCGCGGAGGCCTTCCGTGCCGAATTCCCGTCGCGGCTTCGCGCAGGCGGGCCGCGCGTGCTCAAGCAGAACCGGGGCAATGGCGGGCAGGGCGTCTGGAAGGTCGAGGCCTTGTCGGATGCGGATACAACGGTTCGCGTGCTCCACGCACTGCGCGGCAGCCAACCCGAAGAGATTCCGCTGGAGGTCTTCATGGCGCGCTGCGAGCCGTATTTCGGGTGGGGCGGCTGCATCATCGATCAGGCATTCCAGCCGCGGCTGCCCGAGGGCATGATCCGTTGCTATGTGAGCGGAGCGAAGGTCGCGGGCTTCGGACACCAGTTGATCAAGGCCTTGATCCCGCCGCCGCCGCAAGGTCCGGACTCACCGGAAGCCCAGCCCGGACCGCGCATCATGCACGGCCCCGACGCTCCGCAATTCCAGGCGCTGCGAAGGCTGATGGAGGACGAATGGATCCCGCAACTGATGCAGGTCCTGACGATCGATGACGCGTCGCTGCCGGTGATCTGGGATGCGGATTTCCTCTACGGTCCGCGCGATGCTGATGGTGCCGACAGCTACGTGCTCTGCGAGATCAACGCGAGCTCGTGCTTCGCGATCCCCGACGAGGCACCGGCCGCGATCGCGCGGACGGTGCGGGAGCGGGTTCGTCGGACGATGGAGAGCGAAGCCGGGCGATAGCGGGACTTCCTCCATCGTCATTCCCCGGTGCGCAATTGCGCACCTGAGGGCTCGCGAAGCGAGAGCCCGGAGCCTGTCATCGGGCGCGCGTTCGCGCGACCCGTTGGGGCTGCCCCGGAATGACGGGTGATGGAGTTTGCGCCCCTGCCACTGAATGCGGACGCGTGCCCATGACACAGCGGCGGAGCCACAAACTCGCTGTCGTCCCTGCGAACGCAGGGACCCATAACCACAAATGGTCATTGTTGTGTGATGGCGGAACGACGAGCCCCGTTCACAACACGGGCCGCGGAGTATGGGTTCCTGCTTTCGCAGGGACGACAGGGCCACCTACTTCGCCCGCATCGCCTCAGGCGTATCGGGCTGCGCGGACGGATGCGCTTTCGCAAACGCCGGCAGCGCCATCGCGGTGTCGTGGATGCGCTTCACGGTCGGCCAGGGCGACAGACTGATCTGCTGATTGATCGCCGCGGTGACATGGCCGACCAGGCAGATGTCGGCGACGGTAGGCGCATCGCCGTGGCAGAACTGACCGGTTGCCTTGTGGCCGGCGAGGTGGCCCTCGAGCGCCGCCAGCGTCTCGACCGTCCAGTGCCGCCGCCAGGCGTTCTGCTGGCTGTCGCGTAGGTCGAGATAGCGGCGCACCCGGGGCGTCAGCAGCGGATGGCCTTCGCAGGCGACGATCAGCGCCAGCCCGCGCACCCGGGCCCGGCCGAGCGGATCGGACGGCAGCAGCGGCGGGCTCGGATAGGTCTCGTCGAGATAGTCGATGATCGCGAGCGACTGGAACAGCACGGTGCCGTCGTCGGTCACCAGCGCCGGCAGCGCCATCTGCGGATTGATCTTGCGATAGGCATCGGCGCGATGCGCGTCCGCATCGAGATCGACGAACACGATGTCGGCCGGCACGCCCTTGAGGTTGAGCGCGATCCGCACCCGAAAGCTCGCCAGCGATCGCCAGAAGGAGAAGAATTGCATGGAGTGCACTCCGCATTCTTCCCCTCTCCCCTTGTGGGAGAGGGTGCATAGGCGGCCTTCGGCCGCCGTCCTCGATGAAAGACGCCGATGCTTCGCATCGGCTATGACAGAAGGATGGCGGACGGGTGAGGGGTCTGCGTCCGCGGACAGAGACCCCTCATCCGTCGCGGACGATGTCCGCGACACCTTCTCCCACAAGGGGAGAAGGGAAGGAAGAGCTACCCCGCCCCCACCTTCTTCTTGCGCCAGGCCAGATGCACCGCGCAGGTGCAGCCTTGCGGATGCGAAGCCAGTTCCGCGTCGTTGGCGGGCGTCGCGGCGGGCGCGATCGCCTGGCCTTTGGCGCCGTCCTGCGAGGGGATGTAGTTCAGCACCGGCGCGAGCCAGCGCTCGACCTCGGCGACCGTCATGGCCTTGCGCGCGGCATAGTCCTCGACCTGGTCGCGCTCGATCTTGCCGACGCCGAAATAGAAGCTTTCGGGATGCGAGAAATACAGGCCCGAGACCGACGAGCCCGGCCACATCGCAAAGCTCTCCGTCAGCTTCACGCCAGCGGTGTTCTCGGCATCGAGCAGCGCGAACAGCGTCCGCTTCTCGGTGTGGTCGGGCTGCGCTGGATAGCCGGGCGCCGGGCGGATGCCGTCATACTTCTCGAGGATCAGTTCGTCCGCCGAGAACGTCTCGCCGGGCGCATAGGCCCAGAACTCCTTGCGCACGCGCTGGTGCATGCGCTCGGCAAAGGCCTCGGCCAGACGATCGGCCAGCGCCTTGCACAGAATCGAGGAGTAGTCGTCATTGGCGTTCTTGAAGCGGTCGGCGACCGCGTCCTCGCCGATCCCCGCCGTGACGACGAAGCCGCCGATATAGTCGGGCACGCCGGTGTCCTTCGGCGCGACGAAGTCGGACAGCGCGGCGTTGAAGCGGCCCTCGCGCTTCTCGAGCTGCTGGCGCAGCGTGTGGAAGGTCGCGATCCTCTCGCGCCGCGTCTCGTCGGCATAGATCTCGACGTCGTCGCCGACGGCGTTCGCCGGCCAGAAGCCGATCGTGGCGCGCGCGGTGAACCACTTCTCCGCGATGATCGTGTCCAGCATCTTGCGCGCATCGGCATAGAGCGAGCGGGCGACTTCGCCGACCTTGGGATCGTCGAGGATCGTCGGGAAGCGGCCGGTCAATTCCCAGGTCTGGAAGAACGGCGTCCAGTCGATGTAGTCGGCCAGCTCGGCGAGATCGTAGGCGTCAAAGCTCTTCAGCCCGAAGAAGGCCGGCTTCTTCGGCGGCGCTGCCGCAAAGTCGATCGCAACCTTGTTGGCGCGGGCGTCGTTGAGCTTCAGCCGCTTCTTGTCGGCCTGGGCGCGGAAATGCGCCGTCGAGATTTTTGCGTATTCGGCCCGCACCTCGGCGGCATAGGCCTGTTTCTTCTCGGCCGACAGCAGCGAGGAGGCGACGCCGACGGCGCGGCTCGCGTCGTTGACATGCACGACCGGGCCGCCCGGGTAGTTCGGGTCGATCTTCACCGCGGTGTGCACACGGCTGGTGGTGGCGCCGCCGATCAGAAGCGGCACGTTCATGCCCTGCCGTTCCAGCTCGCCGGCGAGGAAGCTCATCTCGTCGAGCGAGGGCGTGATCAGGCCGGACAGGCCGATGATGTCGGCGCCCTCGGCCTTCGCCGTCTCGATGATCTTGTTGGCGGGCACCATGACGCCGAGGTCGATGACCTCGAAATTGTTGCACTGGAGCACGATGCCGACGATGTTCTTGCCGATGTCGTGGACGTCGCCCTTGACGGTCGCGAGCACGATCTTGCCCGCGGCGTTGCGGCCGCCGGTGATGCCGTTGGCAAGGTTGCGCGCCTTCTCTTCCTCCATGAACGGCATCAGATAGGCGACCGCCTGCTTCATCACGCGCGCCGACTTCACGACCTGCGGCAGGAACATCTTGCCGTCGCCGAAGAGGTCGCCGACCACGTTCATGCCGGCCATCAGCGGCCCCTCGATGACGTCGAGCGGGCGGGTCGCGTTCTGGCGGGCGGCCTCGGTATCGGCCTCGATGAACTCGGTGATGCCGTGCACCAAAGCATGCGACAGCCGCTTCTCGACCGGCCATTCGCGCCAGGCGAGATCCTGCTCCTTGGTCTGCTTCTCCTTGCCGCGGAATTTCTCGGCGAGTGCCAGCAGCCGTTCCGATGCGCCGGCATCGCGGTTGAGGATGACGTCCTCACAGGTTTGGCGCAGCTCGGGATCGATGTCGTCATAGACGATCATCTGCCCGGCATTGACGATGCCCATGTCCATGCCGGCATGAATGGCGTGATACAGGAACACCGAGTGCATCGCCTCGCGTACCGGCTCGTTGCCGCGGAACGAGAACGACAGATTGGAGACGCCGCCGGAGATGTGGGCACCCGGCAGGTTCTGACGGATCCAGCGCGTCGCCTCGATGAAGTCGACGCCGTAATTGTTGTGCTCCTCGAGGCCGGTCGCGATCGCGAAGATATTCGGATCGAAGATGATGTCCTCGGGCGGGAAGTCGAGCCGGTTGACCAGGATGTCATAGGCACGCTTGCAGATCTCGGTCTTGCGCGCGAACGTGTCGGCCTGACCGGTCTCGTCGAACGCCATCACCACCACGGCGGCACCGTGGCGTTTGGCGACCGTCGCCTCGTGCAGGAATTTCTCCTCGCCTTCCTTCATCGAGATCGAGTTCACGATCGGCTTGCCCTGGATGCACTTCAGGCCGGCCTCGATGACGTGGAACTTGGAGGAATCGACCATGACAGGCACGCGCGCGATGTCGGGCTCGGCGGCGACGAGGTTGAGGAACGTCACCATCGCGGCTTCCGAATCAAGGAGGCCTTCGTCCATGTTGACGTCGATGACCTGGGCGCCGTTCTCGACCTGGTCGCGTGCGACCTGAAGCGCTGCGGTGTAGTCGCCCGCGGTGATCAGCTTGCGGAAGCGTGCCGAACCGGTGACGTTGGTGCGTTCGCCGACGTTTACGAACGGGATGGCGTCGGTCAGCGTGAACGGCTCGAGGCCGGAGAGCTTGAGCCGCGGTTCGATCTCAGGCACGACACGCGGCTTGTGCGGAGCGACGGCCCTGGCGATCGCGCCGATATGGTCGGGCGTGGTGCCGCAGCAGCCGCCGACGATGTTGACGAGGCCGGCTGCGGCGAACTCGCCGATCAAGCGCGCCATGTATTGCGGCGTCTCGTCATACTGGCCGAACTCGTTCGGCAGGCCGGCGTTCGGGTAGGCACACACGAGCGTGTCGGCGACGCGGCCGATGTCGGCGATGTGCGCACGCAGATCTTCCGCGCCGAGCGCGCAGTTGAAGCCGATCGTGATCGGCTTGGCGTGCCGCACCGAATGCCAGAATGCCTCCGGCAGCTGGCCGGAGAGCAGGCGGCCGGACTTGTCGGTGATGGTGCCGGAAATCATCACGGGCACGTCGATGCCGCGCTCCTCGATGATCTCGGCGATCGCATACAGCGCCGCCTTGGCGTTCAGCGTGTCGAAGATGGTCTCGACCAGCAGCAGGTCGGCGCCGCCATCGAGCAGGCCCTTGGCCTGTTCGCCATAGGCCTTGCGCAGATCGTCGAAGGTGACCGCGCGATAGCCGGGATTGGAGACGTCGGGCGAGATCGAGGCCGTGCGGTTGGTCGGGCCGAGCGCGCCGGCGACGAAGCGTTGCTTGCCGTCTTCGGCCGACACCCGCTCGGCGGCGGCGCGGGCGAGCCGGGCACCTTGCAGGTTCAGCTCATAGGCGAGATCCGACATGTCGTAGTCGGCCTGCGCGATCGAGGTCGAGGAGAAGGTGTTGGTCGCGACGATGTCGGCACCGGCACGCAGATAGGCGGCGTGGATGTCCGTGATCGCCTCGGCCTGGGTCAGGATCAAGAGATCGTTGTTGCCCTTGATGTCGCGGTGGAAGTCCGCAAAGCGCGCGCCACGGAAGGCGGCCTCGTCGAACTGCAAGCCCTGGATCATCGTGCCCATGGCGCCATCGAGCACCAGGATGCGCTCGCGGGCAGCCGCGAGCAAAGCGGTACGCTTCGCAGAAACAGGAATGGTCATGGATCAGGCAGCTTTCTGGGCACCGTTCGGCCGGATGCCGAGCAGGTGGCTGATCGCGAACACGAGGTCCGCGCGGTTCATGGTGTAGAAGTGGAAGGTGTCGACGCCGTGCTTGAACAGCTTCTGCACCTGGCCGGCGGCGACGGTGGCCGCGACCAGCTTGCGGGTCTCGGCGTCGTTGTCGAGGCCTTCGAACTTCTCGGCGAGCCAGTCCGGCACGCTGGTGCCGGCGCGGGTGACGAAATTGCGGGCCTGCTTGAAATTGTGCATCGGCATGATGCCCGGCACGATCGGAATCTCGATGCCGCGCGCCCGCACCCTGTCGACATAGCGATGGTAGAGATCGTTGTCGAAGAACACCTGGGTGATCGCGCGCGTCGCGCCGGCGTCGACCTTGGCCTTCAGCGTGTCGATGTCGGCGTCGAAGTCCGTGGCTTCCGGATGCTTCTCGGGATAGGCGGATACCGAGATCTCGATGTCGGCGTGGCGCTTCTTGATGCCGGCGACGAGCTCGGCCGAGCTCTGGTAGCCGTCGGGATGAGTGAAGTAGGGTGTGCCGATGCCGCCGGGCGGATCGCCGCGCAGCGCCACGATGTGGCGGACGCCCACCTCATGGTAGCGGTCGACGATGTCGTCGATCTCGCTGCGCGAGGCGCTGACGCAGGTCAGATGCGCGGCCGGCAGCAGATCGGTCTCGCGCAGGATGCGGCTGATGGTCGAATGGGTGCGCTCACGGGTCGAGCCACCGGCGCCGTAGGTGACCGAGACGAAGTTCGGCGTCAGCGGCGCCAGGCGATTGATGGTCTCCCAGAGATTGCGCTCCATCTCCTCGGTCTTCGGCGGGAAGAACTCGAAGGAGATTTTCGGTGCCTTCGGCGTACGCTGGCCGTTCGGCACGGAGGAAATGATCTCGGTCATGATACGCAAAGGCTCCGCAACTGGAGGGCAGACGTCCGGCCTGGATATGGAGGCCCTAAGATAGGCCAAACGGGTGGGCTAAAACAGCCCATCGGATATGGGAAATTGCCCATTATCAGCAAAGAAGTGGAAGAAATAGACTGCGGGGCACGCGTGGTGGGCGGTGGCTCGTTTCGTCGTTTAAGTTCATAATATATTGAAATACATGTAATAAATATCAAATCGACAGTGGATGAGACGTTGGAATGAAGTGTGGGTAGGCCGCCATATCGATGAATCGTTTTCTTTTGTCCCAAAGTCCAGCAATGCCGACATCGGCCTTCCGTTGCGGGACTGGTCTGCGTGGTCGGGGACTTTGTCGCCTCGTGACGTCACACTAGGTTGACGGTCATGATCCCGCTCTCCGTCCTCGACCTCTCCGTCGTCACCACCGGTACAAAGCCCGCCGCTGCGCTGCGCAACAGCATCGATCTGGCGCGCCATGTCGATGGCCTCGGCTATGTCCGCTACTGGCTCGCCGAGCACCACAACCTCGCCTCCGTCGCGAGCCCGGCGCCCGATCTGATGATCGGGCAGATCGCGGCGGTGACCCAGCATATCCGCGTCGGCTCCGGCGGCGTGATGCTGCCCAACCATGCGCCGCTCGTGGTTGCCGAGCGCTTCAAGATGCTGGAGGCGCTGTTTCCCGGCCGTATCGATCTCGGCCTCGGCCGCGCGCCTGGCACTGACGGTGCCACCGCCTACGCGCTGCGCAGCCGGCTCGATCGCCGCGAGGGCGACGACTTCCTCGAACGGCTGCACGAGCTGACGTTGTGGGAGACGCGCGATTTTCCGGCCGGCCATCCCTACAACAATGTGGTGGCGATGCCGGACGATTCGCCGCTGCCGCCGATCTGGCTGCTCGGCTCGAGCGACTATTCCGCCGAGCTCGCAGCGCAGGTCGGGATGGGCTTTGCGTTCGCGCACCATTTCGCCACTCACGACGCAATTGCGGCGATGACCAATTATCGCGTGCATTTCAAGCCGTCGGGCTGGCGCGCGACGCCGCAATCGATCCTGGCGGTCGCCGTGGTGACGGCGGAGACCGATGCAGAAGCCGAGCGGCTAGCGATGTCGATGGATCTCAACCGGCTGCGCCGCGACCGCGGCCAGTATCTGCCGCTGCCAAGCGTCGAGGAAGCGGAGGCCTATCCCTATACTGATGCCGAGCGTGCCTCGATCGCCCGCAACCGCGCGCGACTTTTCGTCGGCAGTACCGCTACCGTGATGACCAAGCTGGAGCCATTGATCACGGCGAGCCAAGCGGATGAGCTGATGGTGATCACCGCGGTTTACGATCACGCGGCGCGGAAGAAGTCCTACAGCCTGCTTGCCGAGGCGTTCGGGTTTGCGAAGAGGGGCGCCGCATAACGATCGTCGTCCCGGCTTTCGCCGGGACGACGTATGGAAAGACCGCGTTCGTGCGGCTTAGTCCTGCGTCTCGCTGAAGGTCGCGCGGAACGGGTTGCCGGGATAGACGCCGAGGATGCGGAATTCGCGCGAGAAGAACTTCAATTCCTCCAGCGCAAAGGCGAGCCCGCGGTCGTCGGGGTGGCCGTCGACATCGGCGTAGAATTGCGTAGCGAAGAAATTGCCGTCGACCATGTAGCTTTCGAGCTTGGTCATGTTGACGCCGTTGGTGGCGAAGCCGCCCAGCGCCTTGTAGAGCGCGGCGGGCAGGTTGCGCACCCGGAAGACAAAGCTGGTGACCAGCGGCCCCGAGCCCTGCGCGGCCCATTTGGCCTCGCGCGCCAGCACCACGAATCGGGTGGTGTTGTGGGCCTCGTCCTCGATGTCCTCGGCGAGAATGTTGAGGCCATAGATATCGGCAGCGAGGCGCGAGGCGATGGCGGCCACGCTCTTGTCGCCGCGTTCGGAGACATCGCGGGCGCTGCCGGCGGTATCGCCGGCGACGATCGGCTTGATGCCGAGCTTGCGGATCGTGCGCCGGCACTGGCCGAGCGCCTGGACATGGCTTTCCACGCTCTTGATGTCGGCGAGCTTGACGCCCTTGATCGCCATCAATTGGTGGCGGATCGGCAAGAACCATTCGCCGACGATGAACAGGCCGGAAGCCGGCAGCAGGTGGTGGATGTCGGCGACGCGGCCGGCGACGGAATTCTCGATCGGGATCATGCCGAGATCGGCCTCGCCCGAGGAGATCGCGGCCAGCGCGTCCTCGAAGGTCGGGCACGGCATCGGCTCGGCGTCGGGATAGGCCTCGACGATCGCGATGTGAGAATTGGCGCCAGGCTCGCCCTGGAATGCGATTTTCAGCTTCTTGGTCATGGGTGGCCTTTTACCAGCCGCTCAGGCTTTGGAAAGGATGCTGCGGGCGGTTTCGAGGTCTGCCGAGGTGTCGACGCCGCGAGGAACGGTGTCGACGATGGTGATGTCGATCCGCATTCCGGCCTCGAGCGCACGCAATTGCTCGAGCTTTTCCTGCAACTCCAGCGGCGAGGGCGGCAGCCGCACGAACCGCTCCAGCGCGGGGCGGCGGTAGGCGTAGAGCCCGATATGATGGTAGCGCGGTCCGTCGCCATGCGGCGCCGTGGCGCGCGTGAAATAGAGCGCGCGCAACCGGTTGGCGCCGATCGGGGACCCGACCGCCTTGACGACGCTGGGGGCCCGATCCTCCTCCTCGGTATGAATCTGCGAGGCCAGGGTCGAGATATCGACTGCGGGATCGTCGAGCGCCGGCATCACGCTGCGGATGGTCTCGGGCGTGATGGTTGGGAAATCGCCCTGCAGGTTGACCACGATCTCGGCGCGGCCGTCCGGATCGAGGATCGTCATCGCTTCATGGATCCGGTCCGAGCCGGACGGATGATCGGCGCGGGTCATCACCACCTCGCCGCCGGCGGCCTTCACGGCGCTCGCGATCTCGGCCGTGTCGGTGGCGACGGCAACCCGGCCGATCCCGGCGGCCTCGGCCCGCCGCAGCACGTGGACGATCATGGGCGCGCCCGCGATCTCCAGCAGCGGTTTGCCGGGCAGTCGGGTGGCGGCCATGCGGGCCGGAATCAGCACCAAGGTGCGGGGGTTGGTCATTCGTATCGGGCCCGTCCGGCCTGCGGAAATTGCCGGGGAGGAGGTTGAATTCGGCGCGTTTATACGGGTTGCCAGAGCGCGGGCAAACCGATATCTCAACCCTGCTTGGGGCGGTGCGATAAGGCCGATTCCCAGGTCTTTCCCCGCGGCCGTATTCCCGGCCTGAAGTCGACATTCAAGGCCCGGAGCCTGACCCAAAATGGACTCCTTCGAACTCAACAAAATCCTCGGTGCGGTTCTCGGCACCTGCATCGTCGTCCTGGTGATGAGCTTTGCCGCCGGATCGGTGTTTTCCGCGAAGCTGCCGGAGAAGCCGGGTTTTGAGATCGCGGTGAAGGAAGCGGCCCACGAAGGTGCCGGCGGGGCCGCTGCGGCGCCGTCCGAGCCGATCGAGAAGCTGCTGCAGACCGCTTCCGCCGAGAAGGGCGCAGCCGCCGCCAAGAAGTGCCAGGCCTGCCATACCTTCGAAAAGGGCGGTCCCAACCGCGTCGGTCCGAACCTCTACGGCGTTGTCGGCGAGAAGAAGGGCGAGGGCCGTGGCTTCAATTTCTCGGCTGCGATGAAGGGCAAGGGCGGCGACTGGTCGTTTGACGACCTCAACAAGTTCCTGACCAACCCGAAGGCCTTCATCCCCGGCACCGCGATGGGCTTCGCCGGCGTTCCGAAGGACAGCGAACGCGCCGACATCATCGCCTATCTGAATTCGAACTCGGAGCACCCGGCTCCGATCCCGACCGCTTCGAAGTAGCGATTTGCTTCGCACAAGCATGCGGATGAAACGGCCAGGCATTGCCTGGCCGTTTTCGCATGGGAATCCGCTGTCGCGGGGTTGTTATCGGGACGTTTCGCCGCAGCGATATTGTTCCGGGGTCAATATCATGAGGAAAAAGCAACGTAATTTGTCGAACCGTTGCCTTATATTGAGGTCCATCTAGGCGGGGTCAGCAACAGGAATTCCGAATTTGGCAATCACCCGACATTTGGCAATCACCCGACGACACCTCCTTCAGGGCACCGCGCTGGCGGCAATCGCTCCGGCGCTCGGTTTCGGCCCCGGCATTGGTGCGGTCACACCGGCGCTCGCGGATGACGCTGCGAATGCACCAAAATGGCGGCATGCCTTGTCGCTCTTCGGCAATGTCAAATACCCGGCCGACTTCAAGCGGTTTGACTATGTCAATCCGGATGCGCCCAAGGGCGGCGCCGTCCGCCAGATTGCGATTGGCACCTTCGATAATTTCAACGTCGTGGTTTCGGGCGTGAAAGGCGCGATCGCGGGAGCGGTCGCGCTGGTCTACGAGCCCTTGATGACGCAGTCGCTCGACGAAGTGTCGACCCAGTACGGGGCGCTGGCGGAGTCCGCAAGCTATCCCGACGATTTCTCCTACGTCATCTACCGTCTTCGTCCACAAGCCAAATGGCATGACGGTGCACCCGTTACTCCGGATGATGTGATCTTCTCGCTCGAGGCGTTCAAGAAGCATCATCCGATGTTCTCCGCGTATTACAGTCATGTGGTGCGGGCGGAGAAGGTGGGCGATCGCGAGGTGAAGTTCGTGTTCGACATGCCGGGCAACCGAGAACTTCCGCAGATCGTGGGTGAACTGACGATCCTGCCCAAGCACTGGTGGGAAGGCACCGATAGCGAAGGCCGCAAGCGCGACGTGTCCGCGACGACGCTCGAGAAGCCGCTTGGGTCGGGAGCCTATCGCATCAAGGAGTTCGTTGCAGGGCGGACTGTCACTCTGGAGCGCGTCAAGGATTATTGGGCGCGCGACCTCGCGATCAATGTGGGGCGCAACAACTTCGACGAACTGCGCTACGAGTACTTCAGGGATCCGACGGTTGCGATCGAGGCGTTCAAGGGCGATCAGATCGATTGGCGTCTGGAGAACAGCGCGAAGGCGTGGGCGACTGCCTATAATTTTCCGGCCGTCACCGACAAACGTGTGGTGCTGGAAGAATTTCCGAACCGCAGTTCGGGCACCATGCAGGCCTTTGTCCCGAATCAGCGGCGGGCTAAATTCAGTGATCCGCGCGTTCGCCGCGCTCTGAACTACGCGTTTGACTTCGAGGAGGTCAACAAGCTGCTGTTCTTCGGCCAATACAAGCGCATCACCAGCTACTTTGATGGCGCCGAGGAGTTGATGGCGACCGGGCTGCCGCAAGGCAAGGAACTTGCCATCCTTGAACCCATCCGTGACCAGGTGCCGGCCGAAGTATTCACAACGGCCTATACGAATCCGGTGGGCGGCAATCCCGAGGCGGTGCGTGAAAACCTCCGCGAAGCAGCGCGCCTGCTCAAGGAGGCCGGCTATGAAGTGCGAGATCGCAAGCTCGTGGATTCCAAGAGCGGAGAGCCGTTCTCGATCGAGTTGCTGAGTGAGGATCCGAATTTCGAACGGATCATGCTGGCCTACAAGCCGCCACTCGAGCGGCTCGGATTTTCGATCTCCGTGCGCACGATTGATCCGATCCAATATGAGAATCGGCTTCGCAATTGGGATTTCGACATCGTCATCGGGTCCTGGGGAGAATCCCTATCACCCGGGAACGAGCAGCGTGAATACTGGGGATCGAAGGCGGCGGACACCGCCGGATCGCGCAATATTGCCGGCATCAAGAGCCCGGTGATCGACAAATTGATCGAGCGGGTGATTTTTGCGACGGATCGCGAAGATCTCGTCGCGGCGACGAAGGCGCTCGACCGCGTATTATTGTGGAACCATTACGTCGTTCCGCAGTGGAATTATCCGAAGCTGCGCACGGCGCGCTGGGATCGCTTCGGCCGTCCGGCAGAATTGCCCAAATACGGCCTTTCGGGGTTCCCGGCGATTTGGTGGTACGACGCCGACAAGGCGGCCAAGCTCAAGCGTTCATAAGATCGAAGGATTCGCGCATGGCGCTATTCTCCCGTCGGCACGCACTCGGTCTCGGCATCGGTGCGTTGAGTGCTGCCGGCTTGCGTGTCGCACCGGCGGCGGCCGACAACGGAACCGAGATGCACGGCATGTCGGTGTTCGGCGACCTGAAATACCCCGCGGATTACCAGCAGTTCGACTATGTCAATCCAAAGGCTCCGAAGGGGGGAGTGTTCTCGCTGATCCCTTCGACGCGTGCTTACAACCAGTCCTTCTACACGTTCAGTTCGTTCAACGCGTTCATCCTCAAGGGCGAAGGCGCGAAGGGCATGGAGATGACCTTCGATTCGCTGATGGCGCGCGCGGCCGATGAGCCTGACGCGATGTATGGCCTGGCGGCCAAATCGGTTTCGATTTCGTCCGACAAGCTGACCTATCGTTTCACGATGCGCCCTGAAGCGCGTTTTCGCGATGGCTCGAAGCTGACTGCGCAGGACGTCGCCTTCTCGCTCAACATATTGAAGGAGAAGGGCCATCCATTGATCGTGGTGCAGCTGCGCGATTTCGTGAAGGCCGAGGCGTCCGACGACGCCACGGTGATTGTGACCTTCAGGCCTAACCGCGCGCGCGACGTGCCACTTTATGTTGCAGGCTTGCCGATCTTCTCGAAAGCCTTTTATGCGACTCGGCAATTCGAGGAATCGACGCTCGAAGTTCCGCTGGGCTCCGGACCGTACAAGGTCGGCAAGTTCGAGGCCAATCGCTACGTCGAGTATAACCGTGTCAAGGATTGGTGGGCGGCGGACCTTCCGGTCAACCGCGGTAGCTACAATTTCGATACCGTGCGCTACGAATTCTACCGCGACCGCGACGTCGCATTCGAAGGCTTCACTGGCAAGAACTATTTGTTTCGCGAGGAGTTTACGGCCCGTGTTTGGGCAACGCGGTACGATTTCCCCGCTATCAAGGACGGACGGGTCAAGCGCGAAACGTTGCCGGACGAGACACCATCTGGCGGACAGGGCTGGTTTATCAACACCCGTCTCGACAAGTTCAAAGACCCGCGTGTCCGCGAGGCATTGGTCTATGCGTTCGATTTCGAATGGACCAACAAGACGATCATGTACGATGCCTATGCGCGGAGCGTCTCGCCGTTCCAGAACTCGGACATGGTGGCGAACGGGCTGCCTTCGCCAGAGGAACTGAAGCTGCTCGAACCCTTTCGCGGCCAAGTGCCGGATGAGGTGTTCGGTCCGCCCTTCATTCCGCCGGTCTCCGATGGATCGGGACAGGATCGCGCGCTGTTGCGCAAGGCTACGCAGTTGCTCGACGAGGCGGGATGCGTCGTCAGGGACGGCAAGCGCCGATTGCCGAATGGTGAGCCGCTTACCATCGAGTTTCTGCTCGACGAGCCGACCTTCCAGCCGCATCACGCCAGCTTCATCAAGAATCTCAAACCGCTTGGCATCGATGCCAGCATCCGCCAAATCGATGCCGTGCAGTATCGCGCGCGCGTCGAGGCTTTCGATTTCGAGGTGACGACCGAGCGCATATCCATGTCGGCGACGCCGGGTGATAGCCTCCGACCTTACTTCTCATCTCAGGCCGCAGCGACGAAGGGCTCTTACAATCTGGCGGGTGTGAGCAATCCGGCGATTGATGCGTTGGTTGAAAAGGCCATTGCTGCCGAAACGCGAGCGGACTTGACCTTTGCCTGCCGCGCGCTCGATCGCGTGTTTCGCGCCGGCCGTTATTGGGTGCCGCAATGGTATTCGAACAAGCATCGCGTCGCCTATTGGGATCAGTTCGCGCATCCGGAGAAGCTGGCGAAATATAGCCAGGGCGTCGGTGCGCCCGACAACTGGTGGTTCGATGCGGCCAAGGCCGCGAAGCTCGAGCAGGCGAAGTAGCTGATGAGCGCCTATATCGCCCGACGTATCTTCCTGATGCTGCCGACGCTGCTCGGCATTTTGTTCGTGTCCTTCGTGGTCGTGCAGTTTGCGCCTGGCGGGCCGGTCGAGCGCGTCATCGCGCAGATCAACGGCGCCGATACCGGCGGCACCTCGCGCGTGTCGGGCGGCGGCGATTTCGGCGCACAACGCGGCCAGGGCGCGGGTGCGGCCGGCGCCGCCAACTCGAAATACCGCGGCGCGCAGGGGCTCGACCCCGATTTCATCAAGAAGCTCGAGGTGCAGTTCGGCTTCGACAAGCCGGCGCCAGAGCGGTTCGCGCTGATGGTGTGGAATTTCGCGCGGTTCGACTTCGGCAACAGCTATTTCCGCAGCGTCAGCGTGCTGCAACTGATCAAGGAAAAACTGCCGGTCTCGATGTCGCTCGGCATCTGGATGACGCTGCTGACCTATCTGATCTCGATCCCGCTCGGCATCCGCAAAGCGGTGAAGGACGGGTCGCGGTTCGATACCTGGACCTCGGCCGTGATCATCATCGGCTTCGCGATCCCGGGCTTCCTGTTCGCGATCCTCCTGATCGTTCTGTTCGCCGGCGGCTCGTTCCTCAATATCTTTCCGCTGCGCGGCCTCACCTCGGACGGCTGGTCGCAATTCCCCTGGTACTGGAAGATCATCGACTATTTCTGGCATCTGACGCTTCCGCTGGTGTCGATGGCGCTGGGCGCCTTCGCCACCATGACGCTGCTGACCAAGAACTCGTTCCTCGACGAGATCCGCAAGCAATATGTGATGACCGCGCGCGCCAAGGGTTGCAGCGAGCGCCAGGTGCTGTACGGCCACATCTTCCGCAACGCCATGCTGATCGTGATTGCGGGCTTCCCGGGTGCGTTCATCCACGCGTTCTTCTCGGGCTCGCTGCTGATCGAAACCATCTTCTCGCTCGACGGGCTCGGCCTGCTCGGCTTCGAGAGCGTCCTGAACCGCGACTATCCCGTGGTATTCGGGACGCTATTCATCTTCTCGCTGGTCGGATTGGTGGTCAATCTGCTCTCCGACCTTGCCTATATGTGGATCGATCCACGGATCGACTTCGAGGCGCGGGAGGTCTGATGACGATGCTCGCGCCCCAGCCGGTCGAGAGTTCGACGCAATCGCCGATGGGCGAGGCGGTGCCTGCCACGCGCCACGGCTTTTCGCCGTCGCCGCTGAACCGGCGGCGCTGGCAGAACTTCAAGGCGAACCGCCGCGGCTACTGGTCGTTCTGGATCTTCGTCGTGCTGTTCGTGGCGTCGCTGTTCGCCAATTTCATTGCCAACGACAAGCCGCTGCTTGTCAAATATGACGGCCGATACTACTGGCCAGTGATCTTCACCTACGCCGAGACCACCTTCGGCGGCGACTTCGAAACGGCGGCCGATTATCGCGATCCCTACCTGCAAAAGCAGATCGCGGCCAAGGGCGGCAGCATGATCTGGCCGCCTATCCGCTATTCCTACGACAGTCGCAACCTCGACCCGCCGACGGCAGTGCCGTCGAAGCCGACCTGGCTGTTGACCGAAAAGCAGTGCGCGGACGTGGTGAAGCGGAAAGGCCTGACCGGCTGCCGCGACCTCGAATACAATTGGCTCGGCACCGACGATCAGGGCCGCGACGTGGTCGCGCGGCTGATCTACGGCTTCCGCATCTCGGTGCTGTTCGGCCTGACGCTGACGATTCTGTCCTCGATCATCGGCATCGCAGCAGGCGGTGTGCAGGGCTATTTCGGCGGCTGGACCGATCTGATCTTCCAACGGCTGATCGAGATCTGGACCGCGATTCCCTCGCTCTATCTGCTCCTGATCATCTCGGCGGTGCTGCCGCCGGGCTTCTTCATTCTGCTCGGCATCCTCCTGCTGTTCTCATGGGTTTCGCTGGTCGGCCTGGTGCGCGCCGAATTTTTGCGCGGCCGCAACTTCGAATACATCCAGGCGGCGCGCGCGCTCGGCGTCTCCAACGGCGTGATCATGTTCCGCCATCTGCTGCCGAACGCGATGGTCGCGACCATGACGTTCCTGCCCTTCATCGTCTCGTCTTCGGTGATGACGCTGACTGCGCTGGATTTCCTCGGCTTCGGCCTGCCGCCCGGCTCGCCTTCGCTCGGTGAATTGCTGTCGCAGGGCAAGGCCAATGTGCAGGCGCCGTGGCTTGGCCTCACCGGCTTCTTCTCGGTCGCGATCATGCTGTCGCTGCTGATCTTCATCGGCGAGGCCGCGCGCGACGCCTTCGATCCGCGCAAGACGTTTTCGAAAGGCTGACGCATGGACGCGACCAACCAGCCTCTGCTCGACGTCCGCGACCTCTCGGTCGCCTTCGGTCGCTCGCTCGCGGTCGACGGCATCTCGTTCTCGATCAAGCGCGGCGAGTGCGTCGCGCTGGTCGGCGAATCCGGTTCGGGAAAATCCGTCAGCGCGCTGTCGGTATTGAAGCTGCTGCCCTATCCCACGGCATCGCATCCGTCAGGCGCGATCCGGTTCCGCGGCCGCGATCTCCTGACCGCATCCGACCGGGAGATGCGCGAGGTTCGGGGCAACGACATCTCGATCATCTTCCAGGAGCCGATGACCTCGCTCAATCCGCTCCAGACCATCGAGACCCAGATCGGCGAGATCCTGTCGCTGCACCGGGGCATCGGTGGCGCAGCGGCGCGGGCGCGGACGCTGGAATTGCTGGGCCAGGTCGGCATCCCCGAGCCGGAGACCCGGCTCAACAGCTATCCGCACCAATTGTCCGGCGGCCAGCGCCAGCGCGTGATGATCGCGATGGCGCTCGCCAACGAGCCTGATCTGTTGATCGCGGACGAGCCGACCACGGCGCTGGATGTCACCGTGCAGGCGCAGATCCTGGCGCTGCTGGCCGAGATCCGCGCCCGGCTCGGCATGAGCCTGCTGTTCATCACCCACGATCTCGGCATCGTCCGCCGCATCGCCGACACGGTGTGCGTGATGAACAACGGCAAGATCGTCGAGCAGGGCCCGGTCGAGCAGGTCTTCACCGCGCCGAAGCACGCCTACACCCAGGCGCTGCTTGCGGCCGAGCCGAAGCCCGATCCGGCGCCGCCGCAGCCGGGCGCGCCGATCGTGATGTCGGCGGACAATCTCAAGGTCTGGTTTCCGATCAAGCGCGGGCTGCTGCGCTCGACCGTCGGCCACATCAAGGCGGTCGACGGCGTCAGCCTCGCGGTGCGCAAGGGCGAGACGCTCGGCGTGGTCGGCGAATCCGGCTCCGGCAAGACCACGCTCGGGCTCGCGCTGCTCCGGCTGATCTCGTCCGATGGCCCGATCGTGTTCCTCGGCAAGGACATCCAGGGCTTGCGCTTCAAGCAGATGCGGCCGTTCCGCCGCGACATGCAGATCGTGTTCCAGGACCCGTTCGGTTCGCTCAGCCCGCGCATGTCGGTGGCTGACATCATTGCCGAGGGGCTTGAGGTGCACCAGAAGCAGCTGTCGCGCGAGGAGCGCGAGGCACGGGTGATCAAGGCATTGAAGGATGTCGGGCTCGACCCCGACTGGCGCTTCCGTTATCCGCATGAGTTCTCCGGCGGCCAGCGCCAGCGCATCTCGATCGCGCGCGCGGTCGTGCTGGAGCCGAATTTCGTCGTGCTTGACGAGCCGACCTCAGCCCTCGACATGCTTTTGCAGGCCCAGATGGTCGATCTGTTGCGCGACCTGCAGCGCAAGCGCGACCTCACCTACATGTTCATCTCGCACGATCTGCGCGTGGTGGCCTCGCTCGCGAGCCATCTGATCGTGATGAAATCCGGCAAGGTCGAGGAGGAGGGACCGGCCTCCGCGCTGTTCAAGAACCCGAAGAGCGATTACACCCGCGCGCTGTTCGCCGCCGCGTTCCGCATCGAAGCGGCCGGCGACGGGACGGTGGCGACGTAGTCTCCATTCGTCATTCCGGGGGTCGCGTAGATCCGTAGGATGGGGTAGAGCGAAGCGAAACCCATCATGCCTCCACGCGGTTGCAGCTTGATGGGTTTCGCTTCGCTCTATCCATCCTACGCCATTGTGCTTCTAGCCCCACGTCATCCTGAGGTGCGAGCGGAGCGAGCCTCGAAGGGTGGCGTGGCCGGAGTGGGGCCGTCGATCCTTCGAGACGCGCTTCGCGCTCCTCAGGATGACGGAACTAGAGCCGCTTGATCGCGGCGACTTCGCTGCCCGCCGCCTTGATCCTCGCGATCGCGGCCTGCGTGTTCTCCGCCACGGTCGCCATGTGATGCGCGTTGGCGTGCACGATCGTCGTCGCATCGCGCACGATGGCGACATGGCCCTTCCAGAAGATCAGGTCGCCGCGCGTGAGATGCTTCGATTCCGCTGCCGTCAATTCGCGGCCGACCCCGTCCTGCTGCATGTCGCTGTCGCGCGGGCAGCCGGTGCCGGCGGCCGTCAGCGCGATCTGCACCAGGCCGGAGCAATCGATGCCGAGGCTCGACTTGCCGCCCCAGAGATAGGCCGTGCCGACGAATTGCTCGGCGATCCCGACGAAATCCGGCGCCATCGTGTCGAGCGACGCGAGATGCGGGCGCGGCAGGTGCCAGCCTTCTCGTGTCACTGCGAAAGCTCCGTCCTCGCGGACGACCGCGAGCTTGGTCCCCATCGCCAGCGCCTCGACCGGCGGCAGCTTGATCGACGGTCCCGGAAACGCCAGCGTGCGCAGCGCCGTCACCTTGTGCGTGGGTGCGGCGCCGGGGCTGGTCAGGGCTGCGTCGGCAATCCAGCCGACATAACCGTCATCGGCGAGCTGGCCCCAGGCCCAGCCTTCGCCGTTGCGATCGTAGACCGTGACGCGCTCGCCTTTCAGCGCCTGCGTCATCTGCTCGGCATCGGCCGCCGGTGCCCGCCGCAGCGGCGCAATGGCCTCGCAGACCTCGAAGGTCTCGCCTTCGACGAAGCGCGCCGCCTTCACCTTGCCCTCGAGATATTTCGCGGCAAGGTCGGCGCGGGCCGGCGTCAGTCGGACGTCATGCATAGCGCTGGCTCAACAATTTGTAGATCGCGCGCGCCGCCTGGCACTCGCCGCCTTCGGGGCGGCCGGGCTTTGCCGACGGCGTCCAGCCGTAGATGTCGACATGCAGCCAGCTCCGCGCGTGCTCGACGAAGCGCTGCAGGAATAGCGCGCAGGTGATCGAGCCGGCGAAACCGCCCGACGGTGCATTGGTGATGTCGGCGGTCTTGGAGTCGAGCCAGGCATCGTAGGCCGGCCACAACGGCATCCGCCACAATGGGTCGTTCTCGCTCCTGGCAGACGCAGCAACGTCGGCGGCGAGCGCCTCGTCATCGGTGTAGAACGGCGGCAGATCCGGGCCCAGCGCCACGCGCGCGGCGCCGGTCAGCGTGCCCAGATCGACCAGCAGATCCGGCGTCTCCTCGTCGGCCAGCGCCAGTGCGTCGGCGAGCACCAGCCGGCCCTCGGCGTCGGTGTTGCCGATCTCGACGGTGATGCCCTTGCGCGACTTGAAGATGTCCAGCGGACGGAACGCATTGCCGGCCACCGCGTTCTCGACCGCCGGGATCAGCACGCGAAGCCGCACCTTCAGCTTCGCGTCCATCACCATCTGCGCCAGCGCCAGCACATTGGCGGCGCCGCCCATGTCCTTCTTCATGATCAGCATGCCGCTCGACGGCTTGAGGTCGAGCCCGCCGGTGTCGAAACAGACGCCCTTGCCGACCAGCGTCACCTTCGGATGGGCCGGATCGCCCCAGCTCAGATCGATCAGCCGCGGCGCGCGTGTCGATGCCATGCCGACAGCGTGGATCAGCGGGAAGTTCTGCGCGAGCTCCTCGCCCTCGATGCAATTGAAAACGGCGCCGAACCGCGTTGCGAGCTCGCGCGCGACTTCCGCGAGCTCGACCGGGCCCATGTCGTTGGAGGGTGTGTTGATGAGGTCGCGCGCCAGCGCCGCCGCATCCGCGATTCGCGTGATCTCGGCGGCGTCAACGCCGTCGGGCGGCACCAGACGGACCTCGGGGGCCTTGTTCTTGCGATAGCGGCCGAAGCGATAGCAGCCCAGCGCGAACGCGAGCGCAGCGAGCCGCGTGTCATGCGGGGCATTGGCAAAGCGATAGACGCCCGGCGGCAACAGGCCAGGCAGGGCGCCGGGCCGGAACGGATCGCGCGCCTTGTGGTCTGCGTCCTCGAGGCCGAACAGCACCTGCGCGATGCCGCCGTCGGCCGCCGGCAAAGCGAGGGTCTTGCCGGGCTTGGCCTCGAAGCCGTTGGCCTCCGCGAACTGGCGCGCCGGTGCCGGCAGTTCGCCGCGGATCGCATCCCATGTCGCTCTGGTGACAAAGGTGATCGGTGTGACGGCGGTCGTCGGTGCGGTCTCGAACACGGATGGCATGCGGCTCTCGGCTGTTCTGGCGTCGTCGGTGGCTACTACACGGCTTTCGTCGTGGATGGTAGCGCGCCAGCGATTGACGCGACGTGCAGGATTGGAACCGGCGAACCGGTTGCCGGCGTCGCCAGTTAACCAGACGTTAGGGTTAACAGTCTATTGCTGGCACGCTCGGCTGAAGCCATTCGCTCGATATCGTGAGTCACAGTGCCATGCGTCGACAGTCCAATTTGACCCGGCATCTCGCTTCCGCAGCCCTTGTGGCCGTCCTCGCCGCAGGGCTTGGCGGTTGCCAGACCATGTCCGACGTGACGGGATCGATCGCATCCCGCCCGGACCCCGCGCCCGATGATCCGCGCCGCGCCGCCGAGGTCTATGGCGAGCGCTACCGCAAGAATCCCAAGGATGTCGAGGCCGCGATCGCCTACGGCCAGGCCTTGCGCATGACCGGACAGCGCTCGCAGGCCTGCGCCATGCTGGAGCAGGCCACGATTACCAATCCCGGCAACAAGGCGCTGCTCGCCGCCTATGGCCGCGCGCTGGCCGACAACGGCAACTCGCAGGCCGCATTCGACGTGCTGAGCCGCGCGCACAGCCCGGACAACCCGGACTGGCGGATCTTGTCGGTGCAGGGAACCACGCTCGACAAGTTGAACCGACACGACGAAGCGCGACGCTATTACGCCAGCGCGTTGCGACTGGCGCCGGACGAGCCGTCGGTGCTGTCCAATCTCGGCCTGTCCTACATGCTGACCAAGGAATTGCCGAAGGCGGAAGAGACGCTGCGCCAGGCCTATGCCAGCGCCCGCGCCGACACCCGGATCCGGCAGAACCTTGCGCTCGTCGTCGGCCTGCAGGGCCGCTTCGCGGAAGCCGAAACGATCGTCAAGGCCGACCTGCCGGCGGATGAGGCGGCGGCCAACGTCGCCTATCTCCGTGACATGCTGAATCGCAAGGACGGTCCGCGGACCGCATCGCGCGCCGCACCTGTTGTGGCGAAGGACGATTAGCCACCATAGCAATTTTCAAACCTCCCCTTGAAAAGGGGAGGTCGCTTTGCTCGCCAGAGCAAAGCGGGTGGGGATCTGCTCTCTCCATGAGCCGCAGCGTCTGCGGCTGACCCCATCCCGGCCTTCCCCCTTTCTGGGGGAAGGAGAAGGCGGCCGGCGCAGTGCGCAACTCAATGCATCGTGGCGATCTTGATGTAGGACGGCCCGAGGATCACGATGAACAGGCAAGGCAGGAAGAACACGATCATCGGCACGGTCAGCTTGGGCGGCAGCGCCGCTGCCTTCTTCTCGGCCTCGTTCATGCGCATGTCGCGATTTTCCTGCGCCATCACGCGCAGGCTCTGGCCGAGCGGCGTGCCGTAGCGTTCGGATTGCTGCAAGGCCATGCACACCGATCTCACGCCTTCGAGCCCGGTGCGGCGTGCCAGGTTCTCGTAGGCGGACTTGCGGTCCTGCAGGTAGGACAGTTCCGCGGTCGTCAGCGCGAACTCCTCCGACAGCGCGATCGACTGTCCGGCGATTTCGTTGGCCACCTTGCGGAACGCGACCTCGACCGACATGCCCGACTCGATGCAGATCAGCAGCAGGTCGAGCGAATCAGGAAAGGCGCGCTTGATCTGGAGCTGACGCTTGGAGATCGCATTCTTCAGGAACAGCATCGGCGCCTGAAGGCCGGCATAGGCCGCGCCGACGCAGATGCCGATCTTGAGCGTGAGCGACCAGTTCGCGCCGGCGATGAAGAACGTGTAGATGATGGCGCCGAGCAGCAGCACGATCGGCGTCACCGCGCGGGCGAACAGGAAGGTGACGTAGGGCGCGTGGCCGCGATAGCCCGCCATCACGAGCTTCTCGAGCGCCGATTCCTGGGCCAGCCATTTCGTGAGGTTGAGATCGTCCACCACCCTGGAGACGACCTGCTTCGGCGTCTGCCGCAGCGCGACCTTCTCCGTCTTGGTGAGGCGTTCGCGTTCGCGCTGCCGGAGGCGTTCGCGCTCGCTGGCGACGGCCTTCATGCGCTTGTTGAGATCGCCGTTGGCGAGCAGCGGCATCACCAGCGTGTAGACCGTGGCGCTTGCCGCGAAGAAGGCAAGCAGCATGGTCATGAACCTGACGTCGTGGAGCTTGGCAACCAGAATATCAATCATGCTGCACCGTCAGAAATCGAAGTTGATCATCTTCTTCATCACCAAGACGCCGCATGTCATCCAGAGTGCGCAGGCGACCAGCATGAGCTGTCCCATCGAGTTGGTCCAAAGCAGCGCGATGTAGTCCGGCGTCGTCAGGAACACGAGGATCATCACGATCGGCGGCAGCGAGCCGATGATGGCGGCGGAAGCCTTCGCTTCCATCGACATCGCCTGGATCTTCTCGGCCATCTTCTTGCGGTCGCGCAGCACGCGCGACAGGTTGCCGAGTGCTTCCGACAAATTGCCGCCCGACTTCTGCTGGATCGCGATCACGATGCCGAAGAAGTTCGCTTCCGGCAGCGGCATGCGCTCATAGAGCCGGGAACAGGCCTCGCCGAGCGGCATGCCGATCGCTTGGGTCTCGATGATCGCGAGGAACTCGCTGCGCAGGGGCTCCGACGCGTCGTTGACGACCGCCTTGAGCGATTCGAACAGCGGCAGGCCGGCCTTGATGCCGCGTACGATGACGTCGACCGCGTCGGGCAGCGCCTTCAGGAAAGCCTTTTCCCGTCGCTTCTTCAGGAAGCCGAGCAGCCAGCGCGGTGCGCCGAGACCCATGGCAAAGCCGATGCCGGCCGCGCCGAGCAACCCGCCGCCGACCATGAATGCCGCGGCGAATCCGAACAGGCCGAGTGCGCCGGAGATCATCCAGAATTTCTGCTCCGACCACTCCAGTCCGGCCTGCGAGATGCGCATGCCGAGCGGGACTTTCTTGTCCTTCCGCCGCCGCGCCTCAAGCTCCTTCAACGATCCTTCGACCTGTTCACGGCGGGAGCGTTGCGTGCGGTCGGCGGTTCGCGTCGTCGTGGGTTCGCTGCGCGCCACCGATGCGCGGCGGGACTCGGCCTTCTTCTCCCCCGAGAGGTAGGGGTACAGGAAGACCCAGGCGATACCGCCCACGGTCGTGGCGGCGAGGAAGGCCAGGGCAAGGGTTTGCGTCTGCATCCTGCGTTCCCCTAGGCCGGCGCCGGCGAGTCGGAGGCGTCCAGCGCCGCCGCCAGCCGCTTCTCTTCATTGTAGTAGCGGGCACGCTCCCAGAAGCGCGGCCGACCGATGCCGGTCGAGCGGTGCTTGCCGATGATCTTGCCGTTGGCGTCTTCCCCGACCACGTCGTACAGGAAGATGTCCTGGGTGATGATGGTGTCGCCTTCCATGCCCATCACCTCGGTGATGTGCGTGATGCGGCGCGAGCCGTCGCGCAGGCGCGCGGCCTGCACGATGATGTCGACCGAGGCGCAGATCATCTCGCGAATCGTGCGTGAAGGAAGCGAGAAGCCCCCCATGGTGATCATGGATTCGCAGCGCGACAGCGCCTCGCGCGGGTTGTTGGCGTGCAGCGTGCCCATCGAGCCGTCGTGGCCGGTGTTCATCGCCTGCAACAGGTCGAACGCTTCGGGTCCGCGGACTTCGCCGACGATGATCCGCTCAGGGCGCATACGCAGGCAGTTGCGGACCAGTTCGCGCATGGTGACCTGGCCCTCGCCTTCGATGTTCGGCGGCCGGGTTTCCAGCCGCACCACATGCGGTTGCTGCAGCTGAAGTTCGGCGGCGTCTTCGCAGGTGATGACGCGTTCGTCGTGCTCGATATAGTTGGTCAGGCAGTTCAGCAGGGTGGTCTTGCCCGAACCGGTGCCGCCCGAGATGATCACATTGCAGCGGACCCGGCCGATGATCTGCAGGATGGTCGCCCCTTCCGGCGTGATCGCGCCGAACTTGACGAGCTGCTCCAGCGTCAGCTTGTCCTTCTTGAATTTGCGGATGGTGAGCGCGGGCCCGTCGATCGCCAGCGGCGGTACGATGGCGTTGACGCGCGAGCCGTCGGCGAGGCGGGCGTCGCAGATCGGCGAGGATTCGTCGACGCGCCGGCCGACCTGGCTGACGATGCGCTGGCAGATGTTGAGCAGCTGCTGGTTGTCGCGAAAGCGGATGCCGGTGCGCTGGATCTTGCCGGCGACTTCGATGAACACCGTGCCGGCGCCGTTGACCATGATGTCGGCGATGTCGTCGCGCGACAGCAGGGGCTCCAGCGGGCCGTAGCCGAGCACGTCGTTGCAGATGTCGTCGAGCAGCTCTTCCTGCTCGGCGATCGACATCACGATGTTCTTGATCGCGATGATCTCGTTGACGATGTCGCGGATTTCCTCGCGCGCCGACTCGCTGTCCAGCTTGGCAAGCTGGGCGAGGTCGATCGCTTCGATCAGGGCGCCGAAGATCGTCGCCTTGACCTGGTAGTAATTGTCCGAGCGGCGGGCTTCGACGGTGGGCGGCGGCGGTGGTTTTGCGGGTGCGAGCGGCGGCGACGAGATCGTCGGTGCGACGGGCTCGCGCGTCATCGCCGACGGGCCGGCAGGCTCCGGCGTCTGAAAAGCGGGCTTGGGTGCCCGCACGTCCCCATCGCTTCCGCTACGCTTACCAAACACGACGTCTTGACTCCACGCGGACCACTATTTGGACCGCAGCTTTTCGAGCAGGGGCGACAGGAAGGACCCCCTCGGCTTCTTGGTTTCGCCGCGGCCTGTCAGCCGCTGCGCCATCTGCAGGAACATCTCGACCGCGCGATGGTTGGCGGAGATTTCCGCGATCATCTGGCCGTTGTTGGCGGCCGAACCGAAGATCTGCGGATCGAACGGAATCGCGGCGATCGGCTGGCTTTCGATCGCCTTGGCGAATTCGGCCGCCGCGATCTCCGGACGTTTCGGCACGCCGACCTGGTTCAGGCAGTACAAAGGCGCGCGGTCGTTCGGCCGCGACGCCTTCAGGAGATCGAACATGTTCTTGGCGTTGCGCAGATTGGCGAGGTCGGGCGCCGCCACGATCAGGATGTCGTCGGCCGCGATCAAGGCGCGCTTGGTCCAGCCCGACCATTGATGCGGCACATCGAGCACGATGCAGGGCATCGTGGTGCGCAACGTATCGAAGATCGCGTCGAACGCTTCGGCGCCGAAATCGTAGACCTTGTCGAGCGTGGCCGGCGCCGCCAGCAGGCTCAGATGGTCGGTGCATTTCGACAGCAGGCGGTCGACGAAGGCGGTATCGACGCGGTCCGGCGAGAACACCGCGTCTGCGATGCCTTGCGCCGGATCCTGGTTGTAGTTGAGGCCGGCGGTGCCGAATGCGAGGTCGAGATCGGCGACCACCGAATCCAGCGCCAGATCGCGGGCGATCGCCCAGGCGACATTGTGGGCGATCGTCGAGGCGCCGACGCCGCCTTTGGCGCCGACGACGGCGACGATGCGGCCGACCGCCTTGGCTTCGGGCGCCGAGAACAGGTTGCAGACCGCGCGCACCACGTCGATCGCAGTTGCCGGCGCAATCACGTAGTCGCTGACGCCGCGGCGTACCAGCTCGCGATACAGCGTGACGTCGTTGATCCGGCCGATCACGACCACGCGGGTGCCGGCATCGCACACGGTGGCAAGTTGATCGAGGCCGGCCAGGATGTCGCCGCGGCCCTCGGTCTCGAGGATGATGACGTTGGGCGTCGGCGCCGAGCGATAGGCCTCGATGGCGGCGGCCATGCCGCCCATCTGGATCTTGAGGTGCGCCTTGGCCAACCGGCGATCCTCGCCGGCCGACTGCACGGCGGCGGCGGTCTCGACGGTTTCGCAGAACGCCTGGACCGAGACCCGCGGCGCCGGAGCAATATGGTCGTCCACGGCCTGCGGCGGGGCGTCCATCTGCTCTTCGGAGTTTTGCTGCGCGTAGGTGATCATTTTCCTGTGTCGCTTAGCTTGGCCCTGTCGGCCTCGGGATAGGCCGTGGCGGTGGTGGTGCCCTTGCGATACTTGTCGAAGGCGATGTTACGACGCGACGTGTAGGCAGGGGTCTCCGCGCGCGGCTGCACGAGGTCGGTCGGGTCTTCAACCATGGATGCAAGGTTGCGCTGATTGGCGCAGCCGAAATTGTAGTACTGCTTGTTCTGGATGTAGGACCCGTTGTGCATCGACGGGCCGAGATCTTCCGGCCAGAGGCCGCACGGCCCGGCCACCGCCTTCATCTTTGGATAGTTCACGCGGATCGCGGGCATCTGGCGCGGATCCTCGGGATGATATTTGCGAACCAGGATCCCACGCGGCGGCACGCCGGCGGCGGCAAGAGTGGCCTGGATCTCACGCAACGATTCCTGGGCGGGCCGGGCGTTCGGCGTGTCGGCGGGAACGTCGATGGTGACGGCGCCGGTCCCCTCGCGCATCCAGTCCTGCGCCATCCCCATCACCTCGGCGCGCTGCTCCGCAGTCAGGCCGCCGCGGCTGCGGCCGACGAAGACCACGATCGAGCGATCCGCCTCGGTGACCGAGATCGGGTGGCGCTGGCGATAGTCGGCCGGCGAGTCAACCATCGCGAAACTGTTGTCGGCGGCGTGCTGGCAGGCGCCCAGTGTCATGGCAAGGCCGACGAGCGCTCCGGCGAGACCGATGCTGCGCTTGTGGTCGGCCGATGTTCTGGATGTGGTCTGTGTCATCGTCCGCCTCAGTCGGTAATAAAGCCGTAGGTGCCGCGGTAATTCCGCGCCGGCTCGGTGCGGCCAGGCACGCCGTAGACGCGATTGATGCTGCCGAGCAGGTCGGCCTGCGGATCGGAAGCATTTGCGAAGCCGTCATCCGGACGCGACAGGTCCTTCTGCGCCACTGCGCGAACGACATAGGGCGTCACCAGCACCATCATCTCGGTCTGGTTGTTGACGAAGTCGCGGCTGCGGAACAGCGTGCCGAGCACCGGCAGTGACGCCAGTCCGGGAAGGCCATTGATCGCCTGCTTGGTCTGGTCCTGGATCAGGCCGGCCATCGCCATCGAGCCGCCCGAGGGAATTTCCAGCGTGGTCTCGGCGCGGCGGGTCTTGATCGAGGGGATCGTCGTTCCACCGGCGCCGCCCGTCAGCGAGTTCTCGGTCGAGACTTCCGACACTTCCGTCATCACGCGCAGGCTGATCCGGCCCTCGGTCAGCACCACCGGCGTGAAGTTGAGCGAAATGCCGAATTTCTTGAAGCTGACGGTCTGGACGCACTGCCCGATCGCGCCTGCGGTCGTGGTCTGACAGGTCACGCCGGTCGGAATTGGAAACTCGCCGCCGGAGATGAAGGTCGCCGATTCGCCGGATATCGCGGTCAGATTCGGTTCGGCGAGCGTCCGTACGACACCGGCGCTCTCCATGGCGCGGATCGTCGCCGAGACCGACGGCGCCGCGCCGAAGGAGGTGGTGATGGCGTTGGTGGGCACCAGCGGCGCGCTGTTCGCCGTGAACGGATTGCTGTTGGCGAATTTCACCACAGCCGTTCCGTAATTGAGGTTTGCCGTGAGGTCGATGCCGAGCTGCTTGATCAGGCGGCGCGAGACTTCGGCGACCGTGACTTTCAGCATCACCTGATCGCGGCCGCGAACCGTGATGGAGTTCACGACCTTTTCGGCGCTGCCGACCAGCCGCGCGGCGATCTCGCCGGCCTGCTGCGCCTCGATCGGGCTCGCCGCGCTCCCGGTCAGCATGACGCCGTCGGCGACGCCCTCGATCTGGATATCGGCATTCGGCAGCGACGCACGTAGCGCGGCACGCACGCCGTTGAGGTCGCGCTTGACCGCAATGTCATAGGCCGCAATCTGCTGTCCGGCAGCGTCGAAGAACACGATGTTGGTCTGGCCGACCGTCGCGCCGATGATATAGGCGCGTTGTGCCGAGCGGACCACGGCGTTGGCGATCTTGGGATCGGCGACCAGCACGTCCTTGATGTCCCTCGGCAGATCGATCACGATCGATTTGCCGACGCCGAGCGCGAGGAAACGGGCGTTCATCTGGCCTTCGGCCGAGGCAGGGGCGGGCGCGGCGCGGTAGTCGCTCGCCACCACCGGCGTCAGCGCCGGGTTGAGCGTGAGCGCCGCGACGGCCGAGAACGACAATGCGCGGACCATGAAGGCCCGCATTGTCCGTTGAGTTGCCCCGCCCTTCATCACGTGTGTCCTCATGTCACTTCTGCATCGTCGCCTGGTTGGCAACGCCAAAGCGGATGACGTTGATCGTCTCACCGCGCCTACGGGTGTCGTCGGTCCTGGTCTCGGGCGCGTTGTTGTCGGCGATGCTGCGCAGCGCCAGCGATAGGACGCCGCTCTGGCGCGCGCGCGCCAGCGTCTCGGTCTGTTCTGGCTTGAGCTCCAGCGTCACCGTCTTGCCGATCAACGCGTTGGTGCCGTCCTTCTCCTTCGGCGCCTGGTCGATCGCGAGCACGCGAACATTGGTCAGGATGACTTCGGAGTTGACGATGTCGGCGCCGTTGCGGTCCGGATTCTTGTCCCGCTTCGACAACAGGACGTCGACCCGGTCATTCGGCAGGATGAAGCCGCCGGCGCCGGTCTCGGGTGAGATTTCGGTCGATACCGCCCGCATACCGGTCGGCAGGATCGCAGCCATGAAGCCGCTGCCGTCGGCCCTGACGAGCTTCTGCTCGCGAATCGGCTCGCCCTGGATGAACGGGGCGCGCGCGATCGAGCCGGTGACGTCCTTGATGGCGTCGGCGCGGCTGTCCTTGCGCATGAATGTGGCGCTGGCGGTTGCCGCCGGCCAGGTCTGCCACTGCACGTCCTCGGACTTCACGGCCTGGCCGAGGCCGATGTCGGAGCGCGCGACCAGGATGTCGACTGTGGGGAGCTGTGCGACCGGCGGAGGAGGCGCCGGCTTGTCGTCGCTTCCGCTTGCCAAATAGAGCGCCGCGATGCCGGCGCAGCCTGCGATAGCCAGGACCAGAATGCGGGCCTTATCCATTACGCTTCACTTTCCACATGACGCCGCGACGCTGCCGCCGCAGTGATGGGAGTTGACCAGCTATTCGTCAAAGCATGGTTAATGAGGCGTATCTAAATCGCCTTAACGAGCGGTTACTGCCGCTTTCTCAGCGCAAGGCGAAGTGCGCGAGATCAATCGTCTTGATCCAGTCCGTCTCGGGATAGATCAGGAGGGCGCCGAGGGCGAGTGCGATGCCGTACGGAATTCCGGTCTGCTTGTCGTGCAGGCGGCTGAGCCAGGCCTGGGACGCGAGCGGATAGGGCAGTGGCCACTGCCGGAGCTGCAACAGCAGCACGGTCAGCGCACCGCCGAACAGCGACGCAAAGACCAGATAGGGAAGCAGATGCTCGAAGCCGAACCAAAGGCCGGCCGCGGCTGCGACCTTGGCGTCCCCGCCACCGACCCAGCCCATCGCAAACATGCCGAACGCCACGACCAGAACCAGCGCGCCCGCGCCGGCATGGGTCATGATCTCGTGGACCCCCATCCCGGTCAGCGGCGCCAGGACGAAGAAGCCGGCCACCAGCGCCAGTGAGATCCGGTTCGGGATCGTCATGGTCAACAGGTCGCTCGCCGCCGCAAAGGCCATCAGGGCCGGAAACAGCATCAAGCGTGCGATGTCGAGGATCATGGATTCATGCCGTCAAGCTGGAGCTGCGGTCGAGACCCGACGCTAGCGGCCAATGGTGAACAATCGGGAAAGGGCCTGCGCATCTTGCAATGGAGCCGCCAATCGCGCCCCGACAAATAGCAAAGGTCCCGGGGTTGCCGGGACCTTTGATGCGAATTCGCCGGAACCGGCTTACTTCAGAGAGCTCGAGATCGTGCTGAAGGTGCCCGAGAGCTTGGTGCCGACGCCGTTGACTGCAGCGATGATCGCGATCGCAATGCCGGTCGCAATCAGACCGTATTCGATGGCGGTCGCGCCCGATTCGTCCTTCACGAAGCGCGAAACGAGGTTCTTCATAAATAGCTCCTGTGTACACGTGGCTGGTCGAACTAGATTTGGTCTCGCCGGCGTTCTCAGCACCGTGACCATTGCGGCACCCTACGGTTGGACGATTTCGGTGCAGTTAATTTGATCGCATAAACTCTGGGGGAACCCGCTGTTGTTGCGCACAGTAAATTTGGCATTAAGCGGCTCGCTGAAATTGCAGATTGTTGCCGGGATCCGATGCCGGTACCTGTTCACTGCTCCTTAAGCGCACATCTATACCCATGGGGCTTCCGTTACATGAGGCGGCCAATGTCCACCCTTCCGATCGAAGTCATCGAGATGCTCGGCCAGACGATGATGCGGGTGGTGCCGATCACGATCGCGCTCGGTCTGTTCTTTACGGTGCTGACCCATTACTGGGCCTGCAATCCCGGCAAGCCGTGGTGGCAGAAGCGAGAGCTCGTCACGGACATTTGCTACTGGTTCTTCGTGCCGGTGTTCGCCCGCGTGCTGCGCATCGGTCTGCTGGTGGTCGGCGCGGCCGCGGTCTTCAATGTGCACGGCGCCGACGAGCTGATCGCATTCTATGAGAACGGGCACGGCCCGCTGGCGCAGCTGCCGCTCTGGCTGCAGTCGATCGTCTTCCTGGTCGCTTCCGACTTCATGCTGTACTGGCTGCACCGGATGTTTCACGGCGGCGGCTTCTGGAAGTATCACGCCATTCATCACTCCTCCGAGGATCTCGAATGGATCTCGGCGGCGCGCTTCCATCCCGTCAATCTCCTGATCGGCACGATCACGGTCGACGTGATCCTGCTGATGGCCGGCATCTCGCCGAACATCATGCTGTGGGTCGGCCCTTTCACCACATTTCACTCGGCATTCGTGCACGCCAACCTGAACTGGACGCTAGGCCCGTTCAAATACGTGATCGCCACGCCGGTGTTTCACCGCTGGCATCACACCGCGCTGGAAGAAGGCGGCGACACCAATTTCGCCGGCACGTTTCCGCTCTGGGATATTCTGTTCGGAACGTTCCGGATGCCCGAAGGCAAGCTTCCGGACGATTACGGCGTCGACGCCGAGCAGGGTGTGCCGGCGGAAATCGGCGGACAGCTGGCCTATCCGTTCCGGCATTGACGTCATCAACCGGTTCGTGTCCGCATGAGTGCTGAGACCGCAGCCATCCCGCAGGCCAGGACCTCCGTATTCGCGGAGGTCCCGGCCTGGTTCTGGATGGCGTGCGGCGTCTACGCGCTGCTGCTGATCGTCGGCGACCGGCTGCTCGCCGACTCCGACACCTACTGGCAGATTGCGGTCGGCCGCTGGATTCTCGATCACCACGCGCTGCCGTCGGTCGATATCTATTCGTTCACCAAGGCGGGCGAGCCGTGGGTGTCGTCGTCCTGGCTGGCGCAGGTCCTGTTCGCGAAGGCCTATGACCTTGCCGGGTGGACCGGGCCCGCGGCGCTGGCCGCGGCCTGCGGCGCCGCCACCTTTGCGCTGCTCACCGCGATCCTCAGCCGCGCCTTGCCGGCGGTCTATGCGAGCCTGATCGCGCTTGCCGCGCTGGTGCTGACATGCGGGCATCTGCTCGCCCGTCCGCACGTGCTGGTGCTACCGATCATGCTGGTCTGGGCCAACGGCCTGATGGTTGCCAGCGAACGCCGCGAGGCGCCCTCATTCTGGCTGCTGCCGCTGATCGCGCTCTGGGCCAATCTACATGGCGGCTTTCTGTTCGGGCTGGTGCTGGCCGGGGCCTTCGCACTCGATGCGATGTGGAATGCCGCGCCGGCGCAAAGGTTGCCGCTGGCGCTGCGCTGGGCGGCGTTCGGCATCGGCGCGCTGGCCGCCTGCTACGTCACGCCTTATGGCTGGGGTTCGATCCTGGCCTCGCTGAAGATCCTGAATCTCGGTGAGCTGCTGCACCTCATCGCGGAGTGGATGCCGGCGAATTTCAGCCAGGTCGATGGATTCGAGCTGTCGATTCTCGGCCTGATCGGCGCAGCGCTCTATTGCGGGGTGAAGCTGCCGCTGCCGCGGATTGCCCTGGTGCTGGGCTTGCTGCACATGGCGCTGTCCCATGTCCGCAATCTCGAACTGTTCGCCTTGCTGCTGCCGTTGGCAGCGCTGACCCCGGTGGCAACTCAGTTCGGCCTGCGCGCCGCGAACGCCGTCCGGCTGAAGGCCGTGCCGGCGGCAATGCTGATCGCCGCGCTGTGCGTCTCGACCTCGTTCATTGCGGCGCGCCAGACCATTTCGCCGCCGCCGATCCATTCGCCGGCTGCTGCCGTCGACGCGCTGAAGGCGTACAACGCGCGGCGGGTGCTCCACGATCTGCAGTTCGGCGGCTATCTGATCTGGCGTCAGGTGCCGGTGTTCGTCGACGGCCGTGCCGAGCTCTACGGCGAAAAGTTCGAGATGGACTACTACCGCGCGCTCCAGCTCAAGGACGTCGACGGCTTCCTCGATCTGCTCAAGACCCATGACATCGATGCGGTGATGCTCGATCCGACCACGCCGGCTTCCAGGTTTCTGGATCACATCGGAGGATGGCAGCGCCTCTACGCCGATGAACGCGTCGTGGTTCACGTTCGCGCCGCACGTTGAAGCCGCTGCAGGCAGGCAACGCGGGTCGGCACGGCGAGCGCCAGGTTCGGAAGGAGCCGGCGGCCGCAGGCAGGCGCTTTGAATGAGGGCGCTAGGTCCTGCTGACGGACAGCCTGGCAGAGCGGCGAACCACGAGGATGGCGGCGATAGTCAGCCCGCCGCCGGCCAGGACGTCAGCGAGATGATGGCCGCCCACGGGCATCGTCGCGACGATCATCGTTGCATTCACGACGAACACGGGAACGAAGAGCCAGCGCGTGTCACGCGCAGCATAGGTCGTCATGACGCCGAGCATCGTGTGAAACGAGGGAAAGCTGACGATGCCGTCGACGATCGACAAGTTGATGACCGAGAGCGACCCGTCGTGCAACATCGAGAAGGTTCGCCCGAAGGTCCACATCGGGCCATGCGCCGCGAAGTGCTCGTAGCTGCTCGGCGCGGGGCCGAAATAGGCGAAAGCGCCCGCGGCCAGGATCAACCACATGCCGATGCACAGCGCGACTGCGCTCAGGCTGAGCACGGCGATGAATTCTGCGACCCTGTCGCCGCGCCGTTGCAGGATGAGCCACACCAGAACCACCTGGGACAGCAGGCCGGTGCTTTGATAGGCCGTCGTCAGCAGCGTTGCGATCAGCGAATTCGAGTTCGTCATGGCCAGGAAGCTCGGCCAGTCGAAGCCCAGCAGATGATCGAAGCCTGCCAGAACGTCGTCCCTCAGCGGCAGCTTGGCTGCCGCGATCAGATAGCTGAGGGTGCTGCCCGCGGTCAGCAGCGCGCTGATCGGCAGGAACGCGCGCCAGAACAGTTCGGTCATGAACAGGCACTGCCGCAACCAGACGGCCGGGCGTCGTTGGTCGCCGCCGAGCCGATTGGAGGCAATGGCGATGAATGCGGCCGCAATGCCCGAATATGCGACGCATTGCAGGATCGAGATCCAGTTGGATGATGTGAACGAAAGCCCGGAGTTCGGCAGCCAGATCGCGTCGGCGAGGGTGCATGCGAAAATGCAGGACCAGACGATCGCCATGTGACGCTGCGCAGCGTCGCCAAAGTCGCTGAACATGAACCAGCGCGCCGCAGCGTCACGAATCCGGATCGGGTCGACAACCAAGCCGCGAGCGCGGGGATCGACGGCGCGCTTTTCGATTCTTGATATCGACGACACGTGCTGCCCCGCGGTTGTGGTGGGCAGAAACTGCTCGGAGTCTCTTAAGATTGCTATAATCGCGAAGCGTGCGGTTCGATGGCGTGACTGCCGCTGCGATCGGCCGTCACGCTGGGGCGACGCGACGCTCGACGGTGAGCGCGCCGCAACCGCCGAATGCGAGCCGCAGGACTTCGAGCCTCCTGCCGAACCGCAGGACTTACGGAATCGACGACCAGGCATTCCCGCACGAGATTGCCGGACAAGCGGCCTATACCGGGCAATTCCCCGGGAAGTCGTGACATCCGTGCAATTCGGCGCTCGATTTTTGCTCTTCTTAAATGAATTGCCGTCAGATTTGCCTGCGTCGGGCGCCGGTCCGCTGCGTATCGCTTTTTGCCGGCCTGTTAACGTCCCGGGGTAGAGTATGTCGTTTCAGTCCCAGCGTATTCGCGCCGTCACGCGCATTGGATTCATCTCGTTGGCCGCAGCCATGCTGCTGGGGCCCGCGCTCGCAACGGCAGCGCCGGATCCGGATCGGATCGCGGTCAATGTCGATCAGGCCAAGCTCGTCAAGCTGCCCGGCGGCATTGCCACGATCGTTGTCGGCAATCCGCTGATCGCCGACGTCACCCTGCAGAATGGCGGGGTCGTTGTCGTGACCGGCAAGGGCTACGGTGCCACCAACTTCATCGCGCTCGACCGCACCGGCCAGGTGCTGGTGGATCGCCAGATCCAGGTCGAGGGTCCGACCGATCAGCTCGTCACCGTCTATCGCGGTGTCGATCGCGAGACCTACAGCTGCATGCCGGTCTGTCAACGCCGCATCACGCTCGGCGACGGCGAGACCTATTTCAAGTCGACCATGGACCAGGCCGGTTCCCTCAGCAGCCAGGCCTCAGGCTCGGGCGCGGCCGGGAAGCAGCAGAACTGATGCGTGTCCGCTCCGGCGCCTCACCCGCCGGGGTCGCCGCCGATCGCGGGCGGTCTACCCGATATCGTTAAGAAAGACCCAACGGATCGGGTCGCTCTGTCCCGATCCGGCGAAATACTTCGACAATGAGTCTTGGGTAGTTGTTGCCGCCATGTTGATCCGGGGACATTGATGCCGCTGCCCGCTCATTCTTTCGCACGCCTCCTCCGCAGATTTTGTCGAAACCGCCGCGGCGTGACCGCGGTCGAATTCGCGATGGTCGCACCGCTGTTTTTCGGATTGCTTTTTGCGATCATCGAAGTGGCAATGATCTTCTTTGCGAGCCAGGTGCTCGAGACGGTGACGCAGGATTCGTCCCGCTTCATCATGACCGGCCAGGCCCAGGGCGCAAATTATACCCAGCAGCAGTTCAAGGATTTCGTTTGCGCGCGCGTCAGCGCGTTGTTCGATTGCACCAACGGCGTATACGTCGACGTGCGCAGCTACCCGTCTGCGACAGGCTTTAGCAGCGTCAACATCACGCCCATCACCGACCCCACGCAGGTGAAATGGTGTCCCGGCAAGGACGGCGACGTCGTCGTGGTCCGGCTGTTTTATCAGTGGCCGCTGTTTGTCACCAAGGTCTTCAGCTCCGCCAACCTCGCCAACGGCAAGCGGCTCCTCATTGCGACCGCGACGTTCAAGAACGAGCCCGCCGGAACCGCCGGGGCCACATGCTCATGAGCAAAGCCATCAAAATCCAGCCCGCGGCGTTGCTGCGCTCCGTCGCCGCTCTCGCGCATGATCGTCGGGGCGTGGCCGCCGTCGAGTTTGCTTTCATCCTGCCGCTGATGCTGGTGATGTTCTTCGGCATCGTCGAGTTCTCATCCGGCGTCGCGGTCGACCGCAAGGTTACGCTGATGGCGCGCGCCGCGTCGGACCTGACATCGCAGGCGACGCAGGTGATCGACAGCGATCTTCAGAACTTCTTCAGTGCCAGCGTCGGCATCATGACGCCGTATGATGCGTCACCGACCAAAGTCACGTTGTCGGAAATCTACGTCGATAACTCGAACATCGCGCACATCCAGTGGAGCAAGGCGGGGGTGATCTCCTCGGGGGCCACGCAGGCGACGTTGACGGCCTCGACCCGCAATCAGGGTGACATTGTCACCAGTGTCGTTCCGTCGGCGCTCCTGGTTGCGGGCAGCTATCTGATCTTCAGTGAAGTCAGCTACAAATACGTTCCGACGGTCGGCTATGTGATGGCCAAGGCAGGCATCAATCTCAGCGACGTCGCCTTCACGCGGCCGCGGCAGTCGGTGTGCGTGTTCTATGCCCCGACCATCGCCACCATGCCGACGACCTGCTCGACGTACTAGGTCGCGGCAACCGACTCGCGATCCAGACAGTTTGATATCCAGACAAAAAGGGCCGCACCCGAAGGTGCGGCCCTTGATGCTCTAGCGACAATTTCCTGGAGCTTCACGCTCCCGGGAAATCGGCTTATCCGGCGGCGCGCAGATTGTCGGCCGAGGATTTGCCGGAACGGCGGTCAGCCACGATCTCGTAGGAGATCTTCTGGCCTTCACGCAGAGTGCCAAGGCCGGCGCGCTCGACTGCACTGATGTGCACGAACACGTCGTTCCCGCCTTCATCCGGCTGGATGAAGCCGTAGCCCTTGGTCGCGTTAAACCACTTCACGGTTCCCATGCTCACGTGGGTAGTCCCTTCTCAGATATACAAGTTCAAGACCCGCTGATCGGCGGGGTGGTGAGATCGAATTTTTGGAAGGGTCGTCAGCGTCTGAACCGGCTGTACCGGTATTGGCTAATGTCGTCCGGCCGAAAATCGATGGGTAGGATATTATTCGATAGAAGGCTTCAAAACAATCCTGACGTGCGCGATTTTTTGGCCGGCGCAGCCGCCGGCCAATTGTTGCGCAGGACATCAGGAGGTCATGCGCGCAACGGTTGCAATGTCCCCGCTACCGACGGCGGAATTGGCCGCCGCGCTGTGCTCCGCCCCGCGGCGGGCCGCCGGGCGCGCCGCTCGGACGTTCGTCCTTGTGGCGGAAGATCAGGCGGCCCTTTTCGAGATCGTAGGGCGACATTTCGATCGTCACGCGGTCGCCGGCCAGCGTCTTGATGCGGTTTTTCTTCATCTTGCCGGCGGTGTAGGCGACGATTTCGTGTCCGGCGTCGAGTTGCACCCGGTAACGAGCGTCGGGGAGGATTTCGGTCACCAGTCCTTCGAACTGGATCAGCTCTTCCTTAGCCATATGTTTCTCCAGATCGAGCGACGGCTAGTGCTTCGGTCGGTTGTTGCGGTTGTGTTGCGGATTCGGCCGGCTCTCGCGATGCAAGAAGGCGACGCCCTGGATGCCTTCGCTGTTGCCGGCCTGCGACGGACGCGGCGACTCGCCCCGGCTCGTCTGCGGCGCGCCATTATTACCACCCCGACGGCGGCGGCGGCGAGGGCCTTTTGTGCCAGGAGCGGCCTCATTCCCACGAACATTATGCGCGCGCGGCGCAGAGCGGCCGCCGCGGGGGGGGCGGATCAGGAGGCCGAGGCCGCCGGGGGCGCCCCAGGGGACCGAAGGCAGGGGGTGCAGATCGTTCGGGGCGGGCCGCTGTCCGCGCGCGGGGGGAGGCGAAACCACGAGCACCGCCAGTCGCGAGAGGCAGATGACGAGTTCGAGGACGACCCAGGTGATGAACAGCGCGGTCGGCTCGCGGATCGCAATTACCGCCG
>NZ_VKHP01000441.1 GCF_010811875.1 Bradyrhizobium uaiense
GAGGGCGAGGCAGATAGGCTTCGCGGACTAACGTGGAGACGAGACGGCGACGTCCTTTCAGGTCGGCCTTCAGATCCTTGAACGCCTCGACCCTCTTGGTGATCTCGGGATCGTCCACGGGACCGACATAGCGGCGATCCTGGCCGCCGCCCTCGGGTTTGGGCATATCGAAATACCAGTATTTCTTGCCCTTGACCTCGGCAGCCACGAACCGTCCGTTTGAGGAAAACTCCGAGGTGAAGCTCTCATCGAGGCTGCGCTGGACCAGTTCGGAATAGAGCGTCTGGTAGGCAACATCCAGGCCGTGGTTCGCCGGCATATCGGAACCTCGCTATACTATTCTCGCTAAAATAGCATAACTAATTTTAATCTTAGTACCTTGCTAAGATACCGCGCAGTTTTCGCGCACGCTTCGCCCGAAAAGGAAATGAAAATCGCCTGCCCGGTCCCGGGTTGATCTGGACCAACTCAGGTTGGCGAAATAATGCGCGTGAATCCGAGCGTCGCCTCTTTGTACCCGGAGTCTTACGGTGCCCGGTGACACAATTCCTTGGCCCGCTCCGTGCATTCTCATGGGAGCCAGGATTTTGCCACGTCCCTCCTGGGGCCGGACCAACGCCGCATCGCATGTATTTCAAGCGAGCGGCGTTGTTGTTTTAAAGACCAAAGAAAATGACCAATCCCGACTGTCCTAATTTGGCAGAGCGAGTGTCCTAACCAGGACAGCACCCGAGAGACGTCCGATCTCAACGTAACGCGTCCACCCGTCGACGCCCTCGAGCACGACATAACGGCGCTCGCTCAGTTCATCCGAAAGCCCTTCACCGACGACACGCCCCACCAGGCGCTGGCGGCGGACCATGAGCCTTTGCCGGCAAGCAACGAGAGCTCCGTTCTGTTCAGGAGGTAGAAGCTGTGGCCCATTTGCACTAGGCGCCGATCTGAAAGGTAGCTAGGGATCCTCATCAGCGAGGGGCGATGAGCGTCGTAGGATATCAGGTGTATTCGAAGAACGGCGACGGTGCTGTCAGGGTTGTCGTTTCCTCCGCAAAGCAGGCTCTCGCCAAGGCCGATGAACTGGCCGAATCCGGGAACGAGATCCAAATCAAGGACCTTGCCGGCAGGATCATCGACACGGCGACGATCATCGAACTCGCCGCGCACGAGTAGATTGTTTGTCCCCAGCGTCGTTGCCTCGAGGCGCTGAAGCAGACTTGTACGATCAGCAGACATCGAAAAGAGCAACAAACCTTCCATGCTGTTGGCGCCAGGCCGCTCTTTCCCAATCTAATCAAACGGTCTGCCCAGCGTTTCTGAAGTTGTACGAAAATATTTCATAAGATTACGCGAGTCCAATTGATGCATCTCGCGTCATCATCTTCTCCCTAGTTACTCCCGGCCGAGCCGTGCTGTGCGAGCTACAGGCTAGAGTTCATATCGTTCCTCACCATTTTCAAGCTAAGCCAAAGCAAGATGAGTAGTATTGCCCCCTCCGGCCACAAACGAGGCCACGAGCGCAGGGACATGGAGACGATGGGCGGTTTGTGGGTCGAACCCTGTCGCCTTGAGCGGCTGAACCCATAGGGGCCACCGTCGATCAACCACCTATGCGGTCGCGAACGCTCCAGCCAATGCTACGAGATCGATGGCTATGGTGCTGCTCCAGTATGCACTTCGTCACAAAAATTCGCGGACCAGCTGGGGTCCGGTTCACAGACGATTGCCTCCGATCTCATCGGGCACATCACGAAAGATCAGCAGACGCAGTGGCAATCAGGAAGCCCTGCCGACTGGGCCAAGGAGACGTTCGCGCTGTCGAAGGATGATGCGTATGGACAGCTTCCAGCGACCAACGCGCGTGGAAGCTTTCGGTTGACGGACGACTATGTCACGACCGCAACAAATGACGTCCGAATCCAGCGGAGCAAGGCGGGCGTGCGGCTGGCGATGATCCTGAACCAAGCACTGCACAAGCAATAGGACATGCCACGGCGAGCAGGCAGCGAGATCTGCGAAACTCGCCGCCCGTCAGAAACGCGACTGCCGCCACGGGATGGAGTGATTCCGTCGGAACCCTCCATCGGACCTTCGCGGACCATAGATCGTTCGTCCATATCATCGCCCGCCAAAGTCGGACAACCAAGCCGGTTTCAGAGGATAAACTCAGAGGATCGGGTATCCTAAATTGGGATAGGCGAGAGCACGTCACGTCGACTGACAACAGATTGTGTGCTGGGAGCACTATGCGCTGCGCAGATGAGACCTTGACCTGACGCCTGCGCTCCCCCACCCTGAAATCAGTCAAGCACCGTCGTTGGCCCGATCTCGTCTTGAGAGACTTGCCATGCAAAATCCGCCGCTCGATCCGGATGTCAACGATGCAGCGCCGACGGATTCGATCCTGACGCCCTACGACCAAGAACACGCTGTCACCTATATGCGCCTTCTGGACGCAGATGCAGAGGACGCCGACTGGCGAGAAGTTGCAAAAGTCGTGTTGCACATTGATTCCGAACATGAACCGGAGCGTGCCCGCCGCGCGTATGAAACCCATCTCGCTCGCGCCAAGTGGGCGGCCAGACATGGTTATCGGCAGCTGTTGCGGAGCGGTCGGCCAAGCTAGATTAAGCGCGTAACAACAGGTGCTTATATCGTTACATTGTACGCATACGATGAAGACCGCCCGATTGACGCGTGCGCGCGGGCACGGCGAGCTCTATGATGGCGTTGCGTGAAGGTCAGGCGGCCTGCTGACCGGCGGGCTTGCCGGCTTGGCCCAGGAGCTTCC
>NZ_VKHP01000442.1 GCF_010811875.1 Bradyrhizobium uaiense
AAATATACTTCGACGTATCCATCCCAATGCGGATAATCTCTCTCACGGACGGCTCCCTTGTCTGAGATTTGCAACAACCTCATTCTGGCACACTGATGCCGTAGGGGGCCGTCCACCCCATCAACCAAAAATCTTGGTTGGGTTACACGCTGTGGCCCCAGCCTGCCGCATCACAGACATTTGGGGTAATGGGTCCCGGCTTTCGCCGGGACGACGGAGGAGAGAGATCGCTCGCCGAACGACGGCCGAGTTTGCCTTGACTCTCATGCCCCAAATTCCGAAAACGCCCTGCAAAATTCCCGTTATATCCCCGATACGCCCAAGGATTGTTCCGATGTCGCTGTCCGCCCTCGAAACCACCGTCAACACTGCGTTCGACGCCCGCGAAGGCATTTCGACCTCGACCAAGGGCGAGGTCCGTGAGGCCGTCGACCATGCACTCGAGCTGCTCGACAAGGGTGAGGCCCGCGTCGCCGAGCGCGAGGCTGATGGCAAGTGGAAGGTCAATCAGTGGCTGAAGAAGGCCGTGCTGCTCTCGTTCCGCCTCAACGACATGGGCCAGATCGCGGGCGGCCCGGGCAAGGCATCGTGGTGGGACAAGGTGCCGTCGAAGTTCGAGGGCTGGGGCGAGAGCCGTTTTCGCGATGCCGGCTTCCGCGCGGTGCCGGGCGCGATCGTGCGCCGCTCGGCCTTCATCGCCCGCAACGTCGTGCTGATGCCCTCGTTCGTCAATCTCGGCGCCTATGTCGATGAAGCGACCATGATCGACACCTGGTCGACGGTCGGCTCCTGCGCCCAGATCGGCAAGCGCGTGCACATCTCCGGCGGCGTCGGCATCGGCGGCGTGCTCGAGCCACTGCAGGCCGAGCCCGTGATCGTCGAGGACGACTGCTTCATCGGCGCGCGCAGCGAAGTCGCCGAAGGCGTGATCGTGCGCAAGGGCGCGGTGCTGTCGATGGGCGTTTTCCTGGGCGCCTCGACCAAGATCGTCGACCGCGAGACCGGCGAAATCTTCGTCGGCGAGGTCCCCGAATATGCCGTCGTGGTGCCGGGCCCCCTGCCCGCCAAGCCGCTGAAGAACGGCCAGCCCGGCCCTGCCACCGCCTGCGCCGTGATCGTCAAGCGCGTCGACGAGCGCACTCGCGCCAAGACCAGCATCAACGAGCTGCTGCGGGACTGATCGGTCTTCCGCGGCAACAGTCCATCACCGTCATCCCCGCGCAAAGGCTCCGCCTTTGTCGCTGGAGGTGGCCGCTTCTTCAGCGGCCCTCGAAGGGTCGACGGCCAGGCTGGTGGCCGATTCATCCTTCGAGGCTCGCAAGGGCCCGCACCTCCAGCGACAACGGCGAAGCCGTTGCGCGGGGATGACGGGTCCAACATCGAACCAAGCACCTCTCCAAAACGACAAAACTTCGGGCCGCGAAACATTGCCGCTGCCCGGAGTTTTTTCATGGACTGGGCCAATTACCTGTTCGGCTTCAAGGGCCGCGTCAACCGGGCCAGGTTCTGGCTCGCGGGACTGATCATCGTCTGCTGGATGATGTTCCTGGCCCTGTTCGTGATTTTGACCGGCCTTGGCGGCAAGGGAGGATCGTTCGGCTTCAATGTCGACGACATCTTCCGGGCCTTCGACCCCGACAGGTACAAATCGCTGAGCTGGGCCGGATCACCGAAGCTGGTGGCCAAGGCCAGCGGAACGGTGCTGTTCGTCTGGGTCTATGTCGCTGTCTCGATCAAGCGCCTGCACGACCGCGACAGGAGCGGCTGGTGGATGGTCCCGTTCTTCGCGATCCCCGGCCTCAAGAGCCAGTTCTCCGAGCGGCTTCCCGATGAATCCTATTGGGCGATGGCCGCGGGCGCGATCGTGTTCGTGCTCTATATCTGGGGCTTCATTGAGCTCGCGTTGCTGCGCGGCACCTCCTACCCCAATCGCTACGGTCCCAATCCGTTGGGCAAGACCCATGTGAGCCGCGGAGCCAGCCGCGGCACCGGGTCGCGCTCCACGCAAGGCTGGGATCAGCAAAGCGAGCTCGATATCGTGCCGCACAAAGCTGGTCCACCCGCGCTGTGACGTGTTAAGCGAGGCGCATGAATGATGCCGTCTCGATTACCCGCGATCTGGTTCGCTGCCCCTCCGTCACCCCGGCCGACGCCGGCGCGCTTGGCGTTCTCGAAAATTTGCTGAAAACCGCAGGCTTCGAGGTCCACCGCGTGACGTTCTCGGAGCCCGGCACCGCCGATGTCGACAATCTCTATGCCCGCATCGGCTCCTCGGCGCCGCACATCACCTTCGCCGGCCACACCGACGTGGTGCCGCCCGGCGATGAAGCCGCGTGGACGCTGGGCGCGTTCTCGGGCGAGGTGAAGGACGGCTATCTCTACGGCCGCGGCGCCGTCGACATGAAGGGCGGCATCGCCTGCAGCGTCGCCGCCGTGCTGCAATATCTCAGCGAACATGGTGGCAAGGCGCAAGAGAATGGCAGCGGCTCGATCTCCTTCCTGATCACCGGCGACGAGGAAGACGTCTCGATCAACGGCACCGTCAAGCTGTTGAAATGGTGCGCCGAGCGCGGCGAGAAGTTCGACCATTGCGTGCTCGGCGAGCCCTCGAATGTCGAGGTGCTCGGCGACATGATCAAGGTCGGCCGGCGCGGCTCGCAATCCGGCACGCTGATTGTCGACGGCGTGCAGGGCCA
>NZ_VKHP01000443.1 GCF_010811875.1 Bradyrhizobium uaiense
AGCCCAGTCTCGCCGGGGAGAGCACGTATAAGCCGTAAGCCATCGCGCAGGGAAAGCCGGGTTGTTTCGGTTACACCTGTGGTCCTACCCCCGTGCTTTCTACCTTTTGCACGGGGCCCATGGGTGCGATCGGCACCCGGCTTTCCCTGCGCCCTCTGTGTGAGGAGGGTGGAACGAAGTGCAAAGCTCGGACAAATCATGTCGCGAGAATGCGAAGCTATATCCCATCTTCAGCTGTCATCGCCCGGCTCGACCGGGCGATCCAGTACGCCGCGGCCCCTCGGCTCAGGCACTACTGCCTCTGGAATACTGGATCACCCGCTGGAGCCTGTCATCGGGCTCGCCGAAGGCGAGACCCGGTGGCGGGTGATGACACCGTGTTGTTGGACATGAAACGCAATTCCTCCTCACCGTCGTCCCGGCGAAGGCCGGGACCCATAACCACCGAACGTGATTATTGAACGATGCTGGAACGACGAGTCCCATCCACGACACGCGCTGCGGCGTATGGGTCCCGGCCTTCGCCGGGACGACATTTGGAGAGAGTCGTTGGTCACAATCACGCCTCGCAATGACGCCATTTGCAGAAACGGCAGATGAATCCTTGCGCAGCTGCACGCTATTCCACCGCCGCACCCACCGGCGGTCCGCCCGGCGGGCGGGGCAGGGAGGGGATCGATGCATAGGCGCCGACCCAGGAGCCTGCCGCCGCGGAGGCGACATAGAGCCAGTTCTCGGTGTAGCTGATCACCGCATAGGACGAGAGCACGTACCATACGCTGCTCCAGGTGGCTGCCGGCACGCGTTTGCGCGCGACGACCGCCGAGGTGAACATCACATAGACCGCGTCGGTCGCCGCGGTCGCGAGGAAGACGCCGCCGGCGGTGAGGGGATCGATGGCAGCCATTGCAGCTCCTGTTCGGGTCGGGAGACGGCATGATGATCCGGAAAGTGTGCAGCGATTTTCCGAAAAGATCATGCCCAAACGAGGTATGAAGGTTGAGGTCGGGGCATTGCCTTTCTGTCATCATGCTCGGGCATAGAACAATCGCAAACAGGAATGTGTATGCAAGCCGTCCGTGACATCCTTGCCGACATCTGGACCGGCGCCGGCGGCACACCGTCCGCGCTCGATGCGGTCACGCTGAGCGGCAGCGAGCCGCAGCTGCCGTCGTCGTTTCGGGTCGCAACCGCAGCGCAGGCTCCGATCGCCGCAGCGGGCCTTGCGGCGGCCGAGATCTGGAAAGCCCGCAGCGGCGAGCAGCAGGATGTCGCGGTCGATATCCGCCATGCGGTGGTCGAATGCCGCAGCGAGCGCTATCTGCGCGTCGACGACAAGCCGCCGCCACCGGCCTGGGACAAGATCGCCGGCGTTTACCGCACGCGCGACAACCGCTTCGTCCGCCTCCACACCAATTTCCCGCATCACCGCGACGCCGTCTGCAAAGTGCTCGGCTGCAACGCCGAGCGAGACGACGTCCAGGCGGCGCTGCTGCAATGGGACGGCGAGGCGTTCGAGACCGCGGCCTATGCCGCCGGCGGCGTCGTCGCCTTGATGCGCTCATATGACGAGTGGTCAGCGACGCCGCATGCCAAGGAACTGGCAAAACTGCCGCTGATCTCGATCGAGAAGATCGGCGAGGCCGCGCCAAAGCCGTGGCCCGCGGGGAAGCGGCCGCTGGCCGGCATCCGTGTGCTCGACCTGTCGCGCGTGATTGCAGGTCCCGTTGCCGGCCGCACGCTCGCGGCGCATGGAGCCGATGTGCTGCTGATCTCCGGTCCCGATCTGCCGGCGATCCCCTGGCTCACCATCGACACCGGCCGCGGCAAGCTGACGAGTTTCCTCGAACTACGCAGCGAGGCGGGGCGAGGCGGGATGCGTGGCCTCGTGGCGCAGGCCGATGTTCTCTCGCAGGGCTATCGCCCGCAGGCGATTGCGCGGCTCGGCTTCTCGCCTGAGGAAGCAGCCCGCATCAATCCCGGGATCGTCTATGTGACGCTCTCGGCCTATGGCCATGCCGGACCGTGGGCGGAGCGCCGCGGCTTCGACTCGCTGGTGCAGACCACGACCGGCTTCAATCATGCCGAAGGGCAGGCAGCCGGCGTCGAAGGGCCGAAGGAGTTGCCGGCCCAGATGCTCGACCACGCCACCGGATATTTCATGGCGTTCGGCGCCATGATGGCCAAGGCCCGCCAGGCGCGCGAGGGCGGCAGCTGGCACGTCCGGGTGTCGCTGGCGCAGACCGGGCGCTGGCTATGGAATCTCGGCCGGCTCCAAGAGGGCCTTGCGACCGAGGACTTGAGGGCGGACGCGGTGCAGCCCTTCATCGAGCGGGTTCCGTCCGGTTTTGGCACGCTGAGCTCGGTCCGGCACGGGGCGGTTCTGTCGAGAACCCCGGCTCATTGGTCCCGCCCGGCCATGCCGCTCGGCAGCCATCCGCCGGAGTTTCCTGCCCCGAAGTTTCCTGCCCCGGAGTTTCCCGGATGAGACATTCAGCTGCCGTTCATGCCGACGAAACTTTAACCTCAAGCCTAGCCGAACCGCGTTTTTTAGGTTGTTTGCGACACCAAATCGGCACTATTAGCGCACCGCTGCGGCCGTCCCCCCGGAAGCTGCAACGACCGAGCCCCGGACCGCATGCTTAGAGAGCTTAGCAAACGAATGCAGACCCTTAGCCGACCGCG
>NZ_VKHP01000444.1 GCF_010811875.1 Bradyrhizobium uaiense
GGATGCACGGCCCGGCTATTTCCGCGTCCGGAGTGCGTGTGGCCACAGCGGGGGCCGACGATCCTTCGAGACTCGCTGCGCTCGCACCTCAGGATGACGGAGCATGATTGGCTGAACGAAGAGCTGCCACGACTTATTGAGAAGGCCCGAACACTTTCCGCCCTCGTCATTTTCCGCTTTACTGCCGGCAACAGCCGGGCCCTGATCCCTGCGACACAACAAAATGGAGGGATCGCTTGGCATCGGTGGAATTGCGTAGCCTGGTCAAGCGGTTTGGATCGTTTGTCGCAGTTGATGACGTCTCCCTCAAAATTGATCACGGCCAGCTCGTTTGCCTGCTCGGGCCATCCGGCTGCGGCAAGACCACGACCCTGCGGCTGATCGCAGGGTTCCTCGAACCATCCGACGGCGAGATCCGCGTCGGCGACCGCGTGGTGTCGTCGAAGGCGCGCACGCTGCCGCCCGAGCAGCGCAACATGTCGATGATCTTCCAGAGCTACGCGCTGTGGCCACACATGACGGTGGCGGAGAACATCGTCTACGGGCTGCGCCTGCGCAAAATGGATCGCGACAGCATCGCGAAAAAGCTCGCCGCGATCCTGGCGACGACCAAGCTGGAACCGCTGGCGCAGCGCTATCCGGGCGAGCTCTCCGGCGGCCAGCAGCAACGTGTCGCGCTGGCGCGCGCGCTGATCGTCGGCCCCGAGACGCTGCTGCTCGACGAGCCGTTGTCGAACCTCGACGCCAATCTGCGCGAGGAGATGCGGTTCGAGATCCGCCGCCTGCACGACGAGTATCGCTACACCACCGTCTACGTCACCCACGATCAATCGGAGGCGATGACGACGGCCGACCTGATCGCGGTGATGAATGCCGGCAAGATCGACCAGCTCGGCGCGCCTGAGGACATCTACGCGCGGCCAGAATCCGAATTCGTCGCGCGCTTCATCGGCGCGGCCAATGTGATCAAGGGCACCGCGCGCGATGCAACCCATGTCGAGTTCGCCGGCGCGACGCTCGAGGTGGTCGGCGCCAGGCTCACGGCCGGCCAGAGCGCACCGGTCGCGATCCGCCAGCATGAGATCCAGCTCTCGACCCACGTCCCCCCGGCAGCGCCGAACACGCTCAAGGCCGTCGTGACCCGGCAGGTCTATCTCGGCATGAACCGCGACTACATGGTGGAAACATCAGACGGCACCTCGCTGCGGGTGACCACGCCGACGGAAACCGCGGTCGAGAAGGGCAGCGAGGTCTGGCTGACCCTGCCGCCCGAGCGCTGCCGGGCGCTCAGCCGATAACAGCAAGAAACGGAGGCACGCGATGCGGAAGCCAATTTCCAGACGCGATGTCCTGAGAGGCGCCGCGACGCTTGCAGCCGGCGCGGTGTTCGCTGCACCCGCGCGCGCCGCGGCACCTGAGCCGACCTCGATCACGCCCGATCTCGTCGCGGCGGCGACCAAGGAAGGCAAGCTCGTGTTCTATTCGTCGATGGACCTGCCCGTCGGCGAAAAGCTCGGCAAGGCGTTCGAAGCCGCCTATCCCGGCATCACGGTGCAGATCGAGCGCTCCGGCTCGGAGCGGCTGTTCCAGCGCGTGGCGCAGGAATTCGACTCGAACATCCACGCCGCCGACGTCGTCAACAGCGCCGATGCCTCGCATTTCATTCCCTGGAAGAAGAGCGGCTGGCTGATGCCGTTCGTGCCCGAGGACGTCGCCAAACATTTTCCCGACAATTATCGCGATCCGGACGGCATGGCCGTGACCACGCGGCTGTGGCTGTCGTCGATCGCCTACAACACCAACCTGGTGAAGGCGGAGGATGCACCGAAGAGCTTTGCCGACCTGCTCGATCCCAAGTGGATGGGGAAGATGGTGAAAGGCCATCCGGCCTATAGCGGCACCATCATGACCACCACGTTCCAGATCGTGCGCGAACTCGGCTGGCCGTATCTGGAGAAACTTTCCAAGCAGCGCGTGATGCAGGTGCAGTCCTCGACGGATCCGCCGAAGAAGCTCTCGCTCGGCGAGCGCGCGGTCATGGCTGACGGCAATGAATATGGCATCGTGCTGCTGAAGGAGGCCGGACAACCGGTCGAGCCGGTCTATCCGACCGAAGGCACGCCGACGATCTCGGGGCCGACCGGCATCTTCGCCACAGCACCGCATCCGAACGCCGCAAAGCTGTTTCAGGCCTGGCTGCACACCCGCGAAACCCAGCAATTCTTCGTCGACTTCACCGGCCAATATTCGCTGCACGCGCAGGTGCAGCCGAAGGCCGGCCGGCGCAAGCTCGCCGACATCAAGCTGATGAAGGAGGACCCGGCGGGGGTAGAGGCGATGACCGAAGAGATCAAGACGCGCTATGCGCGGCTGTTTCGGGTGTGAGGATGTGGCTCTCACACCCATCGTCATTCCGGGATGCGCCTCTTGGCGCAGGCCCGGAATCCATAACCACAATCGTGAGTATGGATTCCGGCCGCGCGCTTCGCGCGCCCCCAGGTGCGCAGTTGCGCACCCGGAATGACGAAGGAAGGTTTGGTACATGACTACAACCACCAACCCCACCCCCAAACCCCGCATCGACTGGACACGCCCCGTGCCGTGGCGGGTCTCGGCGGTGGTCGTGCCCACTAACCCTACCGCCCACGCGAG
>NZ_VKHP01000445.1 GCF_010811875.1 Bradyrhizobium uaiense
CGCGCGTCGCGTGCAGATAGGCATTGTGGTTGAGCTGGATGAAGGGTTCCAGCGTCACGTTGAGCCGACGGCAGTAATCGAGCAGCGCGCGATGATGATAGGGAATCCGCCACGGGCCGGGATTGAGATAGAGCCCCTGCTCGAACTGGCAGGTCTGCCTGAAGCCGCCAAGCTCGGTAAAGCTGTCACCGCCGCGGATCGACCAGTTGCGGCCGCCGGCGCGGCCGTTGAATTCGAGGATCTGGACCCTGTAGCCGGCCTTGCGCAGTTCGAGCGCCGCCGTCATCCCGGCAAGACCAGCGCCAAGAATCAGCACGGAAGCGCCCTTCACGTCGCCCGCGAGCTTGAGCGGCCCCTTGTAGGCGGACTCGGATGCGAAGCCGAGGCTCATCATCGCCTGATACATCGCCGAGCTGCCGGCGATGGTCCCGATCAGCGCGAGCAGATCCCGCCGCCTGATCCCAGATTCATTCTGCACCTGCGTCCACCCCTCCAACTCGTGCGATCAGTTCCGAGAAAGTGCGCACGCTGCAGCGCAGACTGGTGGCGCTGCCGCGGTGCGCCTCCGAGATCGTCTTCGATTGTCCCATTCCCACATTGGTCGTGTACCGCGTCGATCGTCGTCGATAAAAAAATCATAGCTATCTATCCGCAGTCCTGAGGTAGGCAGGCCGATCCGCGGTCGCTTCAAATGCAGGAGCTGGTCAGTACACCTGAGTTGATGAACCAACGTCTGGTCACCTCTAGCGACGATTAGCGAGCCGTCGATCAGAGCTCGACGCGTCGAAAACGCGGACGTTTCGTTCCTCGAGGCGCTTGCCGGACATGTATAGCCGTTCGACGGAAAACGAAGCAGTTGATCACGCGGCACGAGTCCCTTGAGCGACTTCTTAAGCATTCGACTGAGTCTGTTGTGCACCAGCAAGAGCGATGCCAACATTTCACGACATCGAAAGGCGGAGAAGCGGAGTAGCCCAGATGTGCGGTAGGCCAGACGATGACTGATGTCCTCAGAGGTGTTGCCGCTCTTTCATCGGCGACGCTCGGCTCAATATCGGAAGTTTCTGGTTCTAGTCCCACGACCAAGCCACTCCGCCGGCGATTGCGGACACAGCGAACCAGTGGAGCGCCGGGACTAACCGCGCTTGGCCATGGAGCGCAAATGCAGTTTTGAACGCCTGCAATCGGCCATTTCGATGTCGCTTTTGGGCCGGCGGTATTGAACCCGACATTGTTCGATGTCAGACGCACGGAGCTAATGACGCCGAAGACGCGCGATAATTAGCTCGATCTTGTCCATCATGTGCAACGATAGTCGCGTCGGCCGAACGCGGACCGTCGCAGTTGCCCTCTTGCATCGGACAGCTGAGGATTGCGGCATTGGCATGCTCGCCTTCTTGGTCAGCCACGGCTTCGGTCGCGCCGGCGACACCAGTCACGCAGCTTGCGTGCTTGAAGCCGTTTGTCATAGCCATTTTTCTTGATGACGACCGTCACGATCCAACCGTCTACCTTGCTGTGCTTTGGAACGCGCATCCGCCTGATGTCGTTTGTACCGGTGCCCCTGCAGCTCGGGAGCCACCAGACATAATGTCTACTATCAACGATGAGGGACAGCTGTGGCATTCGTTGAGCCAAATGGCCTCCGCCGGACCTGGCGTGGCTCAGTTTAGCCCCGCTTGTGGCGACAATCCTATCCCCACAAAACTGTCAAGTCTGAGACTAGAGGGATCAATCATGCAGGAGCTCCTCATGCCGCATCACAACGAGCGGAGACTCGTCGACCGAGATGCTTTCGCGCATCGGGTCGCGCATAAGCTTGGAGGCCTCTGCGTGCCGAAGCCCATCTGGTTGTATGAGTTCACCCCGGCTTGAGCGGCTTTTCGAGTCCTTGCCAGCGATAGATCGCAAATGACAGCGCCCAACTGGCCAGGAAGATGCCGACCACGAGATAGCCGAAATTGGCCAAGCTCCCGTTGAGATCGTCCACTGCGCTCCAGAAGGTGCCTTCAAGCGCCAATTTGTTGGCGAGCAGGCCGAGTACCTCGATGCCGCCGATCAGCAGCGCCACGACGACTGAGATGGCCGTAATGGTCAGATTGTACCAGATCTTGCGGATCGGATTGAGGAAAGCCCAGCCATACGCGCCGACCATCAAGACGCTGTCGGTCGTATCGACGAGCATCATGCCTGCGGTGAAGAGAGCCGGAAATATCATTACCGTACTGAAGTCCAGCCCTCCCGAAGCCTGCCCGGCTGCGACGGTGAAAAGGCTGATTTCCGTCGCGGTATCGAATCCGAGGCCGAACAACAGACCGATCGCAAACATCTGCCAGCTCGCCGTCACCATGCGAAACAGCGGGCACAAGAGCCGGGACAGCAAGCCACGACCGGACAGAAGCAGATCGAACTCATGCTTTCCGATGTGTTCGCCACGCCGCGCAAGCTGAAAGATCAGCCAGACATCACGTAGGATCACAAGGTGGATGGCGCCAATCGTCAGACCGAAGAAGGCCGATGGACCGGAGCCGATGCTGCTGCCAAACGCCCGGAACTCCTGGAACCCGATATGCAGCGCGAGGACCGCAGCAGCGTGGGCGACGACGGGAACTCGTACCGCAATGG
>NZ_VKHP01000446.1 GCF_010811875.1 Bradyrhizobium uaiense
GTACGCATACGATGAAGACCGCCCGATTGACGCGTGCGCGCGGGCACGGCGAGCTCTATGATGGCGTTGCGTGAAGGTCAGGCGGCCTGCTGACCGGCGGGCTTGCCGGCTTGGCCCAGGAGCTTCCATTCCCAGGGCAGCAGTTCGTGCAGACGCGATGCGGGAAGATCGGCGATGCGGGCGAGGATGTCGGCGAGCCAGACCTTCGGATCGACCTCGTTGAGGCGACAGCTCGTGATCATCGTCAGCATGATGGCGGCACGGTCGGCGCCACGCTGGCTTCCGGCGAAGGTCCAGTTCCGCCGTCCCAAGGCGATGCCTCTCAATGCGCGCTCGGCGCAATTGTTGGTCAAGCAGATCCTGCCATCGTCGAGGAAGCAGGCGAAGTCGTCCCAGCGCCTGAGCATGTAGTTGATCGGCTTCAGGACCTCGGAAGAGCGCGAGAGGGTTTCGCGCTCACGCAGCAACCAGGCGTGCATGTCCTCGAGAAGCGGCTTGCTCTCTTCCTGGCGCACGGCGCGCCGCTCGTCGGCGCCGCGGCCGTTGATGGCGCGCTCGACCTCGAACAGCGCATCGAGGCGCCTGACCGCCTCCAGCGCGATCGGAGAGGCCGGTTTGCCCTTGTTGCCTTCTCGAGCATTTTTCTCGATGTCGGCCAGCTCGAAGAAGCCCCGTCGTGCATGGGCAAAGCAAAACGCCGGGGTGATCGGCAGCACCTTCTTCCGCGGGTCGAACAGCGGCTCGAAGCCGTTGTAACAATCGGCTTGCAGGATACCGGCGAAGGCGGCCAGATGCTTCTGGGGATGCTCGCCTCGTCGGTCGCTCGAGGCGTAATACACCGCCGCCGGCGGCGCGGGCCCGGCAAAGGGCCGGTCATCCCGCACATAAGTCCAGATCCGTCCGGTCGTGCACTTGCCCTTCGCCAGGATACGGATGGTGGTGTCATCGCCATGAAGGCGCTCGGCCGCAAGCACATGGCGTTCGATCAAGTGGAAGAGCGGCATGACGGCGAAGGTGCCGTGGCCGACCTGGTCAGCCAGCGTCGACAACGACAGGTCGATCCCCTCAGCCTTGAAGCGAGCACTCTGGCGGTTGAGCGGGATATGCATGCCGAACTTCTCAAACAGGATCGTCGCCAGCAATTGTGGGCCGATGAAGCCGCGCGGCGTGGCATGGAACGGTGCCGGCGGCTGGCTGATCTTCTCGCAATCACGGCAGGTGAACTTCTCCCGTACCGTCTCGATGACCTTGAAGCGACGCGGGATCTCCTCCAGCGTCCTGGTCACATCCTCGCCGATCTTCGCCAGCCGCGATCCACCGCAGCAGGCACAGCTCGTCGGAGCCTCAGCGACGACGCGCTCGCGTTCGATGTCATCCGGCCAGGGTTTGCGCACCGGCCGCTTGCGCGTGAAGGGGCGGACGTTCTGTGTCTTCGCCGCGGCGGTCTGCCCCGCAAGCTCATCCTCGCTCGCCGCCGCAACGAGGTCTTCGAGTTCCAGCTCCAGCTGCTCGAGCAGCCGCGCCGTGCGCTCAGAGCGCGGCCCGTACAATTCGCGTTTGAGCTTCTCGATCCGCAGCTCGAGATGCGCGATCAGCGCCTCGTTGTCCGACAGCTCAGCCCGCACACTGGCAGCCACCGCCTCAGCATGTAGCCGCGCCTCGCGCTCGGCCTGCAGCGCCGCCAGGGCACTTGCAAGGTCCGATGGAAGGTCGTCCGGCTTCGATATCATGAAGCCAGTGAATCAGATCAAGCCGCAGATTCAAACCACAAAACGCTATCCGACCCGCGTCGGACGCTGGGTTTCTTGTGGGTTGCGCCAATCGATCCCGGACAACAGATAGCTCAACTGCGCCGGCGAGATCGTTACCGATTCACCGGCAACCGATGGCCAGATGAACCTGCCTCTCTCAAGCCTTTTGGTAAACAGGCATGCTCCCTGGCCATCGTGCCAGATCACCTTTACAAGATCGCTGCGGCGACCACGGAAGACGAACAGATGACCGTTGAGCGGGTCTTTGTGCAGCACCTCCTGCACCTGGAGTGCCAACGACGGAAAGCCTCTGCGCATATCGGTGTAGCCTGTCGCGAGCCACACCCGCGCGCCTGTCGGAACCGGGATCATCGGCGCACCAGGGCATCGAGAACGCGACGCAGCGCGTCTCCATCAACGTCGCCATCGACCCGGATGCGGCGTCCGCTACCAAGGTCGATCTCGATGATGCCCTGGCTCCTCCGTCGACGCGTCGGTGCCGTCGTCAGTGGCGCTTCGGTCAGATCCCGCGGTGGCACAGGCGGTCCAATTTCGACCGACACGAACGGAGCTATACTCGTCTCTCCCTGCTTGCAAAGCTCTTTGCGCCACCGGAACAGCTGGCTCACATGAAGGCCGGCCATGCGAGCCACCTCGGAAACAGTGGCTCCAGGCTCGAGCGATGCTGCAACCAGCCGTTCCTTCTCATCTCGCGACCACCGCCGCCGCCGCTCTACCGATGTGATCACCTCTGCCCGCGATATCGTCATAGCGCTTCTCCTAGGATTACCCCTAGGACCTGCAGCGCTCGCCTTCCTCAAACAAGGCGGCCGTCAGCGGAGGCGTAC
>NZ_VKHP01000447.1 GCF_010811875.1 Bradyrhizobium uaiense
GGACAAGCGACCCACTGCGCGTGGCAGGCGGCGGACGCCGCACGGCACCACCGGCCAACCCCCTTCGGCGCCAGCGCCGCCGGCCGGGCCAAGCCCGACCGGCAGCTAGGCCGCGGCCCGACCGCCATCCGCACCGCCTCGCTCACGCCGCTGAATACGGCGACCGACGCCTTGCCCGCAGCGAAGCCGCTTCCGCCCGAAGGCACCGAGCCGTTCGGCCTGTTCACCTTCCGCGCGCCGGAAAGCAGCCTGTGGCGCAAATGGCGCGGCCTCGAAGCCGACCTGGCAAAGGAGCAGACCGTGCTCGCGCAATGCCGCGAGAACGCGACCGGCTGCCCACCCAATGCCGCACAGTTCCTCCGCCTGATCAATGCGGTCAAGTCCAAATCCGGACGCGACCGGCTGGATGAGGCCAACCGCGCCGTTAACCAGGCGGTCCGTTATGTCAGCGATTTCGCCCAGTATGGCGAGGCCGATCGCTGGAGCGCCCCGCTCGCGACCTTTGCAACCGGCAAGGGTGATTGCGAGGACTATGCGATCGCGAAATACATTGCGCTCCGCGAGGCCGGCTTCCCGCGCGAGGACCTGCGCCTTGTGCTGGGCCGCGATCGCGCCATCCGCCAGGATCATGCCGTGCTGGCGGCGCGTCTGGATGGCCGTTGGCTGATCCTGGACAGCCGCCGCTCCGAGCTGATTGACGACGGCGAACTCGACAACTTCACGCCGCTGTTTGCGATCAACGAGCGCGGCGTGCAGCTGTTTGCAGCCCCCTACGCCAAGCTCCTGCCGCTCGGCGACGACCTCGACGCCGCGCCGGCGGCCGCCAATGTGCCCGATGCCGAATGGACCGGAGTGGAGTCGCTCGATGCAGCAAGTCCGCTCCCGGGCTTCCTGCCCGTGCTCATGTGACGGCGCGCGGGCAAGGCAAATCCAAGAAAAAATCCAAAAGAAAATCCGCGGAGTTGTCTCCGCGGATTTTCGCTTTGGCTGTGCAAGCCTGGCCTAGAAAATATGAATGTTCGCGGCCGCCGGCACACCGGTGCTCAAATGTGCGAGGTCCACCTTGTCGGAGCCGGTGCCATTTGCCGAGTACCAGAGCTCATGCGTCGTATTGTTGAAGAAGAACTTGTTCGTGCTGCCACTTTCGTTCCAGGCGCTCGCGTTGTTCTCAGTCCCGCCCGTGGCTGCCGATGACGTGAACTGGTTCGCCGTCAGAGCATTTGAGGTGCCCGCCGGGAGACTTAGACCGGCCACGTCGAGAAGCACCAAGTCACCGCTGTTGAAATCACTGATGGTAAAGTGGGCGGCGAGATTGAGAACGAACTTGTCGTCCCCGCCATTACCGGTAAGCGTTTCGTTGGTGACTCCGGCAACAATGACATCATTGCCGGCGGTCCCCGAAAGAGTCGTTCCGCCGTTCACGTTTACATCGAACGCCCCGGAGGCGATATCGCCGTCGCCGTCCTTGACACCCACGGTGAAGGGGACGTCAGTTGCACCGCTACTGACGAGTTCGTTTATCCCGGCCAGCAGGATCTTGGATTTGCCCGAGACATCGTACATTTCGACGTAGTCGATATTCCCGTGCCCGGTCGCCGTAAGTGTGTTCCCATCGGTGGCCGAATTGTAGACATGGGAGGTCACCGTGCCATCGACGCTATGCACGACATAGTCGATGATTGTCGAACCGCCGATCGCCTTGACCGTGAAGGAAATCTGATTCCCTGTCCCTACGGCCGATGCGCCGGGCGCTTGGCCGTACGTCCAGGTATCGCCATTGCTGTTATCGCCTACCCCTCCAAGATCAAAGCGCATGAAATCGCCTTGCTTGAAGTTGTTGCTGTGGACGCCCAAGCCCTGCGAACTTGCGTTGATGGTGTCCTGGGTGAGCTTCGAACTCGTCAGCGTATCGTGGGTTTCGTTAAACCAGCTGGCCACATTGAACGATCCGGTCGTGTGGTAGCCTGTCACGTTGACTACGGCATGGCCGCTCGTGTCCGACAAGACCGCATAAGGAGCCGGACCAGAACCGTGTACGTCACCAGAGCTGCTTATGGACTGTTGTGAATATGAATCGAGCGTATGGTATAGCTTGAACAAGTAGGTCGATGTTGTCGGATCGAGCGCCACGGTAAAGACGTCCGCTCCATTGGCAACACCGTGGAGGACGCCACTTGCATCCACGTATTCCGAGACCGCATATCCACCCGCTTGGATGGTCGTTGCAGTAGGATGTAGCGGATCCAGGGATACACCCGTGAAATAGAGCGATCCTAGGCCATCTGCGCCAGTTGTGAATTGCAGATCACCGATTACGCTGATGCCCGCGACATTGGCAATCACTCCATGCTCTGCCGACGTCCACGACGGACCGTCGTCGTGGAAGGTGACATGCGAGCTCAGGTCGAGCTTCTGGCTCGCCGTATCGCCGTCCTTGTCGGTCACGGTTGCCGTCAGCGTCACCAGGCCGCCGGTCAGGCTGATGCCCTCATGGGTGTCCGGGCTCGACGCGGTGTTCTCGTGCACCGCGCGGTCCTGCGTCAGCGTCACATTGCCCGTTGCCGGATCGACCGTCAGCGTGAACACCAGCCAGGCTGCC
>NZ_VKHP01000448.1 GCF_010811875.1 Bradyrhizobium uaiense
GGCATTATGGCCAGCGGTCATGGGTACCGCGTCAACAGGCCGAACACATGGCTGCTCCGACCAATGCTGCAAAGTGAAGATTCTCCTTGCCAACCCGGAGCCGTCCACACATGGCCCATCGCGACATCTTGCGTTGCCGCACGAACTTGGTCGCTTTCGGGGCAAAGCGGACGTAGAGTCACGCCGACGGTTTTATGGGTACACGGCCCTAGAAAACCGTCATGCCCAGGCTCGACCCGGGCATCCATCGACCAAGGAGAATCTTTGGAAGCAAGCTGGATAGCCGGGTCAAGCCCGGCCATGACGACTGCGCTAGAGCCTACGCCTTCAATTCCACCGTCTTGAACTCGGCCGGCAGGATCACCTCCAGCAGTTCGACGTCGTCGGAATAATCCAGGATCATGTGCCGGATGCGCGGCGGCTGCGTCCAGGCGCTGCCTTGCTGCATCAGCGTCTCGCCCTCGCCTTCCATGTAGGTCTTCACCCAGCCCTTGAGCACATAGACCATCTGGAAGTCGACATCGTGGAAGTGCAGCTTCGACACTTCATCGGGATTGCACGGTCCCTGCAGCCGGATGACATGCGCCTGCGCGAGACCCTGCGAGGCGGCGGCGATGCCGAGGTCGCGATATTTGGCGTAGGCCCGCAGGCCGTCGGCCTTGAAATCCTCTTCGCGGTGATGGCTGATCGCGATGCGCTGCTTCGGCGGTGCCTTGGTGGCAGCCTTGGCTGCAGTCTTGGTTGCAGTCTTGGCTGCTGCCTTCGGCGCGCTCTTCTTCGCGGCCGAGACGCGGCCCTTGGACTTGATGGTCTTGCGCGAAGAGGATTTCGCGGAGGATTTCCTGGTGCCGGCGCCGAGCCCGGTCCACTTCTTCCTCACCGCGGTCTTGGCTGCGGATCTTGATGCCGTCTTCTTGGCCATTGTTCGCCTCTCCCGTCTTTTTCTGGCGGGCGAAGGCTAACACAAGTCACGCATCCAGGGTGGGCAAAGGCGCGGGCCGCGCCCTGCTCCCTTTGGCGATCAATGCAGCCGGAACACGCCGTCGACGGCGCGCAGCTCGGCCGGCTTGACCAGCTTGGAATGCGCCACCGTCACCGAGAACAGCGGGCCCTCGAGCTTCTGCTGCCAGAAAGAGAGGAAATCCTGCAGCGCCGGAAATTTCGGAAACAGGTCGTAGTTCTGCCAGACATAGGTCTGCAGCAACGAGGGATGATCCGGCATCCGATAAAGGATTTGCGCCGTCGTCAGCCCGTACCCCAGCAACTGCTTCCGGAAATCGTCGGAAACAACCCCACCAACTCGCGAGACCATGCCAACCTCCTGTGACGGAGCGCACTCACATGGTGGCCGACCTTCCCCGCCGGACCACCGGCAATGGATGCGCTCACATGAGAGAAATGTGACGCACGCGACTAACCCATCTCAAGCCCAAATGTTTAATAGGTTGTTGAAATTTCTTGCGTTAGCAGCAGCTTACCGCATCTGCTAATAGCCCGGCACGGCCTGCGGCGCGGCATTAAGGATGCCGAAATGATCCCGGCGTCCTTCTGGCAGCTGTCATTCGCGAGTGCCAATTTTTCTGCTACAGGCTCTTGCCCGCCGCCAAGGCTTGGCCTATCTCCTGCCCAACCAGTCTGGCACTCGCTGGGCTGGACTGCTAACACTCCAAAAATCTACAGCATCCGCAAATATTTAGGAGGACTGCATGAAATTCCGTCCGCTTCACGACCGCGTCGTGGTCAAGCGCATCGACGCCGAAGAGAAGACCGCTGGCGGCATCATCATTCCGGACAGTGCCAAGGAAAAGCCCTCGCAGGGCGAAGTCATCGCCGTTGGCCCGGGTGGCCGCGATGAAGCCGGCAAGCTGATCCCCATCGACGTCAAGGTCGGCGACCGTGTCCTGTTCGGCAAGTGGTCGGGCACCGAGGTCAAGATCGACAGCGAAGACCTGCTGATCATGAAGGAAAGCGACATCATGGGCGTGCTCGACGTCCCCGCTTCCAAGAAGAAGGCGGCCTAAGCGCCTCTCTCCCTCCCAGGTTTAATCTCTCAAGGAAAAACTCAGATGGCAGCTAAAGAAGTCAAATTCTCCGTCGAGGCGCGCGACAAGATGCTGCGCGGCGTCGACGTTCTCGCCAACGCGGTCAAGGTCACCCTCGGTCCGAAGGGCCGCAACGTGGTGCTCGAGAAGTCGTTCGGCGCTCCCCGCATCACCAAGGACGGCGTCACCGTCGCCAAGGAGATCGAGCTCGAGGACAAGTTCGAGAACATGGGCGCCCAGATGGTGCGCGAAGTCGCCTCCAAGTCCGCTGACGCGGCCGGCGACGGCACCACCACGGCGACCGTGCTCGCCCAGGCGATCGTGAAGGAAGGCGCCAAGTCGGTCGCCGCCGGCATGAACCCGATGGATCTGAAGCGCGGTATCGACCTCGCGGTCGAAGCCGTCGTGGCGGACCTCCAGAAGAACTCGAAGAAGGTCACCTCGAACGAGGAGATCGCCCAGGTCGGCACCATTTCGGCCAACGGCGATGCCGAGATCGGCAAGTTCCTCGCCGACGCCATGAAGAAGGTCGGCAACG
>NZ_VKHP01000449.1 GCF_010811875.1 Bradyrhizobium uaiense
CCTCAAAAGCTGAGGCGAGAGCATAACGTAACGGTCCTTGCCGCCCTTGCCGTGCTCGACCCGGATCAACATCCGTTGGCTGTCGATGTCGACAACCTTCAAGAGGACCACTTCCGATACGCGCAGTCCGGCGGCATAGACCGTGGTCAGCGCGGTACGGCTCTTCAGGCTCGGGATCGCCTCCAGAAAGCTCACCACCTCGTCGGCGCTCAGCACGACCGGCAACTTGCGCGGTTGGCGCGCATAGGCGATGCGTTCCGGACGGTGTCATGACCAAGCGTCACACCGTAGAAGAACCGCAGCGCGCACACGATCTGGTTCAGCGCCGGCCAGGACATCCCCGTCGCCACCAGATGAACCTGGAAGGCATGGATATCCTCCAGATCAAGGCGGTCGGGAGAGCGACCGAAATACCGGCTCAACTTCGCCACGGCGTTGAGGTAGGATTGCTGCGTCGCCGGTGACAGATTGCGGACCGTCATGTCCTCGATCATGCGGCGGCGAAGTGGGCTGATCTCAGCCATCGGAAAATCTCCTGTCTAAAGGGTTGGGCTTCGAAAACCCGCAATCCTCTCAGACAGGAGGCGATCCTTGCTATGCCTCCCTACATGCCGCGCCAGCGGCTTCGTTGTGTGCCGGGCATGCTCAGTAGCTCGGAGGTGAAAGTCCTCCACCAACCTGATGGAGGTGAAGGGTAGTGATGCGCAAGGGCTGTCGCCGCGAGGCGGAGTCTGAAGGAAGCGCGAAACAAAGGCGCGAGCCGATGAACAAAAACCGGATACGAGGCGCAAGCGTCGGACGAGCGGGCAACGAATCGCGAAGTCCAGATCCATCAAAGACGCGAAGCGTAGATCCGGCGGTTGTGCGCCGAAGGCGACTGAGCTTACCCCGGGAGATCTGCCGCGTGTCGCCTCTGGCGACTGAGGTGGCCGAAAGACCATCTGACCGCGAGGCAGAAGTCAGCAGAGGGTATATCAGGTCAAGCAGTCGGCAAGGCTATTGAGGCACTCCAAGGCCGAAAGGCGGAGCAACGGATAGGCCGAGCCGGAAACGATGGCCGAAGGCCCGAACGATTGAGAGTGGCAAATAGGATTGGCAACTCATGAGTGGAAAGCGGCAGAAGACCCAGTACGAGCTGGCCTTGGCAACCGAGGACAGGGGTGAAACCCGTGGCCGCGGATGCGAAGGGACCGAACCACTTGTGGCGAAGCCAAACCCCGAAAGCCCGGCTTTTGCGAAACCATTGATGGAGGAGGTGTGCGCCCGAGGAAATCTCGAAATTGCGTGGAAACGTGTGCAAGGAAACAAGGGCGGCCCCGGCGTTGATGGGATGACCATCGAAGACGCCAAAGGCTACCTGCGTAAGCACTGGCCAAACATTCGATCCCAGCTGCTCGAGGGGACCTACCAGCCGCAACCGGTCAAGAGGGTCGAAATACCCAAGCCGGACGGCGGGGTCAGAAAGCTCGGCGTGCCATGCGTCGTCGACAGACTGATCCAGCAAGCCTTGCTGCAAGTTCTCCAAGAGCGATGGGACCCGACGTTCTCTGAGTACAGTTACGGCTTCCGACCGGAACGCTCCGCTCATCAAGCGGTGGCCCAGGCGCAGCATTACGTCGCCGAGGGCTACAACATCGTGGTTGATCTCGACCTCGAAAAGTTTTTCGACCGTGTCAATCATGACAGCGTGATGGGGCGCGTCGCCAAACGGGTGACCGACAAACGAGTGCTCAAACTCATCCGGGCCTTTCTCAAGGCCGGGGTGATGGAGGATGGTTTGGTCCGACCGGTGGAGGAAGGGACCCCGCAAGGCGGCCCGCTCTCGCCCCTCTTAAGCAACCTCGTGCTCGACGACCTCGACAAGGAGCTGGCCCGACGCGGTCTCCGTTTCTGCCGTTACGCCGATGACTGCAACATCTATGTTCGCAGCTACCGCGCCGGTGAACGGGTCATGACTTCGGTGAGCCGGTTCCTGACCCACAAGCTGCGGCTGAGGGTCAACGAGGCGAAAAGCGCGGTGGCACGCCCGGAGGAGCGCAAGTTCCTGGGATTCAGTGTCTCGAACGACGGAGGCGAGAGGCGCATCGCGCCAAAGGCCCTCGATGTGTTCAAGGCGCGGATTCGGGACATGACCCGCCGGACGCGCGGGGTCAGTCTGTCGCGGTTGGTCGAAGATCTAAGGCCATACCTCATCGGCTGGCGTGGATACTTCGGCTTCTGCCAGACCCCCGTGGTGCTCACGAACCTGGAAGCATGGATCCGCCGAAGATTACGCATGTATCTTTGGCGGCAGTGGCGGAACGGGCACAATCGCTTCAAGGAACTGCGCCGTCGTGGCGTCTCAAAGATCCAAGCAGCGACTACCGCCAGTTCAGCATCGACGGGGCCCTGGCGCATGTCAGGACATCCGGTGATCCAGAAAGCCCTGCGCAACCACGCGTTCGATCAACTCGGGCTTCCCCGACTCTACGTGCCCGCCGAAGCATAACTCGGTCGAACCGCCATGGTACGGACCCGTATGCCTGGTGGTGTGGGAGGGGCGGTGTCGTGAGGCACCCCCCTATCCCGATCAATCC
>NZ_VKHP01000450.1 GCF_010811875.1 Bradyrhizobium uaiense
CAGATGGATTCGAGCTTGCGCTGGACCGCTCGTAGCGCGGCGAAATGGTTGGGCGATGTCTCGTCCGACGTCTTGGCTTCGAATACGCGGCTTACCCCTCTCCCTGCCCCTCCCCCGCAAGGGGGGAAGGAATGAGAGAGCAGTGCTCACCTCACTTGTGTGAAGAGCCGACACGGCATCATGCAAGGCCACAACGGGACTGGAAGGGCTCCCTCCCCCCTTGCGGGGGCGGGTTGGGGAGAGGGATGCCGCTTGCTCCGATGTCAGATGGATTCGAGCTTGCGCTGGACCGCTCGTAGCGCGGCGAAATGGTTGGGCGATGTCTCGTCCGACGTCTTGGCTTCGAATACGCGGCTTACCCCTCTCCCTGCCCCTCCCCCGCAAGGGGGGAGGGAATGAGAGAGCAGTGCTCACCTCACTTGTGTGAAGAGCCGACACGGCATCATGCAAGGCCACAACGGGACTGGAAGGGCTCCCTCCCCCCTTGCGGGGGAGGGGCAGGGAGAGGGGTAAGCCCAGCCGGCGGTGCGCGTGGCATGATTGGATCGGGAGCACGCCATGCTGTCCCTGATCGGCAAGCGGCTGCTGTTTGCGATCCCGTCGCTGATCGGGGTCGTGATCGTGACGTTCCTGCTGACGCGTGCGCTGCCGGGCGATCCGGCGGCGTATTTCGCGGGTCCAGCCGCGACGAAGGAGGCAGTCGACCAGATCAGGAAGAAGCTCGGCTTCGACAAGCCGCTGATCGAGCAGTTCGTCCGCTACACCAATGATCTTGCCCATGGCGATCTCGGCACCTCGCTGACCACGGGGCAGCCGGTCGCGGCCGAGTTGCGCAACCGCCTGCCGGCATCGGCCGAGCTCACGCTGCTCGGCCTCGTCGTCTCGATCGTGATCGCGATTCCAGTCGGCGTGCTGGCGGCGACGCGGCCGGGCTCCTGGATCGACCATCTTTGCCGCGTCACCACGACGGCCGGCGTGTCGCTGCCGGTGTTCTTCACCGGGCTCGTGCTGGTTTACCTGTTCTATTTCCGGCTCGGCTGGGCGCCGGCGCCGCTCGGCCGGCTCGACGTGTTCTACAGCGCGCCGCCGACCGTCACCGGCTTCTATCTGATCGACACACTGATCGCGCGCGACTTCGAGGCGTTTCGGTCTGCGTTCAGCCAGCTGATCCTGCCGGCGGTGACGCTTGCGATCTTCTCGCTGGCGCCGATCGCGCGCATGACGCGCGCCTCGATGCTGGCGGTGCTGGCGTCGGATTTTGTCCGCACCGCGCGCGCCAGCGGCCTGTCGCCCCGCAAGGTGATCGTGACCTACGCGTTCCGCAACGCGATGCTGCCGGTCATCACCACGCTCAGCATGGTGTTCTCGTTCCTGCTCGGCGCCAATGTGCTGGTGGAGAAGGTGTTCGCCTGGCCCGGCATCGGCTCCTACGCCGTCGAGGCGCTGATCGCCTCCGACTTCGCGCCGGTGCAGGGCTTCGTGCTGACCATGGCGGTCATGTACGTGCTGCTGAATCTCCTGATCGACATCCTCTACGGCGTCATCGATCCCCGCGTCAGGCTGGAGGGCTAGCACATGAGCAGCGTCGCGCCGACCGTCGAGCCCGCAGGTCCCGCCCGCACATCCGGACTTGCCGCGGTGCTGGAGCAGACCCGCTATGTGCTGAGCGAGAACAAGGTCACGGGCTTTGCCTTCGCGCTGCTGGTCCTGATCCTGTTCGCCGCGCTGTTCGGGCCTTACGTCGTGCCGTACGATCCGCTTGCCTCCGACACCGCGGCCGCACTGAAGCCGCCGTCCGCCGCGCACTGGTTCGGCACTGATCAGCTCGGCCGCGACATTTTCAGCCGCGTAATCGTCGCGACAAGACTCGACACCTTCATCGCGGTCGCCTCCGTCGTGCTGGTGTTCCTGATGGGCGGGCTCGCCGGCATCGCCGCCGGCTATTTCGGCGGCTGGACCGATCGCATCGTCGGCCGCATCGCCGACACCATCATGGCGTTTCCGCTGTTCGTGCTGGCGATGGGCATCGTCGCCGCGCTCGGCAACACCGTGCAGAACATCATCATCGCGACCGCGATCGTGAACTTCCCACTCTATGCGCGCGTCGCGCGCGCCGAAGCCAACGTCCGCCGCAATGCCGGCTTCGTGCAGGCGGCGCGGCTCTCCGGCAATGGCGAATACCGCATCCTGCTCGGACACATCCTGCCGAACATCATGCCGATCATGATCGTGCAGATGTCGCTGACCATGGGCTATGCGATCCTCAACGCCGCGGGCCTGTCCTTCATCGGGCTCGGTGTCCGGCCGCCGACCGCGGAGTGGGGCATCATGGTCGCCGAGGGCGCCGGCTTCATGGTCTCAGGCGAATGGTGGATCGCGCTATTCCCGGGCCTGGCGCTGATGGTCGCGGTGTTCTGCTTCAACCTGCTCGGCGACGGCCTGCGCGACATCGTCGACCCGCAGCGGAGGACGTGATGACCGTCAAGTGCGGGGAGGGAAGCGCAACGTTTGGAAGTGAGGTGGGCACTGTTCTCTCATTCCCTCCCCCCGTGCGGGGGAGGGGCAGGGAGAGGG
>NZ_VKHP01000044.1 GCF_010811875.1 Bradyrhizobium uaiense
GGCCCAGCAGGATGCCGCGGATCACGGCATGGTTGCGTGCGAGGATCGCGAGCGGCAGGCTGATCACGAGCCCGAGTGCCAGCGCTGCCAGGCTGACCTGAACATGGCTGCCAAGATAGTCCGGCAGCTGCGCCGCCGCGTCGCGCCAGCGGGGGTCGGACAGGAAACTCATCCCGCGCTTGCTCCCGCCAGCACGGCGTTCAGCCGCTCGGCCTGCCGCCTGGGCGTGCGCAACAGCTCCGCCACATAGGGCTCGTTGTTGTTTGACAGCTCAGCCGGCTGGCCTTGCGCCACAACCCGTCCGGCACGCATCACTGCGATGCGATCGGCAAGCAGCAAGGCCGCCGTCATGTCGTGAGTGACCATTACCGTGGTCAAGGCAAGCCTGCGATGCAGGGCGCGGTACTCATCGCCGAGGGTGTCGCGGGTCAGCGGATCGAGCGCGCCGAAGGGTTCGTCCATTAGCATGATACGGGGACGGGCGGCGAGCGCCCGCGCCACGCCGACACGCTGCTGCTGTCCGCCCGACAGTTCATGCGGAAGGCGATCGCGATGGAGGGAGCGATCGAGCCGCACCAGCTCGAGGAGCTCATCGACCCGCGCGGCGATCTCGGCGGCGGGCCAGCCGAGCAGTCTCGGCGTGACGGCGATGTTGTCGGCGACGCGCATATGCGGAAACAGCCCGCCGCTCTGGAACACGTAGCCCATGCGCCGGCGCAAGCGCACCGGATCGACGTCGCGCACGTCCTCGCCCTCCACCATAACACGGCCGCTGTCGGGGGCGAGCAGGCGATTGGCAAGCCGCAGCAGGGTGGATTTGCCGGAGCCGGAGGCGCCGACGATCGCCAGGAATTCCCCCGCGGCAATATCGAGCGAGACATCGTCTACGGCCGTGATACGTTCGCCGTCGTGACCGCCGGCAAAGCGCTTCCCGACATGGGCGTAGGCGATCAGCGGTGCGAGTGCCATGGTTGGACTGGACCAGCGCGAGTGTCCCGAATCCGAGTTCGCTTCATTCTGCGGTGGACACGTTAGCGAACTACGGACTCGAAGGACACTAGCAAGTCTATGCGATCCGCGGGGACATGGTGATTTGAGATGTCGAAATTGATGATGGCGTAGTCGTTCGGTACGGAATGTACCATCGTGAGTTAATTTGAACTCGCTTATCAACAAACGAAGGTGCTTCCATTGCTTCGACAGCTGCATCGATAGCTTCGATGGCTGGGCGAGAGCTCGAGCAAAAACGGCTCCGCACTGACTCCGATTGACTTAAGGCGAGGTCCTACCGAGATATCTGAACGTATCCATTCCGTAGATAGACCCAATCAAGAAAATCAATTTTACCACTTGCGGTGCGGTCATATAGACGTGATGGACGGGCTGGGGCCAACCTAGGGAAGCGACTCTAGAATGAAAAAATTCGTGATTGTGACTGCGAGCGCCCTCGCGCTTGGAACGGCGGCGGTGCCGACCTTTGTTGCTGAGGTTGCCGCCCAACCGGTCGCCACCAAGGTGCAGGTAGCCGATACGTCATATCCTCAATGCGCGGATTACCCGTTGGATGGTATCTGCGACTTATTTTTCTGTTTGACCGATCCGTCGTGCGTGCAGCACTAACGACGGAAGACAACCAAGCATAGAACGAAGATAGAGGCGCCGGCCACTCGCTGGACAGCGGCCGCGTCCTCCTCCTCCTCCGGCTATAGCCGATTTCCTGTTCTTGCCGGTGAATGATGCTAGCGCTACAGACCTCAATCGCCGTGGCTCCCATTGGTCGTTTCTGCTGGTGGATCGCCGCGTTCGAGGCCGGCTGGTTGCCTATCACTATGACTCAGTTCTAGGATATAATGACAGATTCGCAGCAACGATCGCTGAACGAGTCGGGGCCAACCTGCAAGACGCGCCCATAAGCCAGCAGAGGAATGAGTATGACTGCGGCGTCTTCGTGGTTGATGGCACCCGGGCACTGGTCAGTCGATTAGCGGCAGGTCCGCAGCCAGACCTGAACCTTAGGAACCTCGTCGTCGATCGGCGGGCACTGTAGAGCCGTCTGAGAGGCTGAACGCGGTCTTGACTCGCCGACTCGGCGCGTCCCATATGAGGCTTCGCCTGGTCGAGCTGGCTGGATCTGCTCTTGGTGACGCGGCCAGCCGGTCTGTGAGGAGCACTGTGGACAGGAAAAGAAGTGCGCTGGATCGCGTCGCGCGTGCGAGCATCCCGACAACTCCGAAATCGGTCCGCCAAAGGCAAAGAGGCAGGCGGACGATGTAGGCGGACGTCGCTACTCGGTGTTCCCGATTGAGCACACCGGGTGCCATACTTTCCAATATAGCCGCGAACTTCAGAACGCCCGAATACATTTATCTCGCCCTAAGCCTCCAAGGCTCGCCTGCCGGTAAAGATCAAAACTTACCGAGCACATGTGTGCGTCCGGCTCTGTTCAAAAGCCAAGCCAACTGCGCTTTGATCAAAGCCGTTGCGTTCCTGTCTCTGAAGCTGTTCAAGTTTCGCCACCGGAGCTTTGGGATCGCGCGGATAAGGACAGGGTGCTTAACAACGATTAGGCAACGCGCACTGCTGAGGTCCACTTTGTCACTAAGGCCGGGACGAGATTTAACCGCGGTTAAATCGTTGAGTTAAAACGTCCTGCCTAACGTTGCCTCGGCGCGCTTCAAGGTGGATCCCATAGCGCTCCGTCGAGTTCGCAATCGCCAAACAAGAATCGCAAAATTCGCAGCTGGCGTTTAGCCACCCCGCCACAAAACATGATCTCTCATGTGGGAAGGCGGACGACAACCTACCAGCCTTGGTGAGTTGATGACCGTGCTGGATCGATTGATTTGAAGCCAAGCAATGGTAAACGGAAAGTCTGGCGAGTCCTCATCGAGCATCTTCATGCGCTCGCATGGAATCATCGTGCGAAAGGGCTATGTCGGCTCTTTCAACCTAAGCAAAGCCCATTCCTCTATCCGCTAGATATGTCGAACGGCAGCACGTTATCACCGGTTTCCGAAATTTTGCATGCGTACTGGCGCTCCGACCGGTGGTTGCTTCTCGTCGTTGTCGCAGTAGTGCTGATCTCAAGCGCGACCAGCGTCGCAACGCCCTATGTATTTTCGTGTCTCATTGACCGTCTCCCGCGCGAGGAAGACATGTCGGTGCTTGCGTGGGGGTTCGCAGGCTATGCGGTCCTACTTGGGGTAGCCTCCGCATTGCAGCGCATGCTGCAGTATCTGTCCTTCATGACAGCCGAGAACCTGGGCTTCATCGCTGCAACGGGCTTCTTTGATCGCATCCTGAGGAAAACCGCAGCCTTTTTTCTTGAGCACAATCCCGTAGAAATACAGAATGCGGCCGCGCGCGGGCGCAGCGCCCTGACGGCTTTAGTCCAGCTTGGGATCGTGGTCTTCATCCCTGCTGCAACACAACTTCTACTTACGTTTGTTACTCTCGGCGCGCTCCTCAATATCCAGATCGCTGCAATCGTCGTCGTCTATGGGGCAGTCCTCATTACATTGACGTGGAGTTCCACGCGTCGGGCGTACGTGTTCCTGGAACGAGCCAGAGAAGCCGGACAGGACAATGCGCGTTTCGTTGGCAACGTCATGAGCTCCATGGACACCCTGCGCTATTTCGGCAGTCATTCCTGGATGAGCCAGCGCTTTACGATGACGGCGCGGGAGGTGCGTGATAACTGGCGCGCCTATGTGTTGCAACGCGTTGCCTTCATTGCCGTGCTCGGCCCAGCCGTCGCGCTACAATTTGCGGTCACGTTTCTCCTTCTCATACCTGAATACCAGGTCGGGGCGGTCACCATCGGGGATATGGTGCTATTCAACACGCTTTTACTCCAGCTCAATATGCCATTCGAGATGGTTGCGCGTGCCATCTCTGACGCGGCGCGGTCGCGAGCCGACCTCATCCCTCTGGCTAGACTATGGGCCGCACCCGAAGAGCGGCGACCATCTCACGCTCAAGATTTCACGCCCTCCGATGGCCAGCTCTCTTTCGAGGGCGTTGGTTACGCCTACGACAACGGTCGTGGCGTTACGAACGTCTCGTTTGTGGCTGGGCGGGGTGGGATCACCTTCCTTGTCGGTGAATCGGGATCTGGAAAATCGACAATCTTTAGGCTCGTCTTGAAATCGATTGAACCGGACCGCGGTCGTATTCTGGTAGATGGAACCGATATAGCGGGCATCGAACGCGCGGATTGGTATGCCGCAGTTGCTGTCGTGCCGCAGGACGTGATGTTGCTCAATGAGTCGCTAGCCGACAACATCCTGCTAGGGCGGCCCCGCAACGAAGTGCGCCTTCGTGCTGCGTCGGAAAAAGCCGCTATTCTCCCCTTGATCGAGGCCTTGCCTGAAGGATTTGATACAGCCGTTGGAGAACGTGGTTTGAAGCTCTCCGGCGGGGAGCGCCAGCGTATTGCTATCGCCCGCGCGCTTTATGGCGAGCCGGCGATCCTTCTTCTTGACGAGGCCAGCTCCGCGCTCGACGAAGAAACCGAGCAGGACATTATGAACCATATCCGTACGCTAGCCAAAGATGTGACCGTGCTGGCGATCACTCACCGCAAGGGCGTCGTTTCTACAAGCGACGTCGTGGTCGACCTGACCGACTGCGGCTTGTCAGTGACATAGGCGAAGTGAATGATCGGCCCGGCGCGTTGACGCCGCACAGAAGGTGCATCGCCGGACGAGATGCCTTCGCTGTTCAAGGAGCTACCCACGTCATAGAGAGCATCCTCGGCATCTATGATGGAATCGGGGCCCTGTGCTCCGGTAGACGTGAAGTATTCCAGGGTGCCGATTGCCAATCTGCGACGCCAGGCGGCAGGGGCGGGCGTAAGTTGGCGATCGGCCGCCTTGCGGTCGGAACAGGCTCCTTCGTCCTGAATTCAGGCTGCACCAGACGGAATTCTGCGCATATGTGTCGCGATTGATGAGCTCGTCGACAAGGTAAGACATCGCCCCACTACCCGTTACTTGCGTCCGGACGGCAACATCGGCCACGATGCGTTCGCGGGCATTGGCGAGATGGACATGGTCCTGCGCCGTCACCCGGATCGCAGGCGCCGCCCTTGCACGCATGCGCTTGACCACGAGGGTGGGTATGCAACTCAGGAAAAACGGTGGACGCGATCTCTTCCGGAGAGCAGGCGGTGCTTAGGGACGTGTCGAGCGCGTGCCGACGGCGTTTTTCGATCCCGGCAAGCAGCCGCCTTACTCATGGCGTCCGCTTTGCCGATCACAGGTGTTGTTCAACCATCGCCGGCCGAGATCCTTGAACTGCGGACGGCGCGATGTCGGCCTCACACCGACACGGATTTTCTAACGAAGCTCTGGCAAAACGGGATCGAGTTCTTCCTGCTCAAGCGTCTTGGCTCCATCTTCTGCCAGGTACGCTGCCAGCCGCGCGATACCGGACTCTGGTGAGCATCTGGCGGGTGCGGATTTTTTGGACGGTACTTGTCCCGAGCGCTCGGCAATTTCGACGCTCATCAGGTGGGGGCGGATCGGTCGGCCGATGGCGCGCTCGATGGTGTGGAATATCCAGGTCCCGTCGGGATCGATGTCCGACCAATGAAAGATTGGCGTCTGTTCGGATACCGACCCTGCGATCATCCGCAGCGCCTGCTGGGTGGCGAGCGAGGGGTAACCGCCGACGTACATCGTCGTTCCCAGTCGACCGGGGTCCGCCTCGGCAATGTGCCGGTTGAAGCTTGCGAAGTTTTCGATCGTCAGAATGTACGCCGGCGGCTCCCGAAAACGGACGCGATCTGCTTCCTTGGGAGTGATTCCGAGATAATGTGGAGAAATCCTGGAGAGATCGGCTCCCTCGAGGTCGATTTTTCCTGCGACCAGCAGCGGTGGCGCGAAGCGTTCCAGTCCAATTGCCCGCAGTGCCTCGCGAGGCCGCGCGCCGGGCGGAAACTCCAGGATGCCGCTCAGGAGCCGCACGACCGCACCCTCGGTGCGTTCGAGCGTCTTGCTGTGACCCACCGTCCGTCGCGAGAAGGTCTTGTAGTCGACGTCGAGATGCTTGTTGTCCAGGATGGCCTGGGCGAGAACGAAGGCGTCGCGCAGCATCTCGACGTCGGACGAAGCGAATCCGTGCCACGTCTTCCCCCGTCCCCAGACCTCGGCGATTTGGGAAGCGCTGTTCTTCAGAGAGTCGCGCAACGCCGATCCGGCGGCAAGCCTTGCCGCAGCGTCCTGCGCAATCCGCGACGCGGGGGGGCGGTCGAGATATCGGTATAGGATCTCCGCCGAGGCCAGCCGCACGTGTGCGACCTGATCCCGCTTGACGCCTCGGCCCCAGCCAACGGACACCGCGCCGGTAGCTTCGGCTTCCCTGATCTGTTTGAGGAAGGCGTCCGCCGCGACGACCGAGGCGAAGGCGGCATAATCCGGGTGGGCGATCGGGCTCGCGGCGCCGGCCTCGAAGCGATCGAGCAGGTCATTCAAGAGGCCGTTCGCGTCCGTGAAACGCCGCGCCATGGCTACTCGGCGGCCAGACGGCTGGCGAGCTCATCTTCGGACATCAGGTCCGGATCGATGGCCATCAGCTCGCGCTTGGCTTTCTCTTTCAGTTGCACCACGGTGGCTCTGGACTGCTCGCCAATGCGGTCCACTTCCACGATCGTATCCATGTGCTCGAGCACGGCGACCCGCTTCTCGAACGGCGCCGCGATCACGAATTGGAGTCCGAGATTCTTATAGAAGCTCATCATCTGCCGCTGGTTCTTGCCATCCATTTTCGAGAAGGCCTCGTCGAACATAGCGAGAGCGAAGCCGGCGGGCTTGCCCGTACGACGCTCGGCGCTGCCGTAGACGCCGGCGAGCGAAGCGCCGATGGCGACGTAGATGGGGACCTGCTGTTCGGCGCCCGATCCGGTGCCGCGCCGCTGCTCCCAGCGGGTCGAGCGGCCGGTAGCGACATCCTCCATGTGGATCTCGAAGGTGTAGAAGTTGCGGTAGTCCTCAAACTGGGTGAAGTCCTTGTCGGGATCCTCTAGCAGCGCCTCGAGTGCAAGGATCGTATCCTTGTGCGGGAAGTCATCGGGCACATCGCCCCGGAACAGCATGTCGAGCGCCTCCGGAGAGGTCTTGGCGATCTCGATGATCTTCAGGATGGGCTGGAATTCCACCACTTGGGTGCGATGGAACGAATATCTCTCGTTGTGGAAGGGATGTGCGTAGAGGCTACGGTTCAACGACTGCAGTTCCCGCTCCATCTTGCCGATCCGGGCCGTGAGCGCGTTGATGAACTCGCCGCGGAGCAGCGTCGAGGCCTTTTCTGCCGCTTCTCGGGCCTGCCGTTCGTACTGGCGCAGCTCGTTGGACTCGATATCCGAGATGAGCTGCTCCATCCAGGGCTTCACCTCGCGCAGCGGCTCGCTTTCGGCGCCAACTTGCGAGCTCATCCCGAACTGATCGAAGTAATCGTAAAGGAGCTCGCGGACCCGTCGCTCGATCCGGACGCGTTCGACGTCCGAGGCGTCGGCGTCTTTAACCGCCTTGTCTGCGATGGCACGGTGTTTCTCAACAAAACCGCCTTTTGCTGCGGCATCGAGGCGCTCGCGGTAGACGAGCCTGCCTTTCGCGGCGGAGTAGAGCGGGAAGGTCTTGCGGTAGATCGACCGGGCGACCCGGAGGTTGAGCTCGGAGCCCGGCACGTTCTCCCCATCTCCGAGCCTCCTCTCGGCCGATCTGAGTTCGCCGTCATGCTCGCCAAATGCCTTCTGCTGGGTCTTTCTCTCGTCGAGCCTCTTGTCCTTCAGCTTCTGCTGCGCTCGCTTCTTGTCGCGAAGGCCGCCGTCGCCCGCGCCGTCGAGCGCATCGAGCCTGGAATGGGCTTCGCCGATCTCGGTCTGCGCGGCCGCGAAGGCCGCAGCGAAAGTCTTCAGGTCGTCACGCCCCTCACAGATGTTCTTCAGAGCGGCAAAGGCCTGCTCCGCGGCTTGGGCCTCCTTGCTCTTGTCGGCCAGGAGCCGATCCAGTTCCTCGGCCTGATCTTGCAGGGAGCGCAGGGCGTTCGCCTGGGCCGCTTTTCCGATCTTGTGCTGCGAGGCTTCGATCCAGCGATGGGTCCTGACGAGTCCATCGTCGTAGAGGCCGTCCTTCATGATGGCCCGGCCGGGCTTATTAAACTGATCGAGCGTGTCGGCGAGACGGACCGTGCCGTAGCGGCGCATGATGAACGCCATCGCGTCCGGATCCTGGCTCCGGAAGATGGAGGGGAAACTGCCGCGCTCCGGCTTGGCCCGGAACTGCTCGAGCTTGTTCAGGCTCACGAGGGATGCGTGCCGAAACTCGCGGCGGCCTTCAGTCAAAGCGGCGAGGTATTTATCCTTATCCGTCGCGGCCCAGTCGATCCCAATACCCGCACGGCTAGCAAGTTCTGCATGGATCAGCATGATGGAACGACCATTGCCGTCGAGGAACGGGTGACCATAAGCGAGATAGCCCATCACTTCGCCGGGCTTTTCCGCCATGAAGGCCTTGTCCTGTCCCTTTTCCAGCGCGTAGTCGATCGCTTTGCGAATGTCATTGGGGTGAGCGAAGAAGATAGCGCCCTTTTTCACGTGGATGTGGGACGCGTTTGTGTGCCGATCTTCTCCAGCCCAAGGGAATACGGCCTCGAAGAGCGTTCTATGCGTTTTTAGAACGTCGTCGTAGCTCAGGGAAGGCCGCGCCTTGAGATAATCCAAAGCCGCGTCGATGCCGGTCAGGAAAGAATTGTGCAGGAGGCGCCGAACGATTTCGGGATCTTTGGCTTTTGCGACATTGCGCAAATAGCCGCGCGTCGCAAAATCCCCGAACGGATCAAACGTCACGGACGGCTTTCGCGAAGATAGCGCGCCTGAAGCCGTACGGCCTGAACACGATCCAAAAGCCCGGCGCGCTGAAGCGCGACGATAGTATTCTCGATAGGATCGAAATTCACATCATCGCCAGAGAGGCGCGTCACGTGATGGGCAAACACCTCGTTCGAGGTCACGACTACCGAGACGTTATTGGCGGTCGCCAGCCTCTGGATAACGCCAGCGGTGTAATGGGGCTTGGTCGCGGAACGTTGGGCCGACATGGATTCTCCTTCCGTCCAATATAGTACGAAAAGGGCTGAAAATCCATTGAGCCGCAGCCTTCTAGAGGTTTTTGTACGCCCGTAAGCCCCTGAAAGACCCAAAGAATTGCTCCCACTCTTTTGCATCTGAGCGGAGTTCTTTGGAAGGTCGACGGAGCGTTAGAAGCCCAGGGATTTGCCCAAATGAAAGTGGCAAGCTCAGCTTTCTGATCTTTTGTCTGCCTGCCAAGAATGGCACTCCCTCGCAAAGCTGCGACGCCCCCTCCACAAAACTCCCGTAGCCAGCGTTGAACGGTTTTGTCCGAAGCGCCAATGGCGAGTCCTGTCGGAGCGCTGCTTCGACGCAATGAAGCGTCACGCCGCTGCGTCGGGCGGTTCGAAGCGCAGCGTCGTCGACTACTGTCTCGGCACGCTCGGCGAGGACCAGCGCCGGCGCGACGAGGCGCGCACCTACATCGCACTCGGTTTTGAAGACACGGAAGGCGCGCGGCCGCCGGTCACAATCGGCATGGCGCTCGAGGCGCGGAAGTCAGACAGCAGGGAAACCGTGCTGGCGCTGTTCGTCACCGTCGGCGCCGTTCTAAGCTCCAAGGACTTCATCGAACAGCGAGGGAAGTTGCAGTTCCCGGCGCAGTGGGAAGACGTGCGCGCCCGGATCGTCGCGGCGGTTGGCGAAGGCAACTTCGTCAACCACCGCGATCGGGCCGGCGACTACGTCCGCGAGTACATGCGCCATCTCCTGCCGCATTCGCCCTACGGCGAGCAGAACGCAAGCGCCCTGCAAAAGTCGATCGTCAATGCGATGACGCTCGATCACAACCAGACGGCCACGCAGTTCGTGCGGAACTATAACCGCCGCCGTCGGGGCAGACTTAGCGGGCGTCTCAGACGAGCTCTCCGCGGCCGAGAAATCCTTCGCGACCAGCGGTGCGAAATGGCTGCCGAAGATCGACGAAGCGCGTCAGGCGATCATCGCGGAGCTTTCCGGGCTGCGAGTCCGGCGTGACGAGGTGCTCGAACGGGTCCGACAGCACGCCTCCGGAGGGGCGCGGGCCTATCTTGGCGACGATACTGAACTCCTCTGCCGAAGGCTCCGGCAGAAGGGAATGGCCCCGCGCGTGCTCTGTGACATCATCGAAGTCGCCGAACCCGAATGGGTGGGGGCCGCCGAGGCGCTCCTCGGCCGCGACCGGGAGGCGGTGTTCGTGGACAGAGCGGACATCAGCGCCGCCACGGCGATGTTCAAGGAAGAACTCCAAGACCCGGGCAGAGGCAAGCTGGATGCGTATCTAAAGCCGTTCATCCGCAAGGGCTCGCAGACGAGCGACATAGCGGGGGCTATCAAGGCCGCGCCGGGCTTGGATGGCAGTGAAGCCGACACCGTCGCGGGCGACACAACCGATCCAAAGGTCAAGGCGCAATATGAAGCGCAGGAAGACAAGCGCAAGAGCGGGAAAAATGCTGCGCTGAAAGACAAGTAAACCCAACCTCGGCTTGGGGGCGTGACGCGCGAGTGCGCGAACAGGCTCAACGCGCATCGCGCACTCGGAGCGGGCTCATGAAACGGAAGGGCCGGATGGCAAAGAAGCTGAAGAGAAGTCCGACGCTGGTGTCGTTCGCCCGGCTCCACCGATCTTGAGCCAAGAAGTTGCCCGTGGTTGGTAACGCTCAAGGCCAGCACCAAGGCGTTCGCTGAGCTTTATGAGGTGGCGAGGACCTATGCAAAGGAAACCGACCGTTGGTGGTGCAGCCGGGCGAACTTCAATTTCATTTCGCAGACGAGGAGATCGCGAGCCGCTTCGTGCGGTTTTGTCGCGAAAAGAAGTTCGAGCTGACCTACCGAGAGGCAGCCGGGAGAGCTGGGAAAACTGGACACGACGGAAACGAGCAAGAAGCAGTTGCGCGATGACTCCTTGATGGTGAAGACGTTTCCAGAAACACGCACATATCCAATGCGGATCGAACTCGCTGGAAATTACTCAGATGTCGAAATCCGTCAGCCAGTCCCTTCTAAATCATGGCTGAACTTTACCTGACGCTCTCTCGCGACGAGAGCCTTGAGGTACTTTGCGTCATCGATCGCGTCGTGTGAAGCGCTGCGGGCGCCCGACAGTCTGATGAGCCTGGTAACCATCGACGAGGTCTTGGGTGCTCTCAGAGTACTCCGCGCTATCGGCTCTCGACGGTCGCGCGATCGACCTGCGAAGGCAGCAGCCTACATTCTCGCCAGACCGCATGAGACGTCACGCGATCGGCTGGTGACCCGTGATCATATTGTCCAGCGCTATGGCGGGCTTTGCTTGTTTACAGCGCTATTAATTTTGAGCGGTGCGGTCTCCGGCATCATGAGCATGGCACAGAGCGCGGCCGTGCTAGCGACAAGCATGTACCAGGCGGGCGCCAGCGCGCTTCCGGTAAGATAGATCAGCCAGGTGACGACTGGTTGAGCTGTGCCTCCGAAAATCGCTATCGCAAAAGCGTAGATGATCGCGAAGGCGCCACCACGAATGTTCTTGGGCAAACCTTCGGCCATGCTCACATAGAAGGCGCTATACGGAATCGTTCCGATAAGTGTGAGCGCGCCGAGACCCCCGAGAAGTGCGAGGGCACTGCGGCTCTCTGAGATCCAGAAGAACACCGGATAGGTCATCAACAACGCAGCGATCTGCGGCCATATCATGATGTGCCGGCGGCCCGCGCGGTCTGCGAGCCAACCGCCCAGCAGCGCGGCAGCAATTCCTACCGTATTGCTAACGAGCGTGGTGCCAAAGGCGAGAGGCGCGGAAACGTGCAGGGTGCTCAGTGCATAAGTGGTCATATATCCCGTGACATAGGTAATGATCGTGCAACTGGCCAAGATGACAAACCCCAATCTCATGGTGCGGCACGCAGTAGGCGATTTCCCTACCGTCTGGATGACCAGAGTAGGCAGCTCAGGGCGGTGTAACGTTTCGGGTAGGGAGTTCCGCAACCAAAGTCCGAAGGGCAGCGTAGCGGCGCCGAGCAGCAGCGCGATCCGCCATCCGTACACATTGAGTGCCTCGCTGGTCATGGCCAGCGAGAGTATTTCTCCAACAAGCGCTCCGGCCGTCGCAGCGATCTGCTGGCTGGCAGGCTGAAACGAGACAGCAAGACCGCGCCCCTCGGCCGGCGCCGCTTCCAGCAAATAGGCAGTTGTCGGACCAACCTCACCGCCGAGCGCGAAGCCTTGCACCAAACGCGCGACAATGACCAGGAGCGGCGCAGCAGCTCCTATTGTCCCGTATGAGGGAGTGAGCGCTAACACAAGGATCGCGGCGCTCATCAGGACAAAGCTCGCGGTCATCGCGGGCTGGCGCCCGGCCCGATCCGAATACGAGCCGAGCACGATGGCCCCGATCGGCCTGGTCACAAAACCCGCGCCGAAGGTTGCGAGCGACAGCATGAGGCTGGCGAACGGGTCGCTTGCCGGGAAGAACGCCTGACCGATCTGGATGGCGAAAAAGCTGTAGGTCCCGAAGTCGTAGAATTCGAGAATATTGCCGATCGTTGCACCCAACACGGCGCGGCGGGTCAAGGGTTCGTCTGCCGGAACGAGGACCGGCTCCGGTTTCCGCCGAGTAGATTGCTTGCCCATCCTCGATCCGTCCGAGGCACGATCACCGGCTTGATCATTTCGAAGCGAGGTCGAGCGCATTGCACCTCATTTACTCTGCACGTCATCTAGCTTGATGTGGGCTGGACCCGCGTCCCCGTGTTCTACATTCCTGACGCATGCCAGGACGAAGCTCACGAGTGCAATAAGAATGCCTGCCTCTTGCGGCTCGTTCAAAGCTTGAGCTGATCGCGGTAATCGCCGGCAAGATGAACAGGCGCGCTGCAATTGTTGGGCGCGGCACTCGTTGTGCTTCTGTGCATGGCGAGTTTGCGACAATTTGGTGGGCACCGAACAGAAGGCGCCTGTTTTCACACAGATGACCGCGCATGCACGCGGGGGTCAGCCGGCGCGCGTATGCGCAAAGGATTAGGCAATTGGCCCGGCTTTTGTTCCACTGCTTACCAATTGTGTGCGGCCACCTACTTTGTCGGGATTGTCGCTGCAGAACCAGGGATCTTCCTACGATCAGAGGTAGGATGAGCTCGCATTATTGACGACTCAATGTTAAAGGAAGGGATTCGTGCCTGCGCTGCAGACGTCGAGGATATCCGCTCATGGCGGGCCGCGTTCAGCCGGACGCACATGGCGAACCTCACGCACCGGACACTGAGCTCCAGGAAAAGGGAGTAAACGTCATCAGCGAGTGCGCCTCTGTGAGTTGATCCGGATTCATCAGGTCACCTCCACGGGAGGAGCCTTCCTTTGATATTGCGGCGCGGCCGTCAGGCTGTCGCCGCGAATGCGCACAGCCAGTGTTTGATCAAGGGCAGGCGCGCTTTGCTCAGGCGCATTACGCGTGCGCATGGTCGAACGTGTGATGGCAACGCACGCTGCAATCAACGCCTCGAATTGAATGGGTAGTATGAATTCGAAGACAATTGCCACCGTCGTGCTTACGGTTACAGCGGTGCTGGGGTCGCCCCAGTAGGGCCGTCGAAATTTACGATGTCGCTGATTCGAACGGTGTGCCGTTCATGCGGGTCCGCATACTCAGTGCCGACGAGGCCGATCCGGGATCTTCATCGCGCAATTTGTCTCGTTGGTAGATAGATCAGGTGCTTACCAGGATTCAGTATTGGGCTGAAATCATCAATTTCATCCCTGGTCAATCGCCAGCGATGAGGGCGCTGCGCAGATCGCCATTACACGCGGTGACGACCTCGTCTATGCGCCGGCTCACCGAGCATGCTGTCTCGGCCTCGGGGCACGATTACTCGCGCAAGACATAAGGTTCTCCTCGCCGGGGCACTCGCTGAAGCGGCCCGGCGGTTAGCCCCCGTCGCTATCGCTGCCGCGTCAGACGGGTGCCGCTCAAAGGCCGGTGCCGCCGGAGCGCCACTCTCCCCGAGGCTTTGGAAGTACTTCTATTCCCAAGCCCTGCGCGCCTTTGGTTCTATAAAGCATATATCGCCGCTGCCGCAGCAGCAGCTTAGGGGAGTCGCCCCTCAGCGCGGCGCAAGGACAGGCCTTCGGTTTTGGCTCCCCCACGGTCCGCGGTGCCCCAAAAAGTTGTTCCAACTTCCTTCAGCCCTTGCGCCTTGCACACCTCGCTACGCGCTGCGAGGCAGGGGTTATGGCGGCTTTTTGCCGCGCACAAACTCAGCCTTAAGGAGAAAAACAACAGAACCAAGACCTCCGCCGCAGCCCGTCGTGATGGTGCCGCGCGGCAAACTGAAGAAGTCGCCCAAGAATGCTCGTAAGATGCCAAATTCGAAAGGCTGAAGTCGAAGCTCTCGCCGCCAGTATCGCATCCTCGGAATGCTGCAATTTCCTGTCGTCGAACCCGAACCCAAGGACAAACCGACCGGCCACTTTCTGGTCAATGCGGTTGAGGGACGCTGTCTTGCTCAGTTGCTTCGGGCCAAGCGCAAGGAGATCAAGAAGGACGAGCAAGCCGCATTTTTCGATCCCAACAGCGGATCCGTCTTTGCGACCATCTGACACGACGGATGAGCACGCCTCGAGCACGGCAGCATTGATGGCGGCGATCGATGACATTTTGGAATGTTGCCAAACACTGACTTGCCAAACACCACCCCGCACGGCCCGCAATCGAGAATAGCCGATACGCGATCGCGTATATCCTTTTCATATACGCATACGCGTATATTGCTGTAATATACGGATTTGCGTATATTGACAATATATACGGATTCGCGTATATTGAAAGCGGAGATTCACATGACGCAGCATATTGCTCGTACGGAAAAGCAACTCGGCGCCATTCTACGGCGGGCCCGCCGACAGGCCGGACTTACCCAGTCAGGCTTAGGAAAACAGATCCATCTGCGTCAGGGTACCGTATCCCGACTGGAAGCGGGCGAGCCCGCCGTTCAGCTCCACACCCTCATGGGGGCGCTGGCCGCGCTCAATCTTGAACTGGTGGTCCGTACCCGCAGCAAGGCCACCTCGACTGACATCGAGGACATTTTCTGATGGGCCGGCCTCCAGCAAACGCGCCCCTGAATGTGTTCGTCAACGCACGCCTGGCAGGCATGCTCCGGCGCGAGTCCAGCGGTGCGATCGATTTTCGTTACACTCCGCAATGGCTCTCCTGGGAATCGACCTTCCCAATCTCGCTATCGCTGCCCTTGCGCGAAGACCGCTATATCGGCGCACCTGTAATCGCCGTTTTTGACAACCTGTTGCCCGATAGCGAACAGATACGCAAACGAGTCGCGGAGCGGGTGGGGGCAAAAGGTACTGACGCCTACAGCATGCTCTCTGCACTCGGGCATGATTGCGTTGGTGCACTCCAGTTTCTTCCACAGCGTGTCGATCCTGCACCTGCCGGTACGATCGAAGGGAAGGCTGTCACCGACCGCGATGTCGCCGCCATCATCAAGAACCTTGCGAGCGCTCCACTTGGGATGGGGGAAGACGACGATTTCCGGATTTCCATCGCTGGTGCCCAGGAGAAGACCGCCCTGCTGCGGCGAGATGGCAAATGGTACAAGCCGACTGGTACCACGGCGACGACGCACATTCTCAAACCGCAAATCGGTCGTTTGCCGAACGGGATCGATCTCTCGAACAGCGTCGAGAACGAATATTTCTGCCTTAAGCTGCTGGCCGCGCTTGGCGTGCCAACGGCGAACGTCGAGATCGCCGATTTTGGTGGTCGCCGCACGTTGATTGTCGAGCGCTTCGATAGGCGCTGGACCAATGATAAAAGGTTGCTGCGCCTTCCTCAGGAAGATTGCTGCCAGGCTCTATCCGTACCCACCACCCGGAAATATCAATCGGATGGCAGCCCCGGCATGAAAGACATCCTGCAACTGCTCAAGGGTAGCGATGAACCGACCGAAGACATCGCGACATTTTTACGGGCCAGCATCGTGTTCTGGCTCATCGGCGCAACCGACGGACACGCCAAGAATTTTAGCCTATTCCTGAGCGCCGGCGGCCGCTTCCGACTCACGCCGCTTTATGATGTCTTGAGCGCGCAACCAAGCCTCGACGCCGGACAAATTCAGCGCAAAGCTTTTAAACTTGCAATGTCGGTCGGCAAAAATCGCCACTATGGAATGACTGATATTTTGCCGCCTCATTTCCTACAGACCGCCGAAATCTCCGGCGTTGGGCCGGCCGTAGTCCACGCAATCTTTGAGGATCTCGTCGAAAACTTCGAGGCAGCCTTTGCGAAAGTGATAAAGGGCCTCCCCAAGGGCTTTCCCAAAGAATTGGCAGACTCGATAAGAGTCGCCGCTATTCGCCGCATCGGTCTTATAAACGACCGTTGACACTTTCAGCCTAAGGGGCTGCGTGCGAGCGGGCCAGCGCTGGCGGCACCAACACCGGCACCAGCAGGATGAGGATCGTCGGCGTCGGTATCAATGTCGACAGCGCGATCATCGCGCCCATGATCGCCGTCGGCGGCGCCGGCGCCAGAATTGCCGGAACGCGATGATCGGCGCGCCGATGATGATCATGGTCACCAGCAACGCCAGCCCCGCGCGCTCCAGGGTGTTCCCGCTATGATGGCCTGATCGCTCCAGAGGAGCTCGATTCGGGCCGCACTTGAGATATTCAACGAACGGGCTGAGTCTCGCTATTGCGGGCTCGGTTTCCGGACATCCAGGCCGACTTGCAAGCTGAAGGCGACATCTCCGATCACATCGCGACCAGCCTAAGGCCGCGAACACGCTGAGAGCAAACGGCGTAAGCGTTGAATAGGTAGCTGCGATGCAGCAGGCTATACTTCCTCAATCTGTAAACATCGCCGAGCTTGACGTTAAGTTCCTCGAACGTTCATCGCTGTTTGTCCGTCAATTCCATGTCCACAACCTCCGCTGTCCAGCCTTCGGGGACAGCGGTGAGCACTAATGTCGAGGCCTGGCTCGGTTTGGCGAATGCGATCCAGATTCGCTGCTCTGGCCCGTCCGCCGAGACATTGTCTGCCGTCACGGCGACAACAGTAAAGGAGTTGCCAAAGGACTCTGCCATGCTCGTGCAAGACAATGGCGGACGGCTTTGTTCTATTGGAAGCGCCGGTGGCGTTGGGAGCCGCAGCACTGAACCGAATCCAGTACGACGCGCATCTCGGCAAGGGCTTCTTCGAGCGAGATGCCCGGCTATCGAGGCAGGCGAGATCGAAGGCGCGCTCACGCGCATGTGAGCGCCGTCGGCCGTCTTGCTTTCGTCATCAGCATATAGAATGTGTGAGACCCTGGAGGGCAGCCGCTGGTGATCGAGGGGACCGGCGGGCTCATGGAGCCGCTCAATTGCGGTTCGCTTTACATTGATGTCTTGGAGAGATGGCGACTTCCTGTCGTGCTCTGGGCGAGCACAACTTGGGAGCGATCAATCGTTCACTGCTGTCCATAGACGCGCTCCGACGACGCCAGATCGACATTCTATGGCTTTCGTTGTCGAAACTAGTTCGGATGTTGTTAGAGCAATTTTGCGATATCGGTCGGGTGCGGTGGTTCGGGCGATTGCCCTGGATCGCGCCAATGTCGGCGGATAGGCTGCAAGCCGCCTTCAAAGCATCCTTCTGGCGGGATGTTTTCAAGCCATGAGGCGCAGTGCGCATCGTGGAAGGCGCCGGCTCGCATGTAGGCCCAAAAGAGCGGCTCGGCTGAACGAGAGCTTCGCCCCAGCGTGACGCGTCCGTGCATCGGAGGATCAACAGGAATTATTCTAATGGCAAGCGTCCGCGGCCGGCTTTTTGGGAAGATGTAGCTCCACAGATGCTCTGGGAGACGTAGAGAGGTCGTCAAAGTCACAGACTGTTGAGTTCAGAGTGGAGACTGGGGCGGGGACATGTCATGCGAGTCGCAATGGACTATCCCGCTCCTATACGATCCTGGGCGAGCGATATTTTGGGCGCTTTCGACCCAGATTACGTCTGGCACGATCTGGCGCAGGTCTGGCAGACGCCCCAGGTCCGCGAGCAAGCGGTCGCGCAGATGATAAGCATGCCGGCCAAGGCGCTAGCCCAGCGCTACGAGAGCCTGGGCATGACCGCGCGCTTCGGCCGGGGCCGCTTCAATCAGATAGGCGGTTGTCGGACCAACCTCACCGTCCAGCGCGAAGCCCTGCACTAAACGCGCGAAATGACCAGCAGCTGAGCGGCAATTCCTATTGTCTCGTACGAGGGTGTAGGTGCACACGAGGACGGCGACCCTCATCAAGGTGAAGCTGGCGCTCATCGCGGATCTGCGGCCGGCCCGATCCGAGTACGAGCCGAGCAGGATGGCCCCGATCGGCGGGTCGCCTGCCGGGAGGAATGCATGACCGATCTGGATGGCGAAAAAGCTAAAGGTTCCGAAGTCGTAGAACTCGAGAATATTGCCGATGGTTGCTCCCCACACGGCGCGGCCGGTCAAGCGTTCGTCTGCCGGAAAGAGGACGGGCTCCGGCTTCTCCCCCAGTAAACTGCCTAGCCATCCTCGATCCGTCTGGAGTTCAATCGCCGGCCGAGCATTTCGACCAGTCAGGTCGCGCACGCTGCATTTCAGTTGCCCTACGCGTCGTCTAGCTTGAGGTGGCCGGGCTTACGTCCCGGTGCTCTACATCTGCCTGACGCATGCCAGGGCGAAGTTCACGACGATGAGTGCAACAAAAATGCCTGCCTCTTGCGCCCCATTCAAACCTTGAACCGATCACGGCGATCGCCAGCAAAGATGAACGGGGCGCGCTGCATTTGTCGAGCGGGGCAGTCGTTTTGCTCCTGTGCAATGGCGAGTTTGCGACAACATTGGCGGGCGACGAACAGGCATCGCCCGTTTTCACGCAGAAGGGCCGCCGCGCGGCGTTGCTGCGTTCATCTGTTTGCGCACGGCGAAGGCATCAGGCGATTTGGCCCGGCTTTTGCTCCGCTGCTTGTTAGTTGCGTGCAGTCGCCTGCTTTGTCGGGATTGACGCTGCAGAATGCAGGATCTGTCTGCGATCAAAAGACAATAGGAGCTCGCATTGTTAACGGGGCCCATGAAAACGCTCGACATCGGCCACGGCCGCGAAGCATCGGGCGGTCATCTTACGCTCAGGCGAGCCGCGGCTCGGCGGATCGCAAATGGCAAGCGTGAAGTGCCAGAGCTGAGCTTGAGGAAATTGAAATCAAAGTCACCAGCAATGAGGGACATACTTGTGAGTTGACTCGGCTTCATCAAGGCTGACTTCCCTGCACAGAACTAGCCTTCCTTTTGAATTGAAGTTCTACCGTCAGACTCGGGCTACGAAGGCGCAAGGCCGATGTCCGATCAATGACGGCTGCGCTTCGCTGGCGCATCTGCGTGCACGCGCGCTCCAAGTTGGACGACGAAGCACGCCGGCAATCAAGACCTCGAACAGAATCTGTAAATGAAGACGAAGACAATTACGACCATCGTGCTTGCGGTTAGTGCCTTGCTGGATTCTCCCAGTAGAGCGGTTGAAACTTACGATATTATGGATTCGAACGGCGTGTCCTTCATCCGAGCGCGAATATTCGGTCCCGGAGATGGCCCTTTCTGTTGTGGCGGAGGTGGCGTGCCGGCGTATTCAGTTCGGAATCTGCCGCAATGGGAAAAGGACCATTCGCTCGCAGCGATCCGCTATTGGGCCGAAATCATAAGGGTCAAACCCGGGCAGTCGCCGGCCGTCGTCAACATCGGCGGAATTCAGGGCAACACGGCATGGGCCTCAGTCCAGTGGTCGCCTGATGGCGAGAACAAGGTGCAGGCGGCAGTGACCGGTCAGAATCCGGGCGAGTTGAACCATGGCGCGCATGGTATGATTGCGATCGGCGAAATGGGATTTTCATCCGAAGCATACATTCCTTCGCAATTGCCAATGACGCCGAAGATCGGCCTGGCACCTGTTATGATTCATGAGTTCGCTCATCAGCTGGGAATGGTCGGTACCATTGACGGTTATGATGGTTGGCCCACCGAGCCGATATCACCGTACTTCCCTAAGGCGATAAATGCCTGGACTAACCATTTGTATGACGACAACGGCAAACAAGCCAGGCCGGGGCAGGTGATCTATTGCTCGCTGTGCGTGAACCCGCCAGCTGAGGACGTTTTCGACCTGCGCCACGATCGGGGCTATTTTGCCGGGAAGCATGTGAGTGAAGTGCTGGCCGGTGCCATGCCAGGTATTCCGGTTCGAGTGAAGGATGAGGACGGCCGGCTGGATGTCCCCTTTGTCTCGCATAGCGAGCTTAAGAACAGCCTGTTGAGCCACCAGCAATACCGGAACTACACCGCCCCGATGGAGGCGGAGATCGCCGCCTTCCAGGACACCGGCCAAAGCATTGATCGGCGTAATCTATTTGGTTACTCCATCTATGGCACTGGTCGCGATCTGATAAACGACAATCCGTTTTTCGCTCGGAATGCTGACGGTACCGCCTATCTGCCAAATACGTACAATACGGCTTCGCGCGGACTGGGATTGCACGTATATGGCAGTGGCAACGCTGTGGTCCAGCGCGCCGACCTGCTTTCGAGAGGAGCAGGTGGCGCCGGCATCCGCGTCGACGGCGAAAACAATCAGATCATAATTCCGCCTGGGACCCGCGTGTACGCCGACGGCGCGTATGGGCACGGTGTCATGTTCGCCTATGGCAAGGATCACACGCTGACTCAGCGCGGGGACGTACAGGCTCTCGGTGAGCATGGCATCGCGACAAGTTTCGATTTTGGTAACAATTCGATTGGCAATGACTATGAATATCGTGGTTCGTATATTCACACGATTGGCACCAAACCGGCCACGATGCTGAGCGAAATCGACGGTCCGCTCGTCAGCAAGTTCGATCTGACCGGGCGCCTGGCTGGCAATCATGCAGCGATGTACATGTCGAACAGTGGTTACGTCGGCGAGATCAATGTGATGCGTGGCGCAATGCTGTCGGGGCACATCCTGTCTGACTACAACCAGGTTGACGAGAATGGTGCTCCGCGCCTGACCAAATTGACGTTCGGGTTGAATCCTGATGCGAACGGTCACTCAACGCAGGAGCCCGACGCAAATTTTGCAACCCGCTACGACGGTAATATCGTCGGACGTAACAATCTTTCGCTGCAGTTCGGCGGTGGCGCCACGACGTTGACTGGCAATCACGAGGTGTATGACGCAAGTGTCGCGCAAGCTGCAACCCTGTCCGGTAACGGCAGTTATCTGCTCAATGCTAGTGGTCGCTTCACCAACAGCGGTGCTGTCGCGCCCTTCATCGGCGGCCTTGACAACAGCATCAAGGTGTATGGCGACTATCTGCAAACCTCGACCGGTCGCTTGCAGGTCGCCGTAAACGATGCTGGCGCGTTCAGCCATCTCGTGGTGAATGGCAATGCGACGCTCGACGGTACGCTCACGATCACCCCGCAGCGTGGCTGGTATGGTAACGGCTTTAACGTCTCCTCCGATCAGTGGCTGAATGCAACAAATCTCACAGGCTCGTTCGCGAACGTGACGACAGCCCTGCAATCGCCCACCTTGCTGGCGAGTGCCACGGCTCAAGGTGATAACACCTACGCCTTGACACTCTCCCGCCCATCCGATGCCTATTCGCGTTATGGGGCCGACGCCAACAGCCGCCAGGTTGGCGCGGCGCTCGATCGAGTAGCTGGCAACGCGACTATAGGGCTGCACCCACTCGTCGCGGCGCTCGACTTTTCCGCGCCGGACGGCACGGCGGTGACATCTGGGCTGCGTCAGCTTTCGCCGTCCATCTATGCGTCGGAGCAGGGCAGACGTGTCAACGACAGTTTCTACGCGCGTTCGGCAGTCTACAACCGTCTCGAACAGGCGTTTGGCGGCGCGCCAACCTCGGCGATGGCGGTGATGGGTTATGGTCCTGAGCAGAAGAGGTCGCGCGGCAATTCTGCCTCTGCCACAGGCCTGGTCGGCCCGGCTTCTTCTGGCCCGCCCTCCTATGACCTGCAGGGGTATGCAGCGTGGGCTTCTGCCTTTGGCGGATGGACGACCCAATCGGGCGACAGCAATGGTGCGAGCACCAGATCCACCATTAGCGGCCTCATGACCGGGATCGACACGCCGATATTTGATGACTGGCGCGTCGGTGTCCTTGCGGGCTATAGCCGTTCCACCTTCAAGGTTGGCGCTGCTTCCTCGTCAGGCCGCAGCGACAATTACACGTTCGGGACCTATGCCGGCACCGAGTGGACCGTGCCGGAAGGAGCCATCGCCTTCCGCTCAGGCCTTGCCTATACATGGCACGATCTCGAGATGACCCGCAACGTTAGGTTCCCAGGGTTCAATGACAACTTGATCTCGGATTACGATGCCGGCACTTTCCAGATCTTTGGAGAACTGGGTTACAAAATCCATCTCGGCAAGTCTTCCGTCATCGAGCCCTATGCCAATCTCGCCCATCTTCGAGTCGCGACCGATGGGATTTTCGAAAGGGGATTCAACGGGGCGGCGCTTAGTGTTCACGCTAACACGATGGATACGACGCTCTCCACTCTCGGCGTCTACGCGACCACGCGCTTTCGAGTTGGCGAGATCGCCACGACTGCGCGAGCCGATATTGGCTGGCGTCATGCCATAGGCGACCTCATTCCGCTGTCGACAGCCAGCTTTGCTGCTGGATCCAGCCCTTTTGCAGCTTCAGGCCTATCCATTGGAAAGGACGTGGCACTCGTCGAATCCGGTTTGGACTTCCAGCTTTCGAGCAACAGCACCCTTGGCATCGCCTACCAGGGTCAGTTCGGTTCAGGAATTACCCAGAACGGACTGAATGCCACCTTCAATGTGAAGTTCTAATACGCACGCAATGCATTTCAGCCCGCGTACTGCACAGCAGAGCGAGCCGAACCAGCAGCCACATCCGTCACGTCGACATTGCGCCCGGCCTCTCGTTCCAGCCGCCGGCCCGACTGCACCCGGTTTAGATAGCCGTAAATGTAAAGCTTGAGGAGCACCGAGGGATGGTACGATGGCCAACCGCCGCCGGCTCCTCAACCTCAAAGCCTATCTCAGCCGAGCGCATCGACAAATACGTCGATCACGTGAACCGGGCTGCTCTCGTCACTCAAGTCGTCGAGGCATTCTGGCAGCAGCGTCCGCTCCCACGATCTGCTTCTTCATGAGCGCCTCACCAATTCCTTTAAAGACCCAGGAGGGAATCGTAACAGCAGCCCAGTGTTTTCGCTGCCAGGACGCGTTGCGGACATTAGCGAGTCAGTGGCGAAGCCTTAGGTTCGCGCAACAGATGTAGTGAACTCCACGTAGGGCGCTACCAACGTCATCGAAAGCGCGTTCGTTCTTCAACTCGCGCCGTCTCGATGGGGACAACCGCTGCCGAAACTCTCCCCGGTGCAAATTCGCCGACGGAATCAACGTCGCCAGACCGCAAACTCAATCCAACGCCGCCTGGCGCCTTCCGGCCCCAGGATTCGGCGCTAGCTCTTTAACCCACGATAAGTCGCACCTTGGATCGAAAGACAAGTAATCGCAAGTCAGTTCTTCACCAGGTTGTACGTCACGGGCCGTGAAAATTCCGCAATGATCGTCTTGATATGTGTTTGGCTGACTGCTGTGATTCATGAAGCGGGCATTGTCAGCATTGTACTCTACAACACCATCATCAACATCGCGGTCTCTCGGATAGGCATGCTTGTCAAGTAGAGCTTGAAATGTTGGAGGTAGGGCTTCGTACTGTTCAGGCGTCACGGCAATGTCAACGATTGGATTATGAATCCAAACTAATGTGCCTTTAGGTAAGAGAGTAGCAGAGAAAAGTCCGATGCCGCCAAAGCGGTCTGGCTTCAAAATGGTTTCAACAATCAACACTGAAATATCTCCAAAAGTGACTAACACCCAGCAAGCTAACTGACCTAAGTCCCGCAAATCTCCTGCAAGAATTGGCAGGGTCGTTTAATCGCGCCTCCGCCACAAGTTCGATTTTTCTTCGATCTCTGCTTTGTTTTCGGTGCTGCTATTGTCGGATCAGGATCTCAGCGAACTGAGCGAGCGTCGGTGGCGTAGTTGGGAGGATCTATGCACTGCTCTCAGAGGTTTCAGCGACTATCTGCCTCAAAAAATAGGAAGGGCATTGCTGGCCGGCTTTCCGCAGAGGCGCTGGATACTGATGTCAAGAGCCATAACCAGGACACTGGCGTTGGCGGCAACGTCGGCGCAGCACTGGCTCAGCTGCGGAAGTCGGTCGGCGCAAAAGCGACGGCGATCGCACCCGGTATCCCGACCATTGCTGATCCCGAAGATACCGCACTGATAGACTCGAGGCGAATCGACGACGCCGCAGCACGGCGTTGGCCAGAGGAGCTGCGGAAGGCCACGACCAGGTTGTGCATCTGCGGTTGATGGACCACCAGAACCGTCGTCATCAGTTGGCACCAGTTCACTCGACTGGGGTTTCAATGGGACGCAGGAAGCAGCCTCTTTACTCCGAGGATGCTTCCTTTATTTCGGGGCTTGAGGAGGGCCTTACGAAGGGCAATGCCGCCAAACGTGCGGTCAAGAACACCGTAGGTTTTTCTTCGCAGCTTCGGCGGCCGGCTCTTCAATAACAAGAGACGATGGCCGTTCGGTTGAACGAGGAGTCGCTGAGCGATGATGCGCGCAAGTTCATCGGGACGGGTAGCGCTCATCTGCACCGCCCATAAGGTCGCCAAGCTCGTAAGAGTCGCTGGAGCAAGCTATCGTCCATTAACAAGCCCGATACCAGAGCTATCTGGACGGGCTCCTAGCGTCGGGAGTGTCCGTCGGCGCCATTCGTGGTTCATGGATGACCCGAACGTCATTGGGCCCTCCCGGCCCCATGATGGCGAAGTAGCGCTCGCCGCGAATGTCGTATTGTTTTACCGGCTGCGCCGCGTCCGGCAAGAGGCCCCAGCGGCCGAGCTTCGAGAGCATCGTGGCCGAGGCGGGTTGGGTGCCGTGCGAAAAATCCTCGGGAACGGCGAATGATGCAGCATAAATCTCGCGGGCCGCCGGAGATGTCGTCGCAGCCCTGGCGGACGACGGAGCGGCTTGCTCCATCGACCGTCCAAGCCGCGCTGACGAGGCTCGATTTGCCGGCCGCGCGCTGAGCTGCGGAACGTTTCCCGGCCGAGATCCGAGACGAATGCCAGTGCCTGGCGGATTGATTGGTGTGCTTCGCCTCATCTCGGCGGCGGACACGAACAACGCGGTGTAGCGGTCATTGTGAACCACGAAACGGGTGGTCCGGCTGTCCTGGCTCGGCGGGACGCTGCTACTGTCAAGGGCAGCCGGCGCGTGCTGGTCGCCTTGCTGCGAGTTAAAGGTACGAACGGCCTCTCCTAAATCCAGGTCTTGGTGATGGCGCGCGGTCGGCTCGCGAGAGGACGATGGGGCGGCGCCTTCCATCAGCACACGAGCGACTGAATTGCCGGACTCGCTCAGCCGGCGCCCAATGGCATCCCCTTCCAGCTGATTTAGCGTCCTCTGCCTCTTCGCAGGCCTCAACTGCCCCGTGTAATCCTCACCCATGAGGACCTCGTGCCTTGAAAGGGGGGAGCTCCCGGTCAATTCGGTCGGAGCCGGCTGGTAGCTATCGCTCCAGCTGAAGTGATGCACGGCTCCGGGATCCGGTGCCTGGTGATCGCGCGCGGTTGGCATGAGAGACGATACTAGGATGGCTTCGCCCATCATCCCTCGCAGCGGATCCTGACCGTGAGGTTCCGCAGTCAGCTCGTTCGGCCAACCTAAAGCTTCCTGCGGCGCGCTGTGCTGCGCAGCGGCGCCAAGCCCTGCGACCGCACTGGTATCAAGCTGCGCCACCTCATCCAAGTACGGCTCAAACTCCACTTGCTGCTGTTGCAGCTCCGCGGCGTTGTGAGCAGCGCGATTTTGGTTGAATGAGTTGATGCTGTTAAATGGGTCCATGTCCCCTCCGTTTGAGTCGGTACGCAATCCCGAGCAGATAGTGTCGCTCACTGGTTCTCGCTCTACTGGGATCAGCTGTCGACAAGCTGACGCGCTTAGAGACCTAAGAGAGCCAAATTGGCCAGCCTGAATCACTGCGACACTCACCCGAAGGACGCGACGGAATGCCGGATTGCATTTTTCGGAAACACTCGCTGGGTGAGTCGGAGCCGGCACGAACAGATTTATTTTGAGCAGCGTGATGTGACCTACAAAATCGTCCTAAAATAAAGTGTGTACTGAGCCGGGAAATGTTCTGACTCTGCCGTCGGGATGGTGCCCGAACTGAGGCGGACCTCTTTGTTGAAGGCATGCCTTGCCGAAAAGGTCTTGACTCTGGCCGCAGAGGGTCAATCGGATCCAGCAATCTTGGCACGTGTCGCGGTGCGGACGGTGCAGGAATTCTTTCAGCCGCGACCGATGTAAAGGAGGACCGACGTGCGACATGTTGCGTGTCGCGAGAGCGAGGCTGCTGTCCTGCATGCCTAGCGGGCCGAGCCCGTTTTTCTTGCGGTAGTCGGTACATGCGGGGTAACTGATTTCTATCGCTGTCATTGCCGCGCAATCCTACCCGGGAAACAGTCCCGGCATCCAACGGGACGCGAGCCTTGCCGGGAAGGCGAGGTGTAGCGGCGCTCGCGGACTTTCGGAGGCTAGAATTTCCGCTTCAAGCAGGGCCGATGTAACCCTGCGGGCGCTGCGCTCGCTTATTTGAAGTAAAGCAGTGACATCGTTGCGCGGAAGTTCACCACGGAAGAGGATCGCTTCCAGAATGGCTCCTGATTTTTGGGGCAGGCGGTCGGCCCGTGCTTCTTCTTCGGCCCAGATCAGGATGCGGTTACGGAGCTGATCGGGTTGCACCAGAGCTTGCATGAAGGCGACCTGATCGATGCAGGTCTGCAGAAAGAAGATTGAAAATTCCGCCAATGCTTCTTCACTCAGTGTGCCGCGCCCGTCGAGATCGTTGCGGCGCTGCATGTCGCAGGCAGTAAGGTGTTGCTGATAGGCCGCCTCGTTGCGGGCAAGGCCGCGCGCGATCGACCATATGCCGCCGGTGTCGAGCGTTTCCCGCTGCATAGCATAGGACATGAGCCGCGCAACGCGGCCATTCCCATCCAGGAACGGGTGAAATCCAGAGCAGGCAGTGGTGGGCGCAGGCCGAGGCGATGATTGCGTCGGTCCTGCCGAGCTTTGCATAGGCTTCCTCGAAGCGAGTGAGGAAGCGCGGCAGGGCACCCGGGCTGACCGGCACATGGCGGCCTACCGCAACGTCGCGGTCGCGCAGCTTGCCGGGGACGACCTCGATCCGTTCCTTGGTGTCCGGATTCTCAACCCAAAGCAGTTCTGCCAGGAGCAGTCCGCGGAAGCGGTGATGGACTTCGATGATGCCGTCTTGCGTCGTCGCGCGACCGTTGAGGCGTCCCTCATCGATCCACTTCTGTACGGCGATATGGGCGATGGTTTCCTTTTGCAGGTCGCGTTTCTTGGGGCGGCGCTGTAGTCGTGCTTGAGCGCGCGTTCTATATCGACCGGGTGAGTGTCGTACCACTCGATCAGGTTGCTGTAGTAGCAATTCGTCGAGCGTACGAGCCTGGCCAGGGAGATTAGAACTCCCTCGGGCAGGCTGTGCGTGAAAGCGGCCGACCATTGTTCGCGAAGGCGATCTCGGCACCCAATGTTGCGCAATCATGAGCCGCTTTGCCTACCGCTCCAAAATCGCCGAAAATGTCGAGCGGCAAATTCTCTCCCTCCACATCGCGGGCGACATGCCCGATTTCTAGGGATTGGCACTAAAGCGGATGGCCACGACCTGACGACACTTTCAGATTCGCGGCTTGCTTCATAAATCACAAGGCGCTCGATCGGGCCCTTGAGTCTCGACCGGCGTTGGCACTAGCCCTCTGGCGTGAGACGCTCGCCGACGCGGCGCTGTTCCGGGAATGGACCGTCAACCTCGGCGCGCGCTCCGCATCGGGACGCATATCCTCCATCTCAATCAACCACTAGACATGCTAGTTGACGATGGCGCTGCGGCGCAGTTCGAGCTCTGATGGCTCCAATCTTGTGGAGACTAGAAGTGCTGCCGCAACGACTTATACCGAAGCAGACGGTGACCGTTTCCCAAGATATTCATGCTTTCTCCCGACCAGAAGGGGCGAAGCCGAGGGATCCTTTTCCTCAAGTATCCTCAAGCGTTTCATCCTCGCTGTCGGTTTGAAGGATGGTTTGCGATAGGAGTGCGGCGGCTCTTTGGAGTGGAGGAATGAATCGGTCAAGCTCTGCGAAGCTGACTCGCGCCGCGGGCACCGAGACGCCAAGACATGCTATCAGCTCGCGGTCCGGAGAAACGATGGGGACCGCACAGCCGACCACGCCTTTCACGTATTCCTCATTGGTCTTGGCCCACCCATGATGGCGCGTCTCCTCGAGAATCTTCAGAAGCGTCTCGCAATCCACGATGGTGTTATCAGTATACTGGGTCAGAGCGAGTGAGCGGCATAGCTTTTCACGCGGCCTCTTGGGTAGTCGGCTCATGTAGATCTTTCCGGTCGAGGTGCAGTGAAGTGGAGCCGCCTCGCCGGGATTGAATTGAAGCCCCTGTGGTTGGGACACGCGTACGCTATCAACGTAAGTGACGAGGTTGTCGCGCACGACGCCGATCTCGCACTGTTCGCCGATCTCGCCGGCAACCGCGCGCAGCACCGCATGGCGCCGCGCTGTGCGGAAAGCCGCGCCGATGACTCTGGCGGACAGCATCACCAGCTGATTGCCTACCACGTAGCGCTTTGATCCAAGCGCTTTCTGAAGAAGGCCGCGTTCTTCCAGATTTCCGACAAGCCGATGGGCCGTCGGAACGGGTAACGAAAGGGCGTTCGCGATCTCAACGACCGAGACGGCCTTTGTCTGATGGGCGACGTGGCCAACTATGGCGAACGCTCGGTCGAGGGGCCCAGCTGTCTTTTTTTGGTCGGCCATCGCAATCTCCCAGTGGAAGTAAATTATCATTATTCGGAATTATTGCTACTGAAATATGGAAATCATCTAGATCGAGCTCAGGTATGCTCATATCGTGGGCGCCGTCGGGTGTTGATCGGTTTTTGTGCGCCGCACGGGCTCGGTATGGCGATCAAGCCCAGGAAATTTGGCAGTCCGGGCGACGCGTTTTGAAAGGGGAGTGGGAATGTCTCGTCATTACGACGTGGAAGCTGTGCGCAAGGAGTTCCCTGCTGCCGAAAGGATAGTCTACCTCGACTCCGGGTTTCAGGCGCCGCTCGCCCGTCCCGTAATGGCCGCCATCGAAACCTTTCTTCGTGAAGGCTTGGAGACCGCCGGGCCGAAAAGCGTGTGGCTCGATCGGGTTGAGCAAACGCGTGCCAAAGTGGCCCGTTTCCTTGGGGTGTCGGCCGACGAAATTGCCTTCACCAAGAACACATCGGAAAGCATGAACATCGCGGCGAACGCGTTGCCTCTTCGAGCCGGCGATAGCGTTTTGATGATCCATGGCGATCATCCAAACAACACCTATGCTTTCCTCAATTTGAAGAAGAAGGGTGTCCGGATCGACTTCCTTCCCATGACGGATGTCGTAAACGCCGAGGCTTTTCTTCCCTACATCGACGACACGACTCGCGCGATTTCGCTGTCGCACGTGACCTTCCACGCGGGTCATCGCTTCGATATCGAGAGTATCGGCGCTCTTTGCGCGGATAAGAAGCTCTACTTCGTCGTCGACGTCATGCAGGCAATCGGGGTAGTTCCGATCGATGTGAAGGCCATTCAGGCAACCTTCGTGGGCTGCGGAAGTCACAAGGGATTGCTCGTCCCTCAAGGTCTCGGATTGCTCTATTGGAACCAGACTCTGAAGGAGCTGGAGCCCGCCTATCTTGCCGCTGCCAGTTTGGCAGAAATTCCTGACGACCTTATCGCCCGTCCCGATCGCCTGGCGTCGTCTCCGACCGCGCGACGCTTCGAGTTAGGCAACTTCAACCTTCCTGCAATTCATGCGCTAGGAGCCTCGCTCGACATGATCGAACAGATCGGCGTGAAGAACATTCAGAACCATTGCTTCGATTTAGGTGATCATCTGCTCGCCCAGCTGGACGATCTCGGCGTCAGTCTCATCGGTCCGCGTCAGCGGCAACATCGATCGCCTCACATCTACGTCGTCGGTCTTCCTGCGACAGAATGGCTCAGCTACTTCGAAGAGAATGGCGTGCGTGTGTCCCCAGAGCGTGACGGCATCCGTATATCGTTCGGCATGTTCAATACGATCGATGATGTGGATCGCTTAGTGCATCTTATCCGCGGACGGCTGTCAAAAAAGTCATTCAAGGCTGCGTAGGATTAGGCATGGGAGAAGTTCGAGAAAAAGCGCGCGAAGCAGACGGTATGATCGGGTCAAAGCGCGAAGGTCATGGCTTTCCGCTTGCCGATACGCTGAAGGAGAGGATCGTGCATTAAGATGACGCGGTCGATTAGTACCGACACAACGCGCACGATGAGCGACCATGCCGAGCGTGGTCGTCGTGCACACCCGCAATCGTGAGGTTCGCGATGTTCACAGTTCTTCTTGAAAAGACCGTGGATGGCCAGCGTTACATCGACTGGCTTGTTTCGGGTCTCGGTTGGACGTTGGCGCTTGCCTTCTTCGGCTGGTGGATTGCATTCGCAGTCGGAGTCGTCGTCGGCATAGGTCGAACTGTGCAGAACCCGTTCTTCCGGGCCCTAGCTCGATTATACGTTGAGATCTTCCGAAACATCCCCGTTCTCGTGCAGATGTTTCTCTGGTACTTCGTCCTGCCCGAGCTTCTTCCAACGACCATGGGCGATTGGATAAAGCAGATACCTCCGCCTTGGGGCACTTTCTTTCCGGCCCTGTGGTGCCTGGGCCTCTACACCGCCGCACGCATCGCAGAACAGGTTCGCGCAGGCATCGAAGCTTTGCCCAGGGGCCAGGACGAAGCCGCTGCCGCACTCGGCCTGAGCGGTTATCTAACGTATCGCCATATCATCTTGCCGCAGGCACTTCGCCTTATCGTGCCAAGCCTGACAAGCGAGGTGATGGGCATCTACAAGAATACATCCGTTGCTCTAACCATCGGTCTGATGGAGCTGACCGCTCAAGCGCGCCAAATCAGCGATGCGACGTTCCAAACCTTCGCGGCATTCGGTGCCGCCACACTCATCTATCTCGCTTTGGCTTTGATCGCCTACCAGGCGATGATGCTTATCGACAAAGCCGTGCGCATACCCGGTACCGCACCCGGTAGGGAGGCCGACGGGTCAGATTTCGACGCTGTGAAGCTGGAAAGCCCCGTCCCTAACGGTATGGAGATCGTGAAATGAACAGTCTCGATTTCTCGATTGTCCTGCAGGCATGGCCTTATCTGTGGTCAGGATTGCTGTTCTCGCTTTCCTTGACGGCAGCCGCCTTCTTGGTTGGGATGTTTCTTGGAACGCTCTTCGCCCTCGTACAGCACTTTGAGCTCCGCGTTCTGAGCCAGCTCGTCCGTAGCTATGTCGCCCTGATGCGATCGATTCCGCTCATTCTAGTCCTGTTTTGGTTCTTCTTCTTGGTGCCCATCGTTCTGGGGCACTTGTCAGGCAACGGTCGCCCGGTTCCGGTCGGTGCCACCTATACAGCGTTCATCACGTTCGGGCTATTCGAAGCCGCCTACTATTCGGAAATCATCCGTGTCGGATTGCGCGCAGTGAACAAAGGACAATTCGAGGCTTGCCAGGCTCTCGCCCTGTCGACATTCGACACGTATCGCCATGTCATCCTTCCGCAGGTGTTTCGGGTCGCAAGCCCCATCATACTGAGCCAGACCATTATCCTGTTTCAGGATACGTCCCTTGTTTACGTTCTATCGCTCACTGATCTCCTTGGTGCGGCCTCGAAGCTTGCACAGCTCCATGGTCGTCTCGTCGAGATGTACCTCGCAGTGGCCGTTGTTTATCTCATCATAAGCTGCGCCGCGTCCCAATTCGTCGCCTCGCTCCGAAAGAAGTACGCGATCGCGGGCGCTCGCCGATAGTCAATCATAACTCGATGGCCCGTCATTCCCTGGGCTACAATCCGGAGATCAGCATGCAACAACGGCGCACCGTCAGCCCAACTGACCCGTTCCCGATGGTTATCGTCGAGCGCCTCGTCAAGCGGTTCGGCAGTTTCAATGCCCTGAGCGGCGTCAGCCTCAAAGTCGCAAAAGGAGAAAAGATCGTACTCTGCGGGCCATCGGGTTCCGGAAAGTCGACTCTCATCCGCTGCATCAATCATATCGAAAAGCACGATTCCGGACGTATCGTCGTCGATGGAATCGAACTGACAGACCGGATTCGCGACATCAACAACATTCGCTCTGAAGTCGGCATGGTCTTTCAGAGCTTTAATCTGTTTCCGCATCTGTCGGTGCTCGAAAATTGCATGCTGGCTCCGATGAAGGTGAGAGGCCTTGCTGAGCCTGAGGCGCATGAGCGGGCGGTGGCGCTGCTGAGGAAAGTCCGGATCCATGATCAGGCCCACAAATATCCCACGCAATTGTCGGGCGGCCAGCAGCAACGTGTCGCTATAGCCCGTGCCCTGTGCATGCAGCCCAAGATCATGCTCTTTGACGAGCCGACGTCTGCCCTCGATCCGGAAATGGTCAAGGAGGTGCTCGAGACCATAGTTGAGCTCGCGCAGGACGGGATGACGATGGTCTGCGTCACGCACGAGATGGGTTTTGCGCGCGAAGTCGCGGATCGTGTGGTCTTCATGGACCTCGGCTCAATCGTGGAAGAGGGCGATCCGAGCACCTTCTTTCGTGCGCCGAACACGGACCGCGCGAAGGCCTTCCTCAACCGGATCATTCACTGAGATCCCGGCCCGCGCCGTCGTCCCTGAAATGCCGCGTCAGCATACCCATTGACGACGACGTTGTGCGTTGTGCATTGTCGCGGCCGATCAATTTGGGCGACCCATAACAGTTGCAGAAAAGATCGTTCTCGCCGGCCGCGCTGAGCTAGGTTTGACAGAATGTCAAACTCACTGACCGCGCCCTTGGCGGCGCTATCACGGCCTCGGCGGTTCTGTTTGCCGCGAGGCCTGCGGGAATCGGTTCGGGGTTTCGGTGCGCGTTGGCTCTGGCTGACGGCTCGGCTCTGGCGTTCGATTGCCGCGCACAATCCAACTCGCTATGCGAGCATAGCTGCGGCGCAGCACTGGCATCATTGATTCATGATTGTCTTGATCCACTGTACCTAGACTTGACATAAAGGGGGCGTTTCGCAACCGTCACGGTTGACTGCGGTGGGGGAATTAGCACACCGAACGAAGAACGCCCGGCGGCGACCAGACCGCCCGGCGATAACTGTCGTCTCCATGTTGCAGTCAACCAATCTAGACATTTCTAGCTGACATCAACCTTACGGCGGGTGCGATCTTTGGTCCGAACCGGTCCGACTTCGATCCCGGGTAGGATTTGGTTTAATGTATCCATCCCATTTACGTCCGCTCGTAGGTCGAGGAGCTCATCGACCCGCGTAGTGATATCGGCAGCGGCGGACCAGCCCAGCAGTCTCGGCGTGACGGCGATGTTGTCGACGACGCGCAGATGCGGAAACAGCCCGCCGCTCTGGAACACATAGCCCATTCGCCGGCGCAAGCGCGCCGGATTAACGTTGTGCGCATCCTCGCCCCCGCGACGACACGGCCGCTGTCGGGGTCGAGCAGGCGGTTGGCGAGCCGCAGCAAGGCGGATTTGCCGGACCCGGATGCGCCGACGATCGCCAGGAATTCGCCCGCGGCAATATCGAGCGAGATATCGTCGACGGCTGTGATGCGTCCTGCGTCGTGACCGCCGGCAGCGCTCTTCCCGACATGGACGTAGGCAATTAGCGGTGCGGGTGCCATGGTCGAACTGGACGAGCGCGCCATTGTCCGAAATTCACTTTATTCTGCGGTGGGCACGTTTGCGAACATCGGATTCGAAGGACACTGGCAAATCTATGTGGCGCGCCGCCGCTCGTGGCACGACGCCGAGTGCATCCAAACTAAGAATACGGCAGTGGCGTCTTCGCTCCCGTACGAAACGTACCGTTTCGCATCTTGCAGAGGGGAGCTCGTTACGTCCATGCCGTACTTCGCGCGAAAATCGGAAGCAATCGGTTAGAAGTGATCTTTTCGAGCTCGTTTGCCGGGTAACTCAGCGATAGTTTACATATTGACGCGTCAACCTAAGCGGCTTGAATCCCGACTAGGAAGCTGTCCAGTTCGTGCTTCAGTCGAGAGCTTTCCTCAGACAACAGTTCGGCAGACGTCAGCACCTGCAAGGATGCCCCTTCGGTTTCTTTCGCGTGGTTGGTGACTTCGCCGGCGCTTGCCGCCACCTGGGTCGTCCTGACCGCCGCTTCCTGTACATTGAAAGCGATGCTTTTGCTTGTTGCCTCATGCTCTCCAATGGAGTCGACTACGATCCGGGCAATCTCCGCGATGCGGCCGATAATGACGCCAATTTCGGTAATCGCGCCGACCGACTCAGCCGTCGCCGCCTGAATACCGCTAATCTGCTCGCTGATCTCAACGGTCGCATGCGCGGTTTGCGCTGCGAGCAATTTTACCTCTTGAGCGACAACCGCAAAACCTCTGCCGCGGTCGCCGGCGCGCGCGGCTTCAATCGTCGCGTTGAGAGCGAGCAAATTGGATTGCCGTGCGATCGTTGCGATCAACTGGACCACGCTGCCGATCCGCTCCGCGGCGGCCGCCAGACTGGCCATACGCTGGTCACTGAGTTCGGCCTTGAGAACGGCGTCGCCCGCTATACTGGCCGCTTCTTGGACTTGTCGGCCGATGTTGGTGATGGTTTTCGCCAGTTCACCCGTCGCGGCCGCGACGCGCCGAACGTTGGTGGATGCTTCCTCCGACGACGAAGCGACCGCACTGGAGAGTTGCCTGCTGTGATCGGCCGTACCGGTCAGGCTGCGTGCGGAAGCTTCCAGTTGTGAGGAGGCGGATGAAACGGTCTCGATGACCTTGCCGACGGCGGCTTCGAATTCGCCGGCGAGCCGAGCCAAATCGGCCTGACGTAGCTCGGCGACGGTACGATCCTGCACGGCCTTGGCATCGAGTTCGGCTTGCGCCTTCTCGCGGGCTTTCAACTTGAACAGTTCGACAGCTTCTGCCATCTCGCCAAGCTCGTCTTTTCGGCCGAGTCCCGGCAGAACGACGTCGAACCGACCGTCGCCGAGCTGACGCATGGCCGCCGTCATCGAAGCGACTGTCTGGGCAACGCGGCGGCCGAACAGTAACGCGATCAGGCCAACGAGTATCGTTGCAAGCCCAATCATCCAGACAAGATTCCGCCGAATTTCTTCGGCTCGCATTGCGGCAGCCTGCGAATGAGCGTCCGCGGCAGCCATGATCTTTACGAGCGCCGGGCGAATGCGATCGTAGATCTGTCCGAGGTCGTCGACCTGATCGCTCAACGCCTGTTGTGTCACCATGAACGACACAAAAGTCGCCTTGTACGCCCGGATTAGCTCGAGGATCTGGGATTTCACATCAGCGGGTAGGTTCGCTTGAGCGAGCGAGGTCTCGAATTCCACCTCCCGATCCGCCAGTTGATCGCCATATTTGTCTTCGCCGCGCAAGATGAAGTCTTTCTCGTGCCGGCGCATCATCAGCATTAAGATCATGAGGCGTGGTTGGTTCAGCTCTGACAGCCGGTGTTCGACCACGTGCACGGCATTGCGCAGCTTGCCCTGAAATCCGTCGCCTTCATTAAAGCCCAGGTTGCGCTGCGCCGAGACCACGTTCTGAAAACGCGTTGCGTAGAGACTGACTGCCGGCCGCAAGACGCTCCCTTGCTTCAGCGGATCATCCTCGGGCAAACCCGTCACAAATGCTTCGACGCGACTTAGCTCTGCGAGCTGCCGCTCATAACTCTCGGTATGCGTCTTGATCAACATCTCGCTTGGTTTACGCAGGAAGTTGATCGCGATTTGCTGCGACTCTAGGAAGCTTTGCGACAACGATGCGACATGGGCTTTGAATTCGTTGCTCTCGTTCGAAGCGCTCTGGACTAGGCTCGCATAATACAGACCAGCCCCGCAGATTGCTCCCGTGACGAGGACTCCAGAAATTCCGAGCAATGCCAGTTGGCCGCGCAAGCCAATGCGGAAGCCTCGGTGGGCCCTCGTTCGCCCGCCGATCCTGGTCGCAATACCACTCATTGTGTCCCTTGAATGATTGCATGCCCTAACCGCTGATTAGCGCGGGGCTGACGGACGATTGCCATCTTGAATGAACGAGAGCTGATCTGCTTCGTTCGGGTCGATGGACCGGCTAGTTAATCTAGATTGATTTCGAAATCCTGAACTCGCACCGTACGTTACGTACAACCCTACTGTGCGGGTGGGGCATTTTTATCAATGCTCCACAATCATGATGCGAGCGAATGCAAGGGGGAGCCGCACGCCTCCTGACTGAGGCGCGCTGACGTTCGGCTCTCTGTTGTTGTCGATTGGCCAGTTTGGTCGCCATCAACGTGTGAGATAGTCAATGACCCTCCTTGCCATGGCATTGTGCTCTACTGCTCTGTGGCGCAACGTTCCGACGGCTTTTTGGTCGCTTGGTTCGAACTCAGAAGCGCGCGGCAGAGACAGGCTTGCGGCAAGTCCTTATTCGAGACACATGCGACAATGCCGCTTACTCAATTGCACTGAGCGCTAAAAACATCTCGGGATTGTGAAGCTGCTTGCGTGATTGGCCAGCTAGAGACTTTCGGGTCTGTGCTAAGTTTAGGCCGTGCATCACGCGCGGAATAGGGGCAGCACTTCGAGCCATCAGGGAGTGTTCAATGTCAGATCTCGTTGCGATCGTGTACCCATCCGAAGTCAAAGCAGAGGAAGTTCGGCAAAAAATACTTAAGCTTCAAGGCGAGTATCTGATCACGATCAGCGATGCCGTGATCGCAGTCAAAACCGAGGACTCTGTAAAGCTCAATCAGCTTGTGAACACCACCATGACCGGCGCCGCCAGCGGCAGCTTCTGGGGGCTGCTCTTGGGGATGGTCTTCCTGAATCCTCTTCTCGGCGTGGCTCTCGGAGCCGGCGCAGGCGCTTTGAGCGGTGCGCTGACCGATTTCGGGATCAGAGACCAGTTCATGAAGGATCTCGCGTCGAAGGTGAAATCGGGAGATGCCGTCCTGTTCCTGCTGATCAAGTCTATGACCTCAGACAAGGTTCTCAATGCGATCAAGGATGCGGGAGGGATCGTCCTGACGACCTCGCTCGATGAAAAGAAGGAGCAGCACCTTCGCGACACGCTCGCAGCCGCAACTCAGGCCAAGGCTGCCTAGCGAGTGAGGCAAAGCCTGGCGCCAGCGTCAAAGCATCGCCGGGAACGGTAGTCGCTGCGCTGTCACGGCAGTCGCAGTGGCAGCCGAATACGCTACAGTTTTGCGTAGGGATCAGCCCAACGGCATCGATCCCTGGGCGGGATCGCCCGCGAAGGAGGCCGGCTGCAGCCATGCGGCTCCGCGGCCGCTCAGTCGGTTGCCTTCCGCGCTGTGAAAAGCCGGGAGAAAATTATGCGAAGATTGCTTCTATGGGGGCTCGCACTTGGGATTGCTTCGGCAGGGATTATGGCGACCAGCGGTCGCTCGCAAGCCGGCCTTATGGCGCCGCTGGGCGTGCGCCAGGCCGCCGACGAGCTTCGTCTCGCGGAAACCGTCCAGTTCACCTGGAGGGGCCAGCGCTACTGTTGGTACAGCAGGGGATGGCGCGGTGGCGGCTGGTATCGGTGTGGCTTTGGTTCAAGGCGCGGCATGGGCTGGGGTGGTCCGGCGGGATGGCACGGATGGCGACGGCCGGGCCAGCGCCCGGTCACTCGGCCTCCGAGACCTGGTCGGCCAGGAATCGAGCGTCCGCGGCCACTCCCGCAACCGCTCCCTGGCAGGAGCTGACGGCTTCCTTGTCTGGCGTTCGCCGGCCGCGACGTGGCCGCACGCCAGTCGGAGCCCGCGATGTCCTTGAAGGAGCCGCAAACACGCGCGCGCGATGCCGTTCTGGTCGATCTCGCGCTGCAGGGTGGTGGACCGCACGGCGCTTTTATTTGGCGGGTGCTCGATCGGCTCATGGATGAGCCGTGGCTGCGTATCGAGGCGATATCAGGCACGTCGGCCGGCGCGATGAACGCCGTCGTGCTGGCGGGCGGTTTTATGACCAATGGCCCGGCCGGTGCCAAGTCTGCATTGGAGGCCTTCTGGCGGCGGGTCGCTGACTCAGCGCGGTTCAGTCCCATGCGGCGAAGCCCGCTGGACGTCATCCTCGGTCGCTGGACCCTTGATACGTCGCCCTTCTATCTCGCCTTCGATCTGGCGAGCCGCGTGTTTTCGCCCTACGACCTGAATCTTGCCGGTACAAACCCTTTGCACCAGGTCCTCGCCGAGTCGGTCGATTTTAGACAGATCGCGAACTCCCCGATCCGGTTGTTCGTGACGGCGACCAACGTTCATACCGGCCGCGGGTGTGTGTTTCGCAACGCCGAGCTCACACCCGACGTTCTGCTCGCTTCCGCCTGCTTGCCGACTCTGTTCCGCGCGATAGAGATCGATGGCGAGCCCTATTGGGATGGCGGCTACTCCGGGAACCCGACGATCACGCCGCTCGTACGCGAGTGCAACTCGCATGACACGCTTCTCGCCGCGGTCAACCCGGTCGAGCGACCCGGGACACCGCGCTCCGCGGCGAGATTCTCGATCGGTTGAACGAGGTTGCATTTAACGCCACGCTGCTCAAGGAGTTGCGTATGATCGCGCTGCTGCGGCAGGTCGCGGACGTCGGCAGCTCCGAGGGACGCAAATGGGCTGAGATGCGCATTCACCTGATCGCGAGCAAGGTGCTGGCCGAGCTCGGCGTGTCGTCAAAGCTGAATGCCGAGTGGGATTTTCTCTGCATGCTGCGCGACGAAGGCCGCCGTACCGCGGAGGCATTCCTCGCCGCGAACGAGCAGAACATCGGCAAGCGCTCCTCGATAGATTTGGATTTGCTCTTGCAGCAGGTTTGACGCCATGGGTCTCGTCGGAATCCTGGTTGCTCTTGGCCTGCTGATCTGGCTCTCGTTCCGCGGATGGAGCGTGCTGCTCCTGGCGCCGGCTGCCGCGATCGTCGCTGCGGCATTCGCCGGAGAGCCCTTGCTTGCCCATTGGACGCAGACCTTCATGGGCGGGGCTGCGCAGTTCATCGCGCAATTCTTCCCACTATTTCTGCTCGGTGCGCTGTTCGGCAAGCTCATGGACGACAGCGGATCGGTCCACGCTATCGCCCAGTTCATGAGCACCAAACTCGGGGCGCGTCGCGCGATCCTTGCTGTGGTACTTGCCGGCGCGATCGTCACCTACGGCGGGGTAAGCCTTTTCGTCGCCTTTTTCGTTTTGGCGCCGATGGCACGGGAAATGTTTCGCGTCGCTGATATCCCGCATCGGCTCATGCCGGCCGCCATCGCTCTGGGCACCTCCACATTTACGATGTCGGCAATGCCCGGAACGCCCGCGATTCAAAATACGATTCCGATGCCGTTCTTCGGAACCACGCCGTTTGCGGCGCCCGGATTGGGAATCATCGCTGCTGCGATCATGCTCGCATTCGGGCTCTGGTGGCTCCGCCGCGCCGAGGAATCGGCGCGCAAGACAGGTGAAGGCTATGGCGGAGACGCAGGGCTCGTCAGCGGGGCGGTCGCTGACGATCAATTCATCCGCGAGCGCGCTACATCGTCCCACGAGTTCGATCCGGCCGAAATAGCCCATGGCAAGCGCGGCGATGTGCCGCCACCGATCGGCACGGCGATCGTCCCGCTCCTCGTGGTCGTGGGTGTGAACCTGCTGATGTCGCTCCTGATCCTGCCGCGCGTCGATTTCTCGTTCCTCGCGCAGGAGCGCTGGGGCGGGACCTCCCTTGCCGGCGTTGCCGGGGTGTGGTCGGTCGCAGTCGCTCTCGCCGCCGCCACGGCAACGCTCATCGCGCTCAACCGAGCCCGCCTCACGGATCTAAGGGCGAGCATGGATGCCGGCGCCAACGCCTCGGTGCTCCCCATCTTCAGCGTCGCCAGCCTGGTCGGCTTTGGAGCCGTCGTCGCTGCGCTACCGGCCTTTGCGTTGGTGCGCGACTGGATGCTGTCGATCTCCGGCGGTCCACTCGTTTCTCTCGCCATCGCGACAAACATCCTCGCCGCTTTGACCGGCTCGGCTTCCGGCGGATTGACCATTGCGCTCGATGCCCTTGGCGACACATACCTGCAAATTGCGCAGACTGCCCATATCGACCCGGGGCTCATGCACCGGGTTGCCGTGATCGGCTCCGGCACCCTGGATAGTCTGCCGCACAACGGCGCCGTCGTGACGCTGCTCGCGGTCTGCGGCTCGACCCATCGCAAGAGCTACTTCGATATGGTGATGGCCAATATCGTTGGGCCGATCATCGCCTTGGCCATCGTTATCGCGTTGGGTTCGGTGCTCGGATCGTTTTAGTTAACCCGCGCCGGGGTCTGACCAACACAAAGACATGCAGCGTTGCTGGCAAATGGCTTGAGCATGCAGTCGATAGTGGGATCGTCGCAACAGGCGCCCCGCCGCCGCGCAACGTTATGGATTTTTGGGGGCGGCATTGAATGTCCGTGTGCCGATCAGACGTAGGTCGAGGACATGTCGTGCTCGTCTGCGAGGCAGCTAGCAAACGCTGGTTCTTCGTCGCGCGATGACATTCCTTGCTCAGTGCCGGCATAGGGTTATCTTGACGGTTGCCAATGCTTTCGAGCAAATGGCGACTTCCCAAATGGCAACAGGGGGTGTCAATGATCAAGTCCACGCTCGTTCAACGTATTGCCGAGAACTACCCGCATCTTTATCAAAGCGCCGTCAACAATATTGTGAGCGCAATCCTCGATGAGATCGTCGAGGGATTGGCGCGCGGTGGCCGGGTCGAGTTGAGGGGATTCGGAGTATTTTCGGTCAGCCATCGGCAGGCTCGCACAGGCCGTAATCCAAGAACGGGCGAGTACCTGAAAATCGAGCAAAAGCGCTTTCCGGTCTTCAAGGCCAGCAGGGCAGTGCATGAGCGATTAAACCGTGGCGAAGATTCGATATTGATCAACTCGCCGTCTGAGGTTACCTAAGAGGGAGAGCCGGATCGGTGCAGCAGCGATGCTGTAACTGCAAGCGGTCTCGCGGACGCCGCTGGGTGCCGTGGAACAGAGCTGATCAGCGGCAGCATCTCGGCCACGCGGGCGCTCGACAGTACTAAGCGATCAGTTTGGTGATGCCGATCACGACTAGGCAACCCACTTCAATTGGTTGCCCGGCTGCTCGAGGTGGGCGGGCTTTGGCTGTGCTGCTTCCGTGTCAGCCCATTTCAGTAGCGTCAGTTCGGCTGAGAACCCTGGTCCGAAGGCGCCTAAGATGCCGTATGATCCAGGCGCTTGCTCCTCATGCGCCAGCACGCGTTCCAGCACGAATAGCACAGTTGCGCTGGACATATTTCCATGAAGTCGAAGTGTCTCATAGCTGGAAAAAAAGCTCTCAGAGGGCCTGCCAAGGCCCCGCTCACAAACTTCCAATACTTTTCTGCCGCCAGGATGAAAGATAAAGCTCCTTACTTGGCCAGGAAGGATGCCAGCCTCCGCGAGCAACGAGTTCATTGCACGTGGCATCAATTCCCTAATCATTGACGGAATGCGCTCGGACACCACGACTTCAAATCCCGCGTCGCCAAAATGCCAGCCCATTAGAGAAGTCGAGGCCGGGTGAAGCAAACTCGTACTTCTCACGATATCCAGCTTGCCAGAACCGCTTTCAGCTGGCGCGATTAATAACGCGGCAGCACCATCTCCAAAGAGGCTTGAGGCGACAACGTTCTTTGGCGTGAGATCATTCGGTTGGAATGTAAGGGAAGTCAGCTCCACAGCAACGAGGAGAATGCGTTCGTTCGTTGCTCGGCAAAGGGCTCCTGCTAAACTAACTCCTGATGCTCCCCCAGCGCATCCGAGGCCAAAAATCGGCGTCCGTCCCACATCTGGTCGCAACCCGACCTTGAAGATCAGGTCCACGTCGAGACTAGGCGTCGCTATCCCTGTCGTCGAGACGAACAAAACCCGATCGACTTGCTCGGGCTTAACGCCAGCCCGGTCGAGACAGTTCACCGTCGCTTTGCACGCGAGCTCCTTCGCCCAATCCAAATATATCTGGTTGGTCTCACTTATGCGATGCTCGTCGAGAAGCCATTCGGGCGGAACGCAAAAGAAGCGCTGATCGACCAGCGCATGATCGAATACGGTAAGATATCTCCTCAGCTTCTCCATTCTGGAGACAAAGTGGTGACCCGCTAGAGCCTTGAGGTCGGCCTGAGAGAACCGAAACGGTGGCAAAGCCGTCCCAACAGCCAAAATTCTGGACATCAGTGACTCTTGTCGCTCGACATGGATTTACACCGAACAAGGACGCCCGCGACATCCAGCCGTTATTTCGCGTGGACCAAGCCGACATTGATGTTCTGCCCAACGCGGGCAGTTCCTACGAGGCAGCTCGTTGAAAAGCCTGCGCTTCCGATTGAGCAAAAGCCATCGATCGGAGGGCCCATGAGCACGCAATCGTACTCAGCGCTGACGGCCAGCTGGGCAGAAAAGAAGCCTTTATGTCCACGCCTGCTGGACAGCGCTGTTGGCCGTCGCTGGCGTTGACGAGCGGCAGCGGAGTCGCAAGGTCGCAGGTCTGATATTTATTGCGGGCAGCCGCAGTGGCGCCTTTTGCGTAGAGCAGGACGTCATTCCAGGCGTAACCGAGCGGGTCCTCAACGGGGCCGCGGGTAACAATTTTGCGTGCAGCCAGAAGGCCCGGCACAATGAATCTAGCGTTAGAGCCTTCGGGACTGGCGCAGTTGCCGTTCATCGCGATTCCAGACACCGACTTAGCGATCTGCCAGGGGAAGCCGATTTCACCGCCGAGCGGACTTCCTGTTGCACCAGGACACGTCAGGGCAGGAGGTGGCGCACGGACCACATCTCCGGCGTCGACGAATTCCCAGCATCGACGGCCATCGCCGCGATTGAGGCCGATATCAGAACCGCTTCGCTCGCGGAGCCGCACGGCCAGACTGCCGACAGCCGCGACCAGCAAGATGACGCCTATCGTGCCCAGGAGCAGCAGTTTCATTCTTCTCGACCCAATCCGAGCTCAACGTTCTTGAGGGGTTCACAGACGCGGATGCATGCCATGCGTCTGTCTTCTTGATCAATTGATAAGGTTAGTAGGTGACTTGAAATAACGTGTCCGCCTCAGCGAATGAATGGCCCGTCTTCTTCTGTGCGGACTCATATGAGTTTGTCGCGGCAAGCCGTGTTGCCATCGTCGATATACCTGGTAGACGTCGGATACACTGACGGGATTTCGCGTAGCTGATAGTCGAACCAAATCGGCTCGGGTCGTCGTGAAGTATTTTGGCGATGCCCGCCACGAGCCGCGAGCCTGTCAGGATCCAGTCATCCGCAACGCCGCCGGAACAGGTGCCTAGTGCAGGCCGCAAGGGCTCACAGTAAGGGCATTCCAATCCGTGCTAGGGCGAACCTAGGGGACAGCGACCGTTCTTCTTATTGGAGCTCAATTGATTGGGTTAGGCCTTTAAAGGCCGATGTTGCGGTTCAGCCGGCTTGACGCGTCATGGGTTGCGAGTTGATACACTCGTCTGGCTCCGAGCGCCACTGCGAAGAAGCTGCCGATAACCGTCATCTGCTATCCACTTTGCCCGAGCGAGATGACTGTCAAAAGCGCGACGCGCCCGATCCCAGTCGTGAGCAGGGTCAACGTGAAGAACAACGCGCGCTACCTCGCGCCAATCTGTACCCTCAGCATCAGCGTCAAGCAGCCGCCAGTATGTAGCCAAGTGCTCCTCGTCATAGACGGTCAGACTCGCGCCCGACGGTGCAACGTCATCGACGGTCAAATCGAGCAGCGGTTCCTGCACTGATGGGTCTCCCGGGCAGCTTTAGGGGCAACGAAGGGGATCGTCGCGAGCTTGGTGCGCAGTCGCAGTATCCTCCGATTGTGGAATAGTTTTGGTGATGCCTAAAGCACATCAGGTGATTCGCTTTACGCAACGACATCCGAAACGCTTCACTGTTACACCCCTATTGTCACTGCACTGAATGGCCGACGCGGCATGCCATCGATCATGAGCTTGAGATACATGTGATGATTCTCGAGGCTGGGAAATCAACGAAATGAAAGGGAGTGAAACTCGCGGGCAAGGTCTGGCGCCGTCCCGGCGCCGACCCGGCAGAAATGATCGTCGCAACATTGCCGAGAACAGCATGCGATATATTTGGTTCGAGTTGATGGAAGACTGGTGGGCGATCGCAAAGCCAACCCGATGCTTGCGGGCAGTGCCGAGAGGTTCGCGAGCGCGAGCGTCGTGAAGCCTCAAATTCGCCGCTGACAAGCCGGAGGAAGATCAACGGACAAAGACGCATCAAAAGTCTCGCCGAGCGCTGGGAATACTGCCTCAGCCCTGTCGGACGCAGGGGCGGCTTGCTCCATCCTGCGTGAAGGCAGTGCTGGGGAGGCCTGTTTCCCCGACAGCGCGCTAGTCTGACTGAGTCACAAAACCGCCGGCTAGAATCAATGATGGTTGCAGCATGGACCATTAGCCGATGAGGCCGACATGAGCGGGCGTGGCACGAAGACGAGCGAGAAGCGATTTGAGGCGTATTTGGAAGGGCTTGCCAGTGTCATCGGTCATGCTGATCGGAAGGCGCCGCTGCGCGACTATTGCGTCGGCCTGATGGCCTGTGGCGGTCGCAAGAGCGTGGAGCCGATGGCGGCGGTGACGGCTCCGGAGCGGACGGCGGCCCAGCATCAATCGCTGCTGCATTTCATCGGCAGCGGCGCCTGGTCGGATGAGAAGGTGCTGGGCAAGGTACGCGAGATGGTCCTGCCGGCGATTGAACGCCAGGGCCCCATCGAAGCCTGGATCATCGATGACACCGGATTTCCCAAGCAGGGGCGACATTCGGTTGGAGTTGCACGGCAATATTGCGGGCAGCTCGGCAAGCAGGATAATTGCCAGGTGGCGGTGTCGCTGTCGATTGCCAACCACCACGCCAGCTTGCCTGTCGCTTACCGCCTTTATCTTCCGAAGGAATGGACTGAGGGCCGCGATCGGCGGCGCAAGGTGGGCATTCCTGCCGAAGTCGGCTTCCAGACCAAGCCGGAGATCGCGCTGGAGCAGTTGCGGTGGGCCTGTGCGAGCGGCCTTCCGCGCGGTGTCGTGCTGATGGACGCTGGCTATGGCAACAACAGCGACCTGCGCACCGAGATCACGGCGCTGGGATTGACCTATGTGGCCGGTCTTCTGTCGAGCACGACGGTATGGGCGCCCGGCACCGGTCCCTTGCCGCCGAAGCCATGGTCGGGCCGCGGCCGTCCACCAAAACTGATGCGCCGCAACCGTCAGCATCAGCCAGCCGCCGTCAAAGCGCTCGCGATCGGCCTGCCGGCCCAAGCTTGGCGCACCATAACGTGGCGGCAAGGAACGAACGAAAAGCTGACCTCGCGCTTTGCCCGCGTGCGGGTTCGTGCCGCGCATCGTGATTATTGGCAAACCACCCGGCGAGCGCAGGAGTGGTTGCTGATCGAATGGCCGAAAGG
>NZ_VKHP01000451.1 GCF_010811875.1 Bradyrhizobium uaiense
GCCATCAATCTTGCGGCGGATGTCGCGGATGATCCGGCCGAGCCGTGTCCGCAGGAACTTGAGCTGCCGCCGGGCGCGTTTGAACTGGTGGGCGTGGGTATAGCGGCCGACCATGATGGCGGCGCGCCTGGCCAAGCGTAGATAGCTCTGGCGCAGCGGCACGCGGTTGCGCTTGGCGAGCCCGACGAGCTTGATGATTGCTCGATGCATCAGCCGCGCGTCGGTCGGATGCGCAACGGCCTTGGGCTGGACCGTGGTGTCGACCACCACTCGCTCCAGGTCCTTGGCACCGATGGCTCCGGTCTTGTGCGCCACTGACAGACTTTCCTGGATCAGCGCGACGAGCTGTTCCTCGCCAAGCCGTTGGCGCCAGCGGGTCATCGACGATCGATCGAATGGCAGACGGTGGCAGAAACTCAATTCGCCGCAGAAGTATTGGTAGTAGATCCCATGGGTGGATGGCAGCCGGCATTTTTGCAGAATGCGGTTGCCCAAACAATCATCCTGAAGGTGACCATGCATACAGCCGCACAATCCTCACAACCGACCGTTATCCGCACCAATCTTGGTGCGATTTTCGTGTCACTGGAACTCAGTCGCTCAACCTGGTTGATCACATCGTTGTCGCCGGGGAGAAGTGAGAAGATGTCAAAGCATTCTGTCCTGGCCGGGGACGTGCCCGGACTGTTCGCGCTGTTTTCGAAGCTTGGCGAGAAAAGCCGTATCAAAACCGGGCACACCTATCCGATGATCACCATTCAGGAGGCCGGTCTTGACGGCTTCTGGATTCATCGGGTCCTTGAGAAGGAAGGAATCGAAAGCCACGTCGTGGACCCAGCTTCGATTGCGGCATCACGCCGAAGCAGGCGAGCTAAGACGGATCGGATTGATGGTGAGGCATTGCTGCGAACGCTGATGGCTTATAAACGGGGCGAGCCGCGCGTGTGCGCCATGGCGCGCCCTCCGTCTCCAGAGGAAGAGGATCGGCGGCGGATCTGCCGCGAGCGGAAGGCGCTGATCGTCGAGCGCGTCGCTCATGTCAATCGCATCAAGGGCCTCTTGTTCGCGCAAGGGACTACGAACTACGGGCCGCTACGCCAGGATCGGCGAGAGCGGCTTGCTGAACTGCGAACCGGTGATGGGCGTGCACTACCTGCACATATGCAAGCCCAAATACGCCGGGAGTTGGATCGACTTGAACTTCTACTCGAACAGATCAAGGCGGTCGAGGCCGAACGCGACGCGCTCATCGCAGTACAAGCCGCCGCGGCAACACCTTCGCCAGTCACGATGCTGCTTCAGTTCAAGGGGATCGGCACCGAGTGTGCCGCCATCCTATGGTCGGAGGGACTGTTCCGACATTTTGACAACCGTCGCCAGGTTGCCGCTTATGCGGGGTTGGCGCCGACGCCCTGGCAGAGCGGGTCCATCGATCGAGAGCAAGGCGTCTCGAAAGCAGGCAATCCGAGATTGCGAGCGACGTTGATCCAGATGGCATGGCTGTGGCTGCGGCATCAACCCAAATCAGTGCTGACCCAATGGTTCAATGACGCGTCCAGCGCAATCGGGGTCGGTTGAAGAAATCGACCATCGTGGCGCTGGCGCGCAAGTTGCTCGTTGCGCTTTGGAAGTACGCGACCTCCGGCGTCCTCATTGAGGGAGCAATCATGAAGAGCACCTAATCCGCTCAAGCCATCGCGAAAGCCACCAGGATTCATCAACCCTGGTGGCCCAGGTCGACGAGCCGAAGAACCCCATGGCGAAATGCCGACTAATAGAATGGTCTCGTCATCCTGAGCCCCGCCCGCCGCAAGCGGGATATTGGTGCGGCCGTCATGAGCGGCGACCGAATGTGAGGTGGACCAGGCTCGGCAATCGAGCCGCGTCATGCAGTCGGGCTTTGGAACTTGGAAACCGATCGATTTGACTTTGCGCTTCGCGAGGAGAGAAGCAGCTTACACCCAACCATAAAAGCTGGATGGCGTGCTCGATCAAATCAAGGCCAATCCGCTTCGCGGCGTCCCTTCGGGCCGGCCTTGACTTGATCTGCGCGCGCCATCCAAGAGCGCATGTGGTCGGGACGAAAAGGTGGCTCCAGTCAAACAAAAAGGTGCATCTTGTCTTGACACCCAATTCCCCATGTGAGGGGTTCTCGATCCAGCGGGCGCACAGCACCTCATCCGACAGGTTGTGCATGTGCTTCAGAATGAACAGGCCGGCGATCAGCCGCGTCGGCAACCCCGGCTGCCCTGACCCTGCCTGGCACACCGAACCAAAGCGCTCATTCAGCACGTTCCAGTCGATCAGCGCCGCCAACCGCACCAGCGGATGACCCATGTCGATGATCTGATCCAGGGCCGGAAGCAGCAGGTCCTTCTGGCGATCATCCCGCGGTTTGCTCATCGCATTCCCCAATGTCGACGACGCCGTCAGGGAATCACGAACCGCCCAAAAACGAAATCCCAAAACGCAGGAAAGCCAGGTCCCACACACCGCTTTCCTGCAAAATCGAATACTTTCTCAAGAACATTTTTGCTTATTTTTCAGGTCAATCCGCATTCTTCACGGACGAC
>NZ_VKHP01000452.1 GCF_010811875.1 Bradyrhizobium uaiense
GGCGCCGTCGAGACCTGCCTGGCATCGGCCTGCGACTGCGAGATACCGCAGGAAGGCCCGCAGGCTCGTCGTCATCTTCTCGATCGTGCCACTCCCGCTATTGCTCGCCCGCTGCAGGAAGTAACTGCGGACATCGTTCGGCCTCCAGCCGGCTGGGTCAGATCGAAGCTCCATCATCAGGCCCGCGGCGTCGCGGGCGTAGAGCCTGACGGTGGCATCGGATGCGCCGCGATGCTTGCGCAGCCACGTCTTGAAGTCGGCGACCAGCTGCGGCTCGGCGGGTGCTGCCCCCACGGCCGCGGACCGGCCAAGGCCGAGCTCGACGAGGGGCCGACGAAAGAGCCTGGCACCGTAGATGGTGTGGTGGTTGCGCCGGCCGCCTTTGGCGCGTGGACACCGGCAAGTGCGCAGGTGCTCGCCGAACGCGGCGAGATCAACGTCCGCCAGGCCCGCGCCTTGCTCGGCCATAACATGGCCGATGTGAGCCGCCGCTCGCAAATAGCGTACCGCTGTCTCGGGGCCATAGCCCTGCCGCTCCAGCGCCGCTGCAAACCCGTCAAGGTAAGGCCCGCTCGGCCCACTGCGCAGATGCCCCAGCATCTTCGCTGCCGAGAAGTACGTCTCCAACATGTCCGTCTCCGTATGTGACCGGCCATCAGTGGCCGACCCAACGGGGCCGCACGGGCGACTTGTAATGGAGAGCTCAAGAGCGGCAATACACAGGAAAATACGGTGATCGCGATTGGCAGCTCCCCATTACCGGCTTTGCCCATAAGGCAGGTAATGGGTGACGCCCATTACCTGTCGCAACCGGCACTGTCCGAAGTGTCAGGGGCCAGCCCGGGCCGAGTGGCTCGCCGCGCGTCAAGCCGACCTGCTGCCGGTCCCCTATTTCCACGTCGTTTTCACACTGCCGGCTCCGATCGCCGCGATCGCCTTTCAGAACAAGGCCATCGTTTATGCGATCCTGTTCAAAGCTGCCGCCGAGGCAATGTCGACACTCGCCGCCAATCCACGCCGGCTCGGTGCCGAGATCGGCGTCGTCGCCGTCCTCCACACTTGGGGGCAGGCGCTGATGCATCATCCCCACGTCCATTGCGTCGTTCCGGGTGGCGGCCTCTCGCCCGATGGCGCGCGCTGGATCGCCGGCCGACCAAACTTCTTCCTGGCCATCAAACCGCTCGCCCGGCTGTTCAGACGCCTGTTCCTCGAACGTCTGACCTCCGCCTTCGACGCTGGCACCCTGAACTTCTTCAGCGATCTCGCATCCCTGGCGGAGCCTGCTGCCTTCGCAGCTCACCTCGTCGCTATGCGACGCATCAACTGGGTCGTCTACGCCAAACGGCCGTTCGGCGGCCCCGCGCAGGTGCTGGCCTATCTCGGCCGCTATACCCATCGCGTTGCAATAGCCAACAGCCGGCTCGTCGCCCTCGACGAAGATCACGTCGCCTTTACCTGGAAGGACTACCGCCAGAACGGCGCGACAAAGATCATGAAGCTCAAGCCCGACGAGTTCATCCGCCGCTTCCTTCTTCACACGCTGCCCGATGGCTTCCATCGCATCCGCCACTTCGGCTTCATGGCCAACGGCCATCGCGCTGCCAAACTCGCCCTTTGCCACAAACTTCTCGAGCGTGAGCGGACAGCATCAAACGATGGCGAGCCGTCGCCTGTGGATTCGGAAGCCCTGATGTGGGCCGAGGTTCCTGCCTGTCCCGATTGCGGTGGCGTCATGCGCATCATTGAGCGCTTTCGACATAGCTTCAGACGCCCCAGCCCTCGAACATCACCGTTCCGATGCGACACATCGTGAGCCAAGTCATGCCGTGCACGACGATCATCATTCGTCATTTCGCTCCCAACGTCTCGATCATCGCGGACGACGTCGAATCCGTGCTGTCACACTGCGCGACAACAACCGTCCGATGCAGCAAAACGCCTATCGCGATCTCCGGCGAAGCGCGTCTGATCTCAACTCTTCCCCTATGCGCACATCCCGTGTCTTTGCCTCACGCGCCGAGCCAGCACATCGGGCATTGCGATCTCAAACAATCCCCATAGCCGCAAAACCGCGCATAGCCTCCCGCGCCTTCGTTCAATCCGGCTTCAATGAGGTCGCGTCATAAGCGCCTGCCGCGCCCTCGCGTGAGCGCGACCTCACAGAACCCTCCAGATTCCGTCGAATCGCGCGTCGTGATTCCGTCGTCGCATCGGAGGGAGCGACGGGTGGACGCATTGCGTGGAGATCGGTCGTCTCTCGGGTGCTGTCCTGGTTAGGACACTCGCTATGTCAAATTAGGACAGTCGGATTGGTCATTTTCGTTGGTCTTTAAACAACAACGCCGCTCGCTTGAAATACATGCGATGCGGCGTTGGTCCGGCCCCAGGAAGGATGTGGCAAAATCCTGGCTCCTGTGAGAGTGCATGGAGCGGGCCAAGGAATTGTGTCATCGGGCACCGTATGACTCCGGGTACAAAGAGGCGATGTCTTGCGCTCGGACTCGCACGCGTTATTTCTGAAAGCTGAGTTCGTCCAGATCATCCCGGGACTGG
>NZ_VKHP01000453.1 GCF_010811875.1 Bradyrhizobium uaiense
CGGGTGAGCACCTGGGTATGAGACTCGTACATGTAGTGACAGGGCTTTAAGCGCTGTCTAGTTTTGTGTTTAATGGTACGGCGCCGCGCTAGATCAAAACGGAGTGGATCGTCGGCAGCGTCGGATGGGTATAAGAGACAGGCCCTCGATCAAGCGAGTTGGCGGATGCCGGACGAGGGCGCGCCGCATGCCGCGACCTGGATGGCGTTCGGCGCCAGCGCAGCGATCTGGGGCGGCAAGCTGCTTCCGGTTGCGCGGGACAATCTCGCCACCATCGCAAAGGCCATCGCGGCCTATGAGCGCGTCAACATGCTGGTGCGCGAGGAGGACCACGATATCGCCGCGCGGCTCTGCGGCCCCTCGGTCAGCCTCGTCATTCGACCGGTCGATGACGTGTGGATGCGTGACACCGGGCCGGTCTTCGTGAGGGATCCCTCCGGGCAACTCGGCGCGGTCGGCTTCAATTTCAACGGCTGGGGTAACAAGCAGCGCCATGCGCTCGATGCCGGGGTCGCAGAACACGTGGCCCGAGCCGCGAAGGCCACGTTCGTCAAGGCCGACCTGGTGCTGGAAGGCGGCGGCATCGAAGTCGACGGTGAGGGGACGGCCATCATCACCGAAAGCTGCGTCCTCAACCCAAATCGCAACGCGGGTGTGTCCAAGGACAAATGCGAGGCCGAATTGTCCCGCGTCCTCGGGCTGGAGAAGATCATCTGGCTGCCCGGTATTGCCGGCAAGGACATCACCGACGGGCATACCGACTTCTATGCACGGTTTGCCAGCCCCGGCGTCGTCGTGGCCGGCTTCGAGCAGGACCCGTCGTCGTTCGACCATGCGGTCACGAAACGACACCTCGAGATCCTGCGCGGCGCTGTTGATGCCAAGGGCCGGCGCCTGGAGGCCGTGGTATTGCACGGACCGTCAACCTGGCGCGCAAAATACGGCAACAAGGATTTCGCCGCCGGCTACATCAATTTCTACGTCTGTAACGGCGCTGTGATCGCACCGGAATTCGGCGACGTGGCAGCCGACCGCAACGCGCGCGATATCTTGCGGGAGCTGTTTGCCGACCGCGAGGTCATCCAGCTCAACATCGACGGCATCGCCGCCGGCGGCGGTGGAATTCACTGCACCACGCAACAGCAGCCGCGTTGATGACGCAGCCCGCACCGGCCGCGAACCGATCGCGGCCGGGCTCATGAGCTGCGCGCGTAGCGCTAGCCGGCCGGCATCTGCTTTTCGACCAGGCGCACCCAGTAGGAGGCGCCGTGGCCGAGAATGTTGTCGTTGAACTTGTAGGCGGGGTGGTGGCACATCGGGCCATCGCCCATGCCGAGGAAGACGAACGCGCCGGGGCGCGCCTCCAGCATGAACGCAAAATCCTCCGCGCCCATGACCGGCACCAGATTGTCGTTGACGCGGTCGGCGCCGACCACGTCGCGGGCGACCTCGGCCGCGACGCCGGCCTCGCGCGCGTGGTTCAGCGTCACCGGATACATGCGTCCATAGTCCGTCTCGGCCGATCCTCCATAGGCCTTGGCGATACTGGAGGCGACCTCGCCGATCCGGCGCTCGACCATATCGCGCACTCCGGGATCGAGCGTGCGCACGGTGCCGCCCAGCGTGACGGTCTCCGGGATCACGTTGAAGGCGCTCCCGGCCTCGAACATGGTGATCGAGATGACCGCCGATTTCAGCGGATCGAGATTGCGCGACACGATCGATTGCAGCGCGTTGATGATCTGGGCGCCGATCAGCACGCTGTCGATCGCCTCGTGCGGGGCGGCGCCGGCGTGGCCGCCCTTGCCGTGCACGACGATCTTCAAGGTATCGGACGAGGCCAGCATCGGGCCGGGCGTGGTCGCGAAATAACCTTCGGGCAGGCCGGGCATGTTGTGCAGGCCGTAGACCTCCTGGATGCCCCAGCGGGTCATCAGCCCGTCGTCGACCATCGCCTTGCCGCCGGCGCCGCCTTCCTCGGCGGGCTGGAAGATCACGACCGCGGTGCCGTCGAAATTGCGCGTCTCGGTGAGGTATTTCGCGGCGCCCAGCAGCATCGCGGTGTGGCCGTCATGGCCGCAGGCGTGCATCTTGCCCGGGATCTTCGAGGCGTAGTCGACGCCCGACGCCTCCATGATCGGCAGCGCGTCCATGTCGGCGCGCAGTCCGATGGTCTTGCCCGAATTGGACTTGCGGCCACGGATCACGCCGACCACGCCGGTGCGCCCGATCCCGGTCACCACCTCGTCGCAGCCGAACTCGCGCAGTTTCTCGGCAACAATGCCGGCGGTGCGGTGGACCTCGTAGAGCAGCTCGGGATTCTCGTGGAAGTCATGGCGCCAGGCGGCCATTTCATCCGAGAGGGCGGCAACGCGATTGACGATGGGCATTGGGAGCGTCCGTTTCTTGTGATTGCGTAGAGCGGGTTAGATGGGATAACGGGCCGGCGAGCTGCTAGCAAGCCGCTCACTCGCTACGGCGCTGGTGGTGGCGCGCTCGCTCGCGGCTTGCTGGTTAAGGCGGTCGTCCCTCAGATTGATGGTGTTTG
>NZ_VKHP01000454.1 GCF_010811875.1 Bradyrhizobium uaiense
GTAAGCGATCAGCCGAAGCCGTTCATGGCTTATAATTCCAGGGCATGAGTTGATCGATGTTGGAGATCGGCCATCGGTTGGCGACGCGCTCGAGGGTCTGCGTTAGCCAGGCGAGCGGATCGACGTCGTTCATTTTTGCCGTCTGCAGCAGGGTGGCGATGGTTGCCCACGTCCTACCGCCTCCACAGCTGCCCGCGAAGAGGGCATTTTTTCGTGTAATTGTCTGGGGCCTGATGGCGCGCTCGACAATGTTCGAGTCGATCTCGACACGACCATCGATGAGGAAGCGCTCAAGAACCTGGCGCCGGGATCTGGCGTAGCGGATGGCCTCGGCCAGTTTTGACTTTCCCGAGACGCGGGGTAATTCGATTTCCCAGAGCTGGAACAGGCCGGCTACGATTGCCACCGAGCGGTCCTGACGTGCGGCCACGCGTACGGCGGGATCGCATCCGCGGACTTCCTCTTCAACCTTCCAGAGTTCGGCCATGATCTTGATCGTCTGCGTCGCAATCTGCGAACTGCCGCTGATGTGCAGTTCATAGAACCGTCTGCGTAGATGAGCCCAGCAGCCCGCGAGCGCCATCACTTCATTGGAGTTGGCTCTCGCTTTGGCTAACTGTGTGTAGGCGGCGTAACCATCCACCTGCAGGATGCCGGTGAAGCCCGCCATATGACGCGCCACGCAGTCGCCGCTGCGGCTATCCTCGAACCGATAGGCAACCATTGGAGGACCGGCGCCTCCGAACGGCCTATCGTCGCGCGCATACGCCCACAGCCAGGCCTTTTGGGTCTTGCCGCTGCCCGGCGCCAGCGTCGGCAACGTGGTTTCGTCGGCGAACACCCTTTCGCCCTGCTTGATGCGCTCGAGAACATAGTCCGCGAGAGGCTGCAGCTCGAAGCCGACCTTGCCCATCCATTGGGCCATCAGCGAGCGGCTCAGCTCGATCTTGTCGCGGGCGTAGATTGCCTCCTGCCGATACAACGGGAGGCCGTCGGCATATTTCGAGACGGCGATCTGAGCCAGAAGCGCCTCGGTCGGAATGCCGCTTTCGATGAGATGGGGCGGCGCCGGCGCCTGGATCACGCCGTCGCCGCCGCGATAGGCGTATTTCGGGCGGCGGGTCACGATCAGGCGGAACTTCGCCCTGATCACGTCGAGACGCCGCGACACGTCCTCGCCAATCAGGACCTTCTCCAGATCCTCGCAGCCAGGTGGGACCTCAGGTTCAATAACCCGCTCGATCCGCTCCAGGTGAGGCGCAAAGTCCTTACGCGGCCGCGGCGTGCGCTTCGGTTTGTCTTTGGTCGCTGTATCCAGTTCGGCGTTGATCGCCGCCATACCGGTCTCGATCTCGTCGAACACGAAGTCGATCTGCTCGTCGTCCAGCCGCTCACCGCGCAAGCGTTCCGAACGCGTGCCGTAAAGCATGCGTTCAAACGTCCTGACGATCGCTGTCAGCTCCGCAATTCTCGCATCCGAGGTGGTGTTGATCTGCTTGAGAGCCGCGATCTCGGAGACAATACGGCCGTTCTCCGCCTCCATCGCCGCACGCTGCTCGACTGTGGCCAGCACCATCGCCTTGAGCGCGTCAACATCGTCGGGAAGCTCGGCAACGGTCGGCATCATCGCCCGATATCAGAGCATGATCGCCACCGATGTTCGAGGCCTTTCAAAGGTCCCGATTCAAAATGTCACAGCCTTTTTCTAGCCAACCGATTGCGGACGCCTCACCCGCACAGGACGCACCTTCTTCCAATCCAGCCCGTCAACCAATGCAAGTAGCTGGGCTTGGTTCAGTCGCACTCGCGTCGGCGCAATCTTCGGCCAGCAGAACGTTGTTTCCTCGAGCGTCTTTGCAAAAAGACATACCCCTGTTCCATCAAACCAAACGATCTTGATCTTGTCCGCGCGTTTCGAGCGGAAGACGTGGAGCGCCCCGGAGAACGGATCAATGCCACCATCGCGGATCAAAGCCATCAGCGACAGGGGACCCTTGCGGAAGTCGACCGGCGTGCTGGCAACATAAACTTCAACGCCCGACGGGATCATGCCCCGCGAACCGCCCGCAGCACGGTGGCAAGATGATCGCCATCGATATCGCGGCCCGCCCGCACCACGATATCACCAACTACAATCTCAACCACGGCGCAATGCCCCGTCTCGAATCGCGTGAACGTCATCGGCTGACTGTCGCCACCGGCGCTCGCGACCGGCTCACGCGCCATGACCCGACGTCGCCAGCCAAATAGTTGCGAAGGCGAGATCCCGGCGCCCCGGGCGATCGCCGAGACATTGGCGCCCGGCGCAAGCGTTTCTTCAACCAACCGCGTCTTTGCCTCAACAGACCAGCCTCGCCGTGGTCGAAGCGGCCGAGCCTCCAAATGCTCGATCACCTGGCATGTTCTATCATCAGGCATAGGCATAGTTATAGAAATTGACATCACTACCTCCGGCGCGCCAACGCTGGAGAATCTCAGATTGCCAGTCGGTCCGCAACGCGCGATGGCCTTGGCGCTTAC
>NZ_VKHP01000455.1 GCF_010811875.1 Bradyrhizobium uaiense
TCGCGCAGGCCTTTTGCGCGCAGCGCCTCGACGAAATCCTGGCTCAGGATGTCACCGGTCAGTGCGCGGACCGTGCGGGTGACGATGCCCATCGGGATCACCGAGGTGGTGACCGCCGGCAGCACCAGATAGCGCAGATGCTCCCAGTCCCACGCCCAGGCGCCGGAGCCGCCGGGACCGGCGCCGACCGCAGGCAGCCAGTTGAGCTGCACCGAGAAGATGATGACCAGCACCATGCCGAGCCAGTAATGCGGCAGCGAGACGCCGGCGATCGCAATCGAGGTCGCGACCTTGTCGACCCAGGTGTCGCGGAAGTAGCCGGCGATCAGGCCGAACAGCAGGCCGAGCGTGAAGCCGATCATCGCGGCTGCGATCGCCAGCATCACGGTGTTGCCGACCGCGCGCATCACTTCCGACAGAACCGGCCGTCCAGTAGCAATCGAATTGCCGAGATCGCCATGGATCGCGCGCCACAGCCACAGGCCGAATTGCACCGGCAACGGGCGATCGAAGCCGTAGGCGCTGCGCAGTTGCGCGGCGAGCTCCTGCGAGGCATCGGCCGGCAGCACCGCGACCAGCGGGTCGCCCGGCGTGATGTGCACCAGCAGGAAGCACACCAGCGCCACGCTGAGCACGATCGGAATGACGTAGACGATTCGTCTGGATGTATAGGCAAGCACGTTGCGTTCTCTCTTCCTTCTCCCCTTGTGGGAGAAGGTGGCGCGCGTAGCGCGCCGGATGAGGGGTTCTATCCGCGGATACAGTCATTGCACAGCAAGGAGGATCGCCCGCGGAGGCAACCCCTCACCCGGCTTCGCTTTCAGCGAAGCCACCCTCTCCCACAAGGGGAGAGGGTTCACGTTACGCGGCGCGCCTCACGGCACGACCGACACCGGCGAGAAGTCGACGAACCAGCTCTTCGGCTGCACGAAGCCCTTGACTTTCGGGCTCATCGCGCGCGGCGCGACGTCGTGAGCGACGTAGAGGAACGCCGCATCGTCGACCGAGGCGGCGTGCAGCTCGGCAAGCGCCGCGTCACGCGCCGCCGGTTCGAAGGTCTGGCGAGCTTTCTTCACCAGTTCGTCGAACTTCGGATTGTTGATGAAGCCCCAGTTGTTCGAGACCGGCGGCGCCATGCCCGATTGCAGGAAGCGCACCAGCGCGAAGAACGGATCCATCGCAGCATAGGTGACGTTGGTCGCATTCGATCCGTTGGCCGACGGATCCTTGGCGCCGCGCCGCCAGTTGGTGAACAGCGTATTCCACTCGATGACGTCGAGCTGCACATCGAAGTAGCACTCGGCCAAAGCCTGTTGCAGATACTCGTTCATCGGCAGCGGCAGCATCTGGCCCGAGCCGGACGCCGAGGTCTGAATCTTGACCGTCAGCTTCTTGTTCGGACCGAAGCCCGCCTCCTGCATCAGCTTCTGCGCAGCCGGCTTGTCGTATTTGATCTGGAAGGTCGGGTTGCCGCGCCAGGGATGGCCGGGCTCGAACGTGCCGGTCGCCGGCACCATCAGGCCCGCGAGCAGACCGTCGCGCAGCCCTTCGCGATCGACGCAGAGATTGGCGGCCTTGCGGACGCGGATATCATTCCACGGCGAGCCCTCGACGCGCGAGAACTGCCACGGCCAAACATGCGGCTCCTCGTTGGAATAGAGATTGAAGCCGCGCTGCTTGATCTCGGGCAGTGCGTCCGGCGCCGGCGCCTCGATCCAGTTGACCTGCCCGGACAGCAGTGCCGCGGTGCGGGCATTGGCCTCCGGCATCGGCAGCAGCACCATCTTGTCGGTCTTCGGCACGCGCGCCTTGTCCCAGTAGTTGTCGTTCTTCACCAGCTCAAGCCGCTCGCGCGGGGTGAAGCTCGACATCTTCCAGGGACCCGTGCCCGACGCGTCCTTGGCGAACGCGGCCCATGCGGCCTGCGACTTCGCCTTGGCATCGGCGCCCTCGGCCTTGTCGTAGAATTGCTGCCACTTGGCCGGGCTCGCCATGAACAGATTGGTGAGGTTGATCGGCAGGAAGCTGTCCGGCTCCTTGGTGGTCAGTTCCACCGTCATGTCGTCGATCTTGCGCGCCGAGACCAGCGTCGGCATGCGCGAGGCGGTGACGCCGACCTGGCTCGGATCGAATTGTGGTGTGTCCTGCTTCAGCACCTTGTCGACATTCCAGACCACGGCGTCGGCATTGAACGGCGAGCCGTCGTGAAAGGTGACGCCGGGACGCAGCTTGAATACCCACTTGGTCTTGTCGGCATCGTCGACCTTCCATTCAGTTGCAAGGCCCGGCACCAGTTTGCCCGGCCGGTCGGCAACGTCCATCTCCCAGGCCACCAGCGGATCGTAGATCGTATAGGCCGTAAACTGATAGGCGCCGGCGCCGCGATCGGGCTGGCCGGTCGTCAGCG
>NZ_VKHP01000456.1 GCF_010811875.1 Bradyrhizobium uaiense
TGACCGTTCCAACCTGATCTATGCGGCGATCGATACGCTGAAGCGCACGTTGTTCGAGGAGAGCATCGTGGTGGCGCTGGTCTGCATCGTGTTCCTGCTGCATGTCCGCAGCGCGCTGGTCGCGATCCTGATGCTGCCGGTCGGCGTGCTGATGGCGTTCGGCGCGATGAAGCCGCTCGGGATCGGCTCCAACATCATGAGCCTCGGCGGTATCGCGATCGCGATCGGCGCCATGATCGATGCGGCGATCGTGATGATCGAGAACGCGCACAAGCACCTGGAGCGGGCCGAGCCGGGCCGGTCGCGGGTCGCGATCCTGATCGAGGCCGCGGCAGAAGTCGGCCCGGCGCTGTTCTTCAGCCTGCTCATCATCACCGTGTCGTTCATGCCGATCTTCACGCTGGAATCGCAGGAGGGGCGGCTGTTCTCGCCGCTGGCCTTCACCAAGACGTTTGCGATGGCCGCGGCGGCGCTGCTGTCGGTGACACTGGTTCCGGCGCTGATGGTGATCTTCGTCCGCGGCAGGATCATTCCCGAGCACAAGAATCCGATCAATCGCTTCCTGATCTGGATCTACCGTCCTGTGATCAACGGCGTGCTGCGGGCGAAGATGCTGGTGATTGTGTTGGCGCTCGGCGCCATCGTCGTCTCGATCTGGCCGGCCCGACAACTCGGCACCGAGTTCATGCCTGACCTCAACGAGGGCACGCTGCTCTATATGCCGACCACGCTGCCGGGCATTTCGGTGACCAAGGCGGCCGAACTGCTGCAGATGCAGGACCGGATCATCCGGAGCTTTCCGGAAGTCGTCTCGGTCTACGGCAAGGCGGGTCGTGCCGTCACCGCGACCGATCCGGCGCCGTCGGAGATGTTCGAGACCATCATCAATCTGAAGCCGAAAGAGCAGTGGCGCGCCGGTCTTACGGTCGACGGCTTGATCGCAGAGATGGACAAGGCGCTGCAATTCCCCGGCGTCTCCAACGCCTGGACCATGCCGATCAAGGCACGCATCGACATGCTGTCGACCGGGATCCGGACGCCGGTCGGCGTCAAGGTGATCGGTCCCGATCTCACTGTGATCGACAAGCTCGCGCGCCAGGTCGAGCAGGTCGTCAAGGGCGTGCCCGGCACCTCGTCGGCCTATGCCGAGCGTAGCCTCGGCGGCTACTACCTTGAGATCACGCCGAACCGCGAGGCGCTCGCGCGCTACGGCATCGCGGTGCAAGACGTGCAGGACACCATCGCGACCGCGCTCGGTGGCCAGAGCGTGACCACGACGGTCGAGGGACGCCAGCGCTTCACCGTCAACATGCGCTATCCGCGCGACCTGCGCGACAATCCCGGCGCGATCGCCAGCGACATCCTGGTGCCGATGCCGGCCGGCGGGGCGGTGCCGCTCGGCGAGGTCGCCGATATCAAGCCGGCGCGCGGGCCGACCACGATCCGGACCGAGAACGGGCAGCTTGCAACCTACATCTATGTCGACATCCGCGATCGCGATCTCGGCGGCTACGTCGCGGATGCGCAGCGCGCGGTGCAGGCCGGCGTGCAGTTTCCGCCCGGCACCTACGTGGTCTGGAGCGGGCAGTACGAATATCTCGAACGCGCCACCGCGCGGCTCAAGATCGTCGTGCCGGTGACGCTTCTGATCATCTTCCTGCTGCTCTACCTCAACTTCCGCTCGGTGGCCGAGACCATGATCGTGATGCTGTCGCTGCCGTTCGCGCTGGTCGGCGGGCTCTGGCTGATGTGGGCGCTCGGCTTCAATCTGTCGGTTGCGGTCGCGGTCGGCTTCATCGCGCTCGCCGGCGTCGCCGCCGAGACCGGCGTCGTGATGCTGATCTATCTCAACTACGCGCTGGCCGAGATCACGGCACGTCGCGCCGCCGAGGGCCGCACGATCGGTCGCGACGATCTCAATCGCGCGATCATCGAGGGCGCGGTCGAGCGGGTCAGGCCGAAGATGATGACGGTGGTCGCCATCATGGCCGGGCTGTTGCCGATCATGTGGAGCACCGGCACCGGCTCCGAGATCATGCAGCGCATCGCGGTGCCGATGATCGGTGGCATGATCTCGTCGACCTTGCTGACGCTGATCGTGATTCCCGCGATCTTCGCCGTGGTGAAGGGCTTCGGGATCGGAGCGAAGGCGTCGGAGCATGAGGTCGCCGCGGTCGCAATGCGCAAGGAGGCCCGGTTGTGATCGGAACAGGGCGTTTGCCCGTGGCTTCAAACTGGATTGAATGATACCCTGAGGGGGTATATACGATAGCGGTTGCGGCGAACTGATTTGCGGTTGGCTGCAGCAGAGATGGGTGGGGAGTGATCGGGCGAGAACGAAGCGCATCCCGCGAGCGCAGATGTCAGCAGCAGCGGG
>NZ_VKHP01000457.1 GCF_010811875.1 Bradyrhizobium uaiense
GAGGCGAGGAAGATCGCGACCGCGCCGCGCAGGCCGGTCCAGGCGATGAAGACCTTCTCCCGCCAGTTGAACTTGAACGGCGCGAGGCAGATCAGCACCGCCAGCGGCCGCGCCACCAGCATCAGCGCGAACGCCACCAGCACCGCGCCGCCGGCGCTGGAGAGCAGCCGGTGCGGCGACACCAAGAGGCCGAGCAGCACGAACATCACGATCTGCGCCAGCCAGGTCGCGGCGTCGAGGAACGTCACCACCGAATTATGCGCGCGGGTCGGCCGGTTGCCGATGATGATACCGGCGAGGTAGACCGCGAGGAATCCCGAGGCGTGCACCATCTGCGAACCGCCGAAGATCACCAGCGCCGCCGTGGTGACGAACGGCGCGTGCAGGCCCTGCGGCAGCGCCACGTAATTCAGCGCGATCACCACCAGCCGGCCGCCGATCACCCCGATGATGGCGCCGAGCACCGCCTCCTGGATGAACTCCAGCGCGATGTGCGAGGCCGAGCTCTGGCCGATCGAGATGAACTCGACCAGCATCAAGGTGAGGAAGATCGCGAACGGATCGTTGGTGCCGGACTCCGCCTCCAGCGTGGCGCCGACGCGCGGGCGCAGGCGCAGGCCCTGGGTATGCACCAGCAGGAACACCGCCGCGGCGTCGGTCGAGGCCACGACGGCGCCGACCAGCAACGACTCGGTCCAGTTGAGATCGAGCACATAGCGGGCGACCGGCGCTGTGATCAGCGCGGTCAACAGCACGCCGGCGGTCGCCAGCATCATCGAGGGCGCCAGCACGGTGCGGATGCTGGCAAACCGCGTCTTCAAACCGCCGTCGAACAGGATCAGCGCCAGCGCCACCGAGCCGACCAGATAGGTGGTGCGGACATCGTCGAACTGAAGATGGCCTGGCCCGGCGTCGCCCGCCAGCATGCCGACCAGCAAGAACACCAGCAGCAAGGGGGCGCCGAACCGTAACGCCAGCAGGCTGGACAGGATGCCGGCCATCACCAGCACCGCACCGAGCAGGATCGCTATACTGACGGAGTCGAGGGATGCCATGCGCCTTTGGAGGTCTCAAGGACTTGGGGGGTCTCAAATACTTGCAATTGCATCCTTATCGTCGCCACACTGGGACGCCAACCGATTTCTGTCATAAGCGGCAATGTGCCCGGTCCCGTGAGCCACAGTGTTGCGTCTCTGATGCGTGATCCACTCAGCGTCATTCCGGGGCTCGCAAAGCGAGAACCCGGAATCTCGATCCACAACTTCTGGATTCCGGGTTCGCGACTTCGTCGCGCCCCGGAATGACGGAATGGGCTATCAGGGACACAACACTAGGTGGCCTCGACACTGTGGTGTATCGATGGTCGCGAGCGCGCCAATGTGGGATTCTCCGCGCATCTTCGAATCACATTTGCCTGAGCCGCGCTTCAAGTTGAGATTTTGCCGATGGACATGAGCTGGAAGGACGTCCTGGAATCGATCCAATTGGCAGCGCGCTCGGTCGGGGCCGAGGTCGCCTCGCCCTGGTTCTATCTGCAATTCGGCATCATCCTCGCCGCCGCGGGCCTCGCCTACGCCGCCGATACCGCCATTCATGCGCGGGTCAACATGTCCACGCTGGCGAGCCGCTGGCCGCTGCCGCTCCGGCACTTTGCCCGCGTGATGGTGACGAGCGCCTCCACCGCGGTGTTCGCGGTGCTGATGGTGATCTCGCGCATCGTGATGTGGCACGCGACCTGGCCGAGCCGCAGCTATCTGATCGCAGTCTCGGCCAAGCTGGCGCTGGCCTGGCTGGTGATCCGGCTCGTGACCTCGGTGATCGACAACGCCTTCATCGTCAAGCTGGTCTCGATCGCGGCCTGGGTGGTCGCCGCCCTCAGCATCATCGGCCAACTCGACTGGGCCGCCGATACGCTGGATTCGTTCGCCGTCGTCATGGGCGGTCTGCGGCTGACGCCGCTGCTGCTGATCAAGGCCGGCGCGGTGCTGATCCTGGCGCTGTGGCTGAGCAATATCGCCAGCAATTTCATCGACGGCCAGATCACCCGCTCGACCGACCTGACCCCGTCGATCCAGGTGCTGCTGGTCAAGATCATCCGCATCGGCCTGATGGTGGTCGCGGTCGCCATTGCCTTGAGCGCGGTCGGGATCAACCTGTCGGCGCTGGCGGTGCTGTCCGGCGCTGTCGGCGTCGGCATCGGTTTCGGCCTGCAGAAGATCGTCGCCAACTTCATCTCGGGCATCATTCTGCTGGTCGACAAATCGGTGAAGCCGGGCGACCTCGTCACCATCGGCGACAGCCAGGGCCGCATCAGCGCGATGAAGACCCGCTACATCTCGGTCGCCGCCGGCGACGGCCGCGAGTTCCT
>NZ_VKHP01000458.1 GCF_010811875.1 Bradyrhizobium uaiense
TCGTCGCCCTGATCGGCGCCAACGGCGCCGGCAAGTCGACGCTGATGATGACGATCTTCGGCCGGCCGCGCGCGCGCGCCGGCACCATCGAATATGATGGCCACGACATCACCGGCGTGCCGACCCACGAGATCGCGCGGCTGCGCATCGCGCAATCGCCCGAGGGGCGGCGGATCTTTCCGCGCATGAGCGTCGCGGAAAACCTGCAGATGGGCGCCGACGCCACCGAATGCAGCGAGGCCGAGCGCGAAGCCGGCCTGGAGCGCGTGTTCGCGCTGTTTCCGCGCCTGAAGGAGCGCGTCGCACAACGCGGCGGCACGCTGTCGGGCGGCGAGCAGCAGATGCTGGCGATCGGCCGCGCCCTGATGAGCCGGCCGCGGCTCTTGTTGCTGGACGAGCCGTCGCTCGGCCTTGCGCCGCTGATCGCGCGGCAGATCTTCGACGCCATCCGCACACTGAACCGGCAGGACGGCCTCACCGTGCTGATCGTCGAGCAGAACGCCAACCACGCGCTGAAGCTCGCCCATCGCGGCTATGTCATGGTCAACGGCCTGATCACGCTGGCAGGAACCGGCGCCGAATTGCTGCAGCGCCCGGAAATCCGCGCCGCCTATCTGGAAGGCGGCCGCCGCGGCTAATGCAGCGTCGATTTGCCTGAAAATTGCCGGTGACTTCGCGGCAAAATCAGCCGAGAATGCCCGCGGTTTTGGGGCCCGGCGTGCCGGGCTCCTCCGCAAGAGGCAACGACCACGAGGGACGTCTCATGAAATCACTGAAGCTGATCGGCCTGGCATTGGGCGCTTCGTTCGCATTGTCGGCGAGCGCATTCGCGCAAGATATCACAATCGCAGTCGCGGGCCCGATGACGGGCTCCGAATCCGCTTTTGGCCGGCAGATGAAGAACGGCGCTGAGCAGGCGGTCGCCGACATCAACGCCGCCGGCGGCGTGCTCGGCAAGAAGCTCGCGCTGGAAGCCGATGACGACGCTTGCGATCCGAAGCAGGCGCGCTCGATCGCGGAAAAGATCGGCTCGTCGAAGATCCCGTTCGTCGCCGGCCATTTCTGCTCGTCGTCGTCGATCCCCGCCTCCGAGGCCTATGCCGACGCCAACGTGCTGCAGATCACCCCGGCCTCGACCAACCCGCTGTTCACCGAGCGCAAGCTCTGGAACGTGGCGCGCGTCTGCGGCCGTGACGACCAGCAGGGCCTGGTCGCCGCCGACTACATCATGAAGAACTACAAGGGCAAGAACGTCGCGATCCTGAACGACAAGACCACCTACGGCAAAGGCCTCGCCGACGAGACCAAGAAGGCGCTGAACAAGGCCGGCTTCCAGGAGAAGATGTTCGAGTCCTACAACAAGGGTGACAAGGACTTCAACTCGATCGTCTCGCGCCTGAAGCGCGACAACATCGATCTGGTCTATGTCGGCGGCTACCATCAGGAAGCCGGCCTGATCCTGCGCCAGATGCGCGACCAGGGCCTGCAGACCGTGCTGATGGCGGGCGACGCCATGAACGACAAGGAGTTCGCCTCGATCACCGGCCCGGCCGCCGAAGGCACGCTGTTCACCTTCGGTCCCGATCCGCGCAACAAGCCGACCGCGAAGGCGATCGTCGAGAAGTTCAAGAGCAAGAACATCGATCCCGAGGGCTACACGCTCTACACCTACGCCGCGATGCAGGTGTGGACGCAGGCCGTCGCCAAGGCCGGCACCACCGACGCCAAGAAGGTGATGGACACCATCAAGGCCGGCGAGTGGGACACCGTGCTCGGCAAGATGGCCTTCGACGCCAAGGGCGACATCAAGGCGATCGACTATGTCGTCTACAAGTGGGACGCCAAGGGCAACTACACCGAGATCAATCCGAAGGGCTCCTGAGCCTCTCGCGCCTGATCCGATCAGAGATACGAAACGCCCCGGTCCGCCGGGGCGTTTTTTTGATCCGAGGCCTGCAAGTCTTACCGCAAGTCCCTGCTCCCGCGTGCGCCGCCGGTTGATGCATCCGCCGCGGCTGCTATACCGGATCGATCGGACAGCAGGCGGATGGACGCATCGTGAAAAACCTTCTCACCGATATTGCCGGCGTCAGCGTCGGCCACGCCGACGACGCCGTGATCGCTTCCGGCGTCACCGCCATCCTGTTCGAGCGGCCCGCGGTCGCCTCGATCGATGTCCGCGGCGGCGGTCCCGGCACCCGCGAGGACGCACTGCTTGCCCCGCATAATGTCGTCGAGGCGATCGACGCCATTACGCTGTCCGGCGGCTCCGCACTCGGGCTCGATGCGGCCGGCGGCGTGCAGGCCTGGCTCGCCGAGCGCGGCCGCGGCTTTCGCATTCGC
>NZ_VKHP01000459.1 GCF_010811875.1 Bradyrhizobium uaiense
CTATGACAACATCGTCGATCACTGCTGTTACGCTTGGAACACTCTCATCGATCAGCCGTGGCAGATCATGTCAATCGCGCTCCGCGATTGGGCCTACATCGGTCGATCAATTTGAGGATTGGTATTACGGGTATGGATTGCGACTAGGCCATACCGATCTGCGGTGCGGATTCCCGCACGTTACGTGTCTGGTCCAGGGAGAGTTTGAGCCGGATCCGCACGCCGGCGACGGGTACTCGCAGAGGACCTGTGCGGCCAATAGGAAGAATGGCGCTTACTCCAGTGCGCCCCGCCCCTCCGGAGACCGAATTCCACGGCACCGGTGCCATTCGAGTTTGAGCTGTTACTGATCAATGTCGAGTAGCCTACCTCCACACCAGCGACATCCGTGATGGCATTGAAAGGGCCGGTTTCTCCAGGAGAGGGTAGTCCGAGGTCTCGGTGCCCGCGGCTTTGCCAAAGCTCGCTCCAGACGCCAAACGCTGTGTGATTTCCCTATCGGCATCCGGATCTGGTGGGTTCTTCATCTGATTCACTCGAGTCATTTAGGGCGTGCGGCCGGAATGGAAACCATGCCCGACTCAGCCGGTCGGCCGAAATGCCGTTGAGCACCACCCCTTGCGAAAAGAAAGCGCTTCAGAGATGAAACACTTGACGGAGTTCCACGCCTGGCCGGTGTCTTGTCGCTTACTTTCCGAGCTTGCCGAGCGCTTCGGTGAGCTCCGGAACCGCCTGGTAGAGGTCGGCGACCAGGCGGTAATCGGCGACCTGGAAGATCGGCGCGTCCTCATCCTTGTTGATGGCGACGATCACCTTGGAGTCCTTCATGCCCGCCAGATGCTGGATCGCGCCGGAGATGCCGACCGCAACGTAGAGTTCCGGGGCCACCACCTTGCCGGTCTGGCCGACCTGCCAGTCGTTCGGCGCATAGCCGGCATCGACCGCGGCGCGCGAGGCGCCGACGCCGGCGCCGAGCTTGTCGGCCAACGGCTCGATGTATTTGGCGAAGTTCTCGCGGCTCTGCATGGCACGGCCACCCGAGACGATGATCTTGGCCGAGGTCAGCTCCGGACGGTCGCTTTTTGCAACCTCCTCGCCGACGAAGCTCGACAGGCCCGGATCGGCCGCCGAAGCGGCATTCTCGATCGCGGCGCTGCCGCCTTCACCGGCGGCGGCGAAGGTCGAGGTGCGGACCGTGATCACCTTCTTGGCGTCCTTCGACTTCACGGTCTGGATCGCGTTGCCGGCATAGATCGGCCGCTCATAGGTGTCGGGCGCGACCACCTTGATGATCTCGGAGACCTGCATGACGTCGAGCAAGGCTGCGACGCGCGGCATCACGTTCTTGAAGCGCGAGGTCGCGGGCGCGACGAAGGCGTCATAGTTCGGCGCCAGCGCCACGATCAGCGCAGCCAGCGGCTCGGCGAGGTCGTGCTCATAGGCCGGGCCTTCGGCGACCAGCACCTTGGCGACGCCGGCGAGCTTGGCGGCCGCTTCCGCCGCCGCCTTGGTGCCCTGGCCGCCACCGGCAACCAGCACATGCACGTCGCCGCCGAGCTGGCTTGCCGCGGTCAGCGCCTTGTTGGTCGAGTCCTTCAGGGTCTCGTGGTCGTGTTCAGCAATCAACAGCGTCGTCATCAGAGAACCCCGGCTTCGGTCTTGAGCTTGTTCACGAGTTCGGCGACGTCCTTGACCTTGACGCCCGCCTTGCGGCCTGCCGGTTCCGCGGTCTTCAGCACTTCCAGACGCGGCGTCACATCGACGCCGTAGTCAGCGACGCTCTTGTCGTCGATCGGCTTCTTCTTCGCCTTCATGATGTTGGGCAGCGAGGCATAGCGCGGCTCGTTGAGGCGCAGGTCAGTGGTGACGATCGCCGGGCCCTTCAGCTTGATGGTCTGCAGGCCGCCGTCGACTTCGCGCGTGACCTTGAAGTCGCTTCCTTCGACCTCGAGCTTGGAGGCGAAAGTCGCCTGCGACCAGCCGAGCAGCGCGGCCAGCATCTGGCCGGTCTGGTTCGAGTCGTCGTCAATCGCCTGCTTGCCGAGAATGACGAGGCCGGGCTGCTCCGCCTCGACCACCGCCTTGAGGATCTTGGCAACCGCGAGCGGTTCGACATTGCCTTCGGCCTTGACCAGGATGCCGCGGTCGGCGCCCATCGCAAGACCGGTGCGAATGGTCTCGGAGGCCTGCGCGGGTCCGATCGACACCACCACCACTTCGGTCGCCTTGCCGGCTTCCTTCAGCCGCAGCGCTTCCTCGACGGCGATCTCGTCGAACGGGTTCATCGACATCTTGACGTTGGCGAGCTCCACGCCCGTCC
>NZ_VKHP01000460.1 GCF_010811875.1 Bradyrhizobium uaiense
TACACGTCGGGCACCACCGGCCGCTCCAAGGGCGCGATGCTCTCGCACGACAATCTGGCCTCGAACTCGTATTCGCTGGTCGACTACTGGCGCTTCACCGACAAGGACGTGCTGATCCACGCGCTGCCGATCTATCATACCCACGGCCTGTTCGTGGCGAGCAACGTCACGCTGTTCTCGCGCGCCTCGATGATCTTTCTGCCGAAGTTCGATCCGGACGTGATCGTCAAGCTGATGGCCCGCGCCACCGTGATGATGGGCGTGCCGACCTTCTACACCCGTCTGTTGCAGAACCCGGGCCTGAGCAAGGACGCCACCAAACACATGCGGCTGTTCGTCTCGGGCTCCGCACCGCTGCTCGCCGACACCCATCGCGAATGGTCGGCGCGCACCGGCCACGCCGTGCTCGAGCGCTACGGCATGACCGAGACCAACATGAACACGTCCAACCCCTATGACGGCGACCGCGTGCCCGGCGCGGTCGGCTTTGCCCTGCCCGGCGTCTCGGTGCGGGTCACCGACCCAGAGACCGGCAAGGAGCTTCCGCGCGAAACCATCGGCATGATCGAGGTCAAGGGCCCGAACGTGTTCCAGGGCTACTGGCGCATGCCGGAGAAGACCAAGTCCGAATTCCGCGACGACGGCTTCTTCATCACCGGCGACCTCGGCAAGATCGACGGGAAGGGTTATGTCCACATCCTCGGCCGCGGCAAGGATCTCGTGATCTCCGGCGGCTTCAACGTCTACCCGAAGGAGATCGAGAGCGAGATCGACGCCATGCCCGGCGTGATCGAATCAGCCGTGATCGGCGTGCCGCATGCCGATTTCGGCGAAGGCGTCACCGCCGTGCTGGTCTGCAGCAAGGGCGCCGACGTCAGCGAGGCCTCGGTGCTGAAGGCGCTCGACGGGCGGCTCGCCAAATTCAAGATGCCCAAGCGGGTCTTCGTCGTCGACGAATTGCCGCGCAATGCGATGGGCAAGGTGCAGAAGAACATTCTGCGCGATAAATATAAGGATATTTATTCGAAGGCTTGACGAAAGCGGGATTTCGCGAGGAAACGATGAACCGCGGGGATGCCGAGAGGATTTGTCTGCAAGTCTTCGATGCTCTGGACGCAATGTACGAGGCTGAAAGAGCCATCGCAGGGCTCGGCAAGCAGGAACGGATTCGATTCCATGATTCGGTTCAAGAGGTCATTGCGGACCTCGAGGAGAAGCTTCTCCTGCCGATTTGCGAGCAATATCCGGACTTGCTGCCACCCACCGAGGAGCGGGAGCCAAGCATACTCTTCAGCGCACTGGCATGGAGCGAGGTGAAGCTTCCGTCTTCAGTGACCGAAGAACAGCTCGACGAAGTCATCGTGTCGCTTCTGACACCGCGGCGGCGGAAGGTCGTATGGTTCGTGACCATGGCAGAAGAACGCTACAAGGAGCTTGGCTGGGCGATCAGCCATGAAGCGACCGCGGCGCGCCTGAAGGCGCTCTCCGATATGGATCGTATCGAAGGGATCGGCGACATGCGGTACTGGCGCAACAGCGAGGTCCGGTTGAAGGACTAGACCGCGACTAGTGCCCGCCCAACAGGCTGATCACGAACCGTCCGCCGACGATGAAGAGATATGCCCCGAACGCCACCTCCAACGCGCGCTTTGATAGCGCGTGTGCGACCTTCACGCCGAGCGGTGCAGTGACGAGCGTGGTCGGCATCACCAGGAGCGCGCCGATCAGCGAGACGTAGCCGAGCGCGAACGGCAATTGCAGCGCGGCGACGTCGGGAAAGCGCGCGGCGGCAGGCCAGCCGGCATAGACGTAACCCAGCGCGCCAGGGATCGAGATCAGCACCGCGAGCGCCGACGAGGTCGCGACCGCCTGATGGATCGGCCGGCCATAGAACGTCATCAAGAGATTGGCGAACAGGCCGCCGCCGATGCCCATCAATGTCGACAGCAGGCCGACGAAGAAGCCGTAGATACGCATCAAGAAACCTTTCGGCACGTCGTCGCCGAACTTCCATGTCTCGCGCGCCAACAGCAACCGCGCGGCCGCCGACCACGCCACCACCACGAACACGATCTTGAACAGCCGCTCCGGCGCGAAGCGCGCGGTGACGCTGCCGGCGGCGACGCCGATCACGATCGGCAGCCACCAGCGCTTCAGGATCTCCATGTCGACCGCGCCGCGGCGATAGTGGGCGCGAAACGAACGCAACGATGTCTCTTATACACCGCCGACACTGCCGCCGATCTACACTGAGGAGCTCACGGGTGCCCGGGGGCACTCAAGAGAACTAATAGTAGAGA
>NZ_VKHP01000045.1 GCF_010811875.1 Bradyrhizobium uaiense
GCCACCGAGCGGCGACACCTGGCGGATCGGATACAAAATTCCTCCGCAGCCCCGCGCCAAGGACAACTATCCCTGGCATCTCAACAATCGCAACAAGCGGAGCCTGACGCTCGACCTGAAGTCGCCGCATGCTGCCGAGATCCTCGAGCGGCTGGTCAAATGGGCGGACGTCCTGATCGTCAACACACCGCACCCGGCACGCAAACGACTGAAGCTGAACTACGAGGACGTCAGCGCTTGGAATCCCCGCCTGATCTATGCGGATATCACCGGCTACGGCGACAAGGGTCCCGACGCTGACTTGCCCGGATTCGATATCACTGCCTATTGGGCACGAAGTGGCCTGCTGTCCCTCACGCGCGACGCCGGCGCACCGCCGACCTTGCCGGTCTCCGGCAGCGGCGATCATGCGACGGCCGTAAGCCTCTATTCGGCCATCGTGACCGCGCTGTATCGGCGCGAGCGGATTGGCCAAGGTTCCTACGTGACGACGTCGCTACTCGCATCGGGCGTCTGGGCTTGCGGCGTTTCCGTACAGGCAGCGCTCTGCGATGCCCAATTCTATCCGCTGCACGATCGGAAGAGCCCGCCGAACGCGATCTTCAATGTTTACCAGGCCTCCGACGAGACCTGGTTCCTGATCGTCCTGACTCCCGACCGCTGGCCGGCCTTTGCGACCGGGATCGGCCGTCCGGACCTGCTGTCGGATACCCGCTTCTCGGACGCAGCCAAACTGGTGGCCAACGCAACCCAGCTCACTGCGATCCTCGACGAGGTCTTCAGCGCGCAGCCGATGTCGCACTGGCACGACGTCTTTGATCACAACCACATCACCTTCGGCGTAGTCCGTGCCCCCCACGAGGTGATCAAGGACCCGCAGCTGCAGGAGAATGACATCGTCGTTCCGCTCGTAGGCGCGGGAGGCAATCTGACGTTCACTGTCAGCAGCCCGTTGAAGGTCCATGGCGTGACCAAGGTCGCGGCTCGCCGCGCCCCCGAGCTTGGTGAACACAATGCCGAGATCCTGAAACAGCTCGGCTATGACGACAGCCGGGTCGAGGGTCTGCTGGTCAGCGGCGCCGTGCCACGCGCCAAGGAGCAAAAGCACTCCGCAGCATAGGCCTAGCCGAACGGAACAGGCGTCGGCTGTGACAGTCAAAATCTCCGGTGGGCTGCGTCGAGGGCCTCGAATTCCACACGGCATGCGGTACTGAACTCGCGCAACAGGTCGATTGTGCCGTTGGCGGCCATGTCTCGAAGCTCGGTAAAGCTCTTGTCCGGCTCGAGATAGGTATCGAGAATCGTCCTGGCGATCTGATCGGCGCAGTTGACGACCGGATCGCTCGAGAGCACCCGCATCCGGTTGAGCTTGGCGTAAAGACTGACCAGGCTCGGTATGTCTGCCTCATCGTGCTGGAGCGAGTCGATGTGGCACTTCGAGGCCTCCTCGATGAAGTCCCGGTAAAGGTTTTGCCGCCGGTTTTTCTCATGCGACAGCCATTGCGCGCGAAGCTGGACGCGCTGGCTGAGCAGATTGGCAATAAGACTGGTCATTCCGCCGACGGCAGTGCCGGTCAGGGCGGCAATGGCCGAGATGATTGACGCGTCCATCACGACGCCTCTTGTTTGGCCGGCTCGATGGCACGAGGCGCCTCTGCAATCAGCCGCGAGCTGCGTTGGCCGGACAGGTACGACCAGAGCCATTGCGTCTGCACCCTGAAGCGGTTCTGAAGCTGGGGTAATGCAAGCACGTGGAGGACGGCCCATACAACCCAGGTCGCAAAGCCGCTGGTGCGCAGATGGCCGGCCTCCAGGATCGCAAAATTCTTGCCGACGACGGCCATGTTGCCCTTGCTCCGGTAGCGGAACGGGCGGCCGTCCTTGCGTCCCCTGACGCGGTTCGCGATCAGCCTGCCGACAAACCGCCCCTGCTGGATTGCCGCCTGCGCGACACCTGGCACCGGGCGATCGTCCTGCACCAATGAAGTCGCATCGCCGGCCACGAATACGTCGCCGGCTTCTGCGATTTCCATGTAGGGACCAACAACGGCGCGCCCTGCCCGGTCAATCCTGGTATTGAGCATTCCGACGACCGGCGACGCCGCCACTCCGGCGGTCCACAGCACTGTCGCGCTGGCGATCCGCTCGCCGCCGGCAACGACGCCTAGTTCGTCGACCTTCTCGACCTTGAGGCCGGTCCTGACTTCGACACCGAGCCTCGCGAGCCGCCGCTCGACCTTCCCCGACAGGGATTCGGTAAAGCTTGGCAGAATACGATTGCCACCATCGACCAGGACAATCCGGCTTCGCGCGGGATCGATGCTGCGAAAATTGTTGCGGAGCGTGATCGACACCATGTGCGCAATCGACGCCGCCAATTCGACGCCGGTTGGACCAGCCCCGACCAGCACAAATGTCATCTGGCGGGCACGCTCGGCATCGTCCTCGGTTGCCTCAGCCAGCTCGAAAGCACTGAGGATCTTGGTCCGGATGTTCTCCGCCTCATTGAGGCTCTTCAGGCCCGGCGCGTGCAAGGCGAACTCATCATGCCCGAAATAGCTTGGGCGCATCCCTGCGGCCACGACGAGATAGTCGAAGCCGATCTTGCGGATTCCGAGCCCTGGGTGGCTGGCCTCGACCGTTCGGGCGTCCAAGCTGATCCCTGTGACCTCAGCCAGAACCACGTTGAGATTCTTCTGCGCAGCTTCAAGCTGCCGTATCGGTGTTGCGATCTCGGACGGGGCCAGGACGGCAGTCGCAACCTGGTAGAGCAACGGCTGAAAGATATGATGGTTGCGCCGATCGATCAGGACGACTTCAGCATCGGTCCCATTCAATGCGCGCGCAGCGGCAATCCCGGCAAACCCACCACCAATGATTACGATGCGCTTACGCCTTGCTTGCGGTCCGGCAACCGACGAGCCTCTCGCTTGCGAAAGATCCTCGCTTGAAACGGTGCTCATCGGTCTACCTGACGATCTCGCTTGCTGAAGCCGCCTGGCGTCATCCGAAACGGAGTACGGCGGACCAGCCGATCGCTCTTGGACGGGGTTGTCGCACCTGGAACGCCTTTGTCCCGTTCAATCCGAAACCAATTCACGGCATAGGCGTTAGTGCGGTCGCGAGCTTTTGCTGTCGTAGACCCAAGCCTCCGCCGGCTTCCAAAAGTGTGTTTGCTCGCAATGCGGACACCTGACCGGAATGGCAATACTCGGGAGCGCCTCAAAGACCACCGTTTCAGTGTCCAATCAGGTCTGCACCGGCTTCCTGGTCTCCGAACAGCAAATCAATATGTCCGGCATGAGTACCCCTTTCGGGAAACATGGTTCAGTCTTACTCGTTTTGCTAAGCTGTCATCGGCAGAGCTCGGGCTCAGGGACGACGGATGAAAAAATCGGACGTAACTTGCCCACGATGTGGCGCTGGTTTTCGAAGATTGGAGCTATGGTCCGAACCTGGAATCAGGGACGAGTATCATTGCCCGGTTTGTGAGACAGCCCTTGAAATCTTCGATGGAACTAGGCTGATCGCATATCGGCTCACGATCCTGCCTGAACGCGCCCCGGCGCGCGAGCGGGGTCACCCGGCCGCGTAACACGAATGACCCTGCAGCGTGACCGCCAGGCAACCACGGCGCAAGCCAACCTCGCCTCGCGAGCGAGGCGAGGTTGAGCAAAAACTCAGGTGCCCTCGAACTTGAACGACACGTTCAGCTTGGCGCGATAGGCCTCGACCTTGCCCTTGTCGTCCAGTTGCATGTCGAGCTTGACGACCTCCGCGACACGAAGATCCCGGAGAGACTTGGCGGCCTGCTCGACCGCGTTGGCTGCGGCCTTCTCCCAGGAGTCGCTGCTGGTGCCGATCAGCTCAATGACCTTGTAGACGCTCTCAGGCATGTCGTTCTCCCGTTCGGTATGAAACAGGGAGCAGGTTCTCCCTGCGATCATCAGCCTAGCACTGCATCAAGGCCGCTGGAAAGGACGTCGAGCTCCCTCCCTCGGACAGCCTGCACCGCGGATTGAAGCAAATTTGAACAAGAGCTTTGTCGGTGGGCGAGATCAGATCGTAGTTCGACGACGTGAAGTGAACGATTTGATCAACCCACGCCCCCGTCGATCCGGCAGGGCGACATCGATAATGATCAGGAGATATTTCCATGAGACAGCCTTGGCTTGGAGCCATAGCGACAGGCCTTGTGATCGGCCTGGCGCCCGCGGCGCATGCCCGATCTGCCTACGACGGTTGGTGGGACCTTGTCTTTGTAACCCAAGCCGGCGGCTGCGATTCCTCCTATAATTTCACTGTCAATGTCTCGAATGGCGTCGTCACCCATCCCAACCTGGTGAAATTCAGAGGATATGTCGCAAAGTCAGGGGCGGTCCGCGCTTCGGTGACGGTTCACGAGAAATACGCCTCGGGCGTTGGCCGACTTTCTAGAATCGGTGGCCGCGGCACATGGCGTGGCCACGCCGGAAGCGCGCAATGCTCGGGCTATTGGACTGCGCAGCGCAATTGATCTGCCCGCGGAAGCTCGATGCACGGGTCCGATACGTTGTATCGGCGCCGGACGATCGCGCGAGAGCGATGCGCTGCATAATGCTCCGATGCATTTCCTACACCGCCTGACAATACAGCAAGGACGTCCTTGAATCGGCAACCGCCTTCACGAGGCCAGCCGGTGCCCCGGGCCAGACTTCGGTCCGCATATTTGACGCAGCACGCAGGGATAGTCGCATGATCGCCCAATTGACCCTGATAGAGCGACAGCGCGCGATCCTGATCAGCGCCGCCGTCGCCCTGCTCGGCTTTCTGATGATGCTGGCTGGCCGCGACGATCCGATGGGCGCTCATGGCGCTCTGATCTTCGTCGCGAGCATCCTCATGATCTTCCGCATCGGCGGCAGCTACTATGCGCCGCCTCCGTCCGACGATCGCCTCAGGCACTACTACGACGATCCAAGCAAGGTCGGTATCGTCATCTCCATGATGTGGGTGATCGTCGGACTCGGTGTCGGCGACTGGGTCGCCTGGCAGCTGGTCAACCCCGACCTGACCTTCGGCACCGGATGGTCGAGCTTCGGACGGCTGCGGCCGGTCCATACAACGTCCGTGATCTTTGGATTTGGCGGCAACGCACTGATCGCGACGTCGTTCTACGTGCTGCAACGAACGTCTCGCGCGCGGCTGCCGGACCAGGTCAGCCCGTGGTTCGTGCTGTTCGGGTATAACCTGTTCTGCCTGCTTGCCGTCACCGGCTACATGATGGGCATCACCCAGTCCAAGGAATATGCCGAACCGGAATGGTACACCGACATCTGGCTGGTCGTGGTGTGGGTCACCTATTTCATCCTCTATTTGCGCACGCTGGCACGTCGCAAAGAGCCCCACATCTACGTTTCGAACTGGTACTACATGGCGTTCATCCTGGTGGTGGCGATCCTGCACATCGTCAACAACCTCGCCGTGCCGGTCTCGCTCGGCCACGCCAAAAGCTATTCAGCCTTCTCCGGCGTGCAGGATGCAATGACCCAGTGGTGGTACGGGCACAACGCTGTGGCGTTCTTCCTGACCGCCGGCTTCCTCGGCATGATGTACTACTTCCTGCCGATGCGCGCGGGACGGCCGATCTATTCCTACCGGATGTCGATCATCAGCTTCTGGGGCATCACGTTCTTCTACATGTGGGCCGGTTCGCACCACCTCCACTACACCGCGCTTCCGCAGTGGGTGCAGACGCTCGGCATGACGTTCTCGCTGATGCTCCTGATCCCGTCCTGGGCGTCGGCCGGCAACGTCCTGCTGACGCTGAACGGCGCCTGGGACAAGGTCCGAGACGACGCCACGTTGCGTTTCATGATGGTGGCGGGCGTGTTCTACGGGCTGGCGACGTTCGAGGGATCATTCATGGCGATCCGCTCGGTGAACTCGCTGTCGCATTACACGGATTGGACCGTGGGCCATGTGCACGTCGGTGCCCTCGGCTGGGTCGCCATGATCACCTTCGGATCGATCTACGCCTGCGTCCCCTGGCTCTGGAAGCGCGAGCGGATGTATTCGCCGAAGCTCGTCGAAGCCCATTTCTGGCTCGCACTGGCCGGCACCGTCATCTACATCTTCGCGATGTGGAATTCCGGCATCATCCAGGGACTGATGTGGCGGACCTACAACGACAGCGGCACACTCGCCTACTCGTTCGTCGACACGCTGGTCGCAATGCACCCCTACTACATCGCACGTGCCGTGGGCGGACTGCTGTTCTTGATCGGCGGCTGCCTCGGCGCCTACAACATCTGGAAGACCATCGCTGTCCCCGGCGTGACCGAGGAGCATGCCAGCGATCTTCCGCAGCCTGCCTTGGCCGGCGCGCTCAACGCCGCAGCGGAGTGACGGTCATGTCGTTGTTCGGCTTTCACTACCGGCTCGAACGCAAGGCGATCGGCCTGACGATCGGCATCATCGCCGCGGCGAGCGTCGGCGGTTTCGTCGAGATCGCACCGCTATTCACCATTCACCAGACCGTGGAGGACGCTCCCGGCATGCGGGTCTACACGCCGCTCGAGCTCGCCGGCCGCAACATCTATATCCGCGAGGGCTGCTACGCCTGTCATTCGCAGATGATCCGCACCTTGCGCGATGACGTCGACCGTTACGGCCCCTACTCGCTGGCGGTCGAGTCCAAATATGACCATCCGATGCTGTGGGGCTCAAAGCGCACTGGTCCCGACCTCGCTCGGATCGGCGAGAAATATTCAGATCAGTGGCACGTCGCCCACCTGAACAACCCGCGCGATGTGGTCCCCGTATCGGTGATGCCCGCCTACGGTTGGCTGCTCACGACGGAATTGCGAACCGACGATCTCGACCTTCACCTGAAGGCCCAGCGCAGGGTCGGCGTGCCCTATACCGACGATATGATCGCCAATGCCGCGATGGACGCCTACGCCCAGTCCAATCCGGATTCACCGCAGGCGGACGGCGTCATCAAGCGCTACGGCAAGGCAACCACGATGCGGGCCTTCGACGGGTTGCCCAGCAAACTAACCGAGATGGATGCGCTGGTCGCCTATCTCCAGGTCCTGGGGCGCCTCACCGACGCGGCACACAAATCGATCGCGCAGGCGGAGGCCGGCCAATGATCATCGAGCACGCGTTCCTCGTCGGTTTCTCGAAGTCGTTCGGCCTGTTCTATCTGGTCGCGCTGTCGGTTGCCGCGGTGATCTATGCCATGCGGCCGTCGAACAAGAAGCGGTTCGATGAGGCGGCCCAATCGATCCTTCGCGACGAGGCGGGACCATGGCGGTAGAGCAACCAGATCGCGACAGCTACACCGGCTATCTCACGACCGGCCATGAATGGAGCGGCCTGAAGGAATTGAACACGCCGGTCCCGCGCGTGCTCTATTTCTTCCTGACCTTGGCCTTCCTGTTCTCGGTCGGCTATTGGGTTCTGATGCCGGCCTGGCCGCTTGGCGTGACCTATACCAAGGGCCTGCTGGGCATCGACCAGCGCACGCTCGTGACAGCTTCGCTGCAGGATGCCGCGCTCGAACGCAGCGTCTGGACCAAGCGGATCGAGACCGAGGACTTCTCCAGGATTCAGTCCGACGCGCGCCTGATGACGATCGTGCGCGAGACCGGTCACACCCTATTCGGAAATAACTGCGCGGCGTGCCATGGCACGGATGCCAAGGGCGGGCCCGGATTCCCGGACCTGACGACGAACTCATGGCTCTGGGGCGGCAAACCGGAGGAAATTTTCAACACCATTCGCGTCGGCGTCAATTCCACGCATCCTGACACGCATGTCTCCCAGATGCCGGCATTCGGCCGCGACCAGATGCTGCCCCGCCAGGACGTCATCAAGGTGGCGAGCTACATCTACTTGCTGTCGCATCCGCGCCCGGCGGACATGGATCCCGCGAACATCGAAGCAGGCAAAGCAATCTTCGCCGCCAACTGCGTGGCCTGTCACGGTGCCGACGCAAAGGGCAATCCGGAGCTGGGAGCTCCCAACCTGACCGATCGCTTCTGGATCTACGGCGGAGACTTCGACACCATCGACACCACCGTGTGGGGCGGCCGCCAGGGTCACATGCCGACCTGGGAGAGCCGGCTATCCCAGCTCGATCGCAAGATCCTGACACTGTATCTGGTCGACAAGAGGATACCGGGCCCATGACCGACCTCGCGTTCGGGCGGCGAACGAGCGGCAGAGCAGCCATCGCACTCTGGATCCTGATCGCGTGCGGAGTGATCGCTGTACTCGCGGCCAATGCTCACATGCTTTATCTCGCCTCGACCTCGCAGCCGCCTTGCGTAGACCATCTCCGCCAGGACGAAGCCGGCGATGCGCCGGGCCAATACCGCGCCGCCGGGTCGTCCTGCTCGCCGTCCGAGATTCGCCCATCTGCACGAGGAAACGAGCGATGACGATGCTCCCTTCGGTCGCGCCTCCGCTCCAGACGGTCAACAGATGGGCCCGCCCGCTCACGATGGCTGATCCGTTCAAATGGCTGGCAATGGGCTGGAGCGATTTTCGCACACAGATGCCGATGAGCCTTGCCTATGGCATGCTGATCATCGCGATCTCGCTCGGGCTGGTTTCGGGCCTGATCGCGCTCAAGCGTGACTACATCCTCTTCCCGGTCTTCGCAGGGTTCATGGTCATCGGACCGATCCTGGCCGTCGGACTTTATGAGAAAAGCCGGCGGATCGAGGAAGGCCTGCCGGTCAGCTGGCGGAATCTCTTCTTCGTCAGGCCACGCTCAGGCGGCCAGATCCTGTTTACTGGCGTATTGCTCTGCCTGCTGATGATCATCTGGATCCGCGCGGCTGTGCTGATCTACGCTCTGTTCTTCGGCATGGTGGCGTTTCCCGGCCTCGACCGCATCGCACCGATGCTGTTCACGACCGCCACGGGATGGGCGATGCTCGCCGTCGGCACCCTGGTGGGCGGCCTGTTCGCGGCGTTCTCCTTCGCGATCAGCGCATTCTCGATTCCCATGCTGCTCGACCAACGGATCGATGCCCTGACAGCGATGGGCTCCAGCATGGCGCTGGTCTGGAACAACCTGCGCGTGCTGATGCTCTGGGCCGCGATCGTGCTCGGTCTTTTCCTGGCCAGTCTCGCAACCGGCATGATCGGACTGATCGTGACCTACCCCCTGCTCGGCCACGCCACATGGCACGCCTATCGGGCGGTGCAGCCGGAAGCTAAGTGATCGCGCGAAAGCCGCGGAGCTGATCCATGAGCTGTTGTGCACCGGGCGCTGAAGTCTACCTCTATCAAGCCGCGGCGGAGGACGATGAGGTCCTGCTTGCCAGCCGGCCAGTCCACGACGGGCTGCGCCAGACCGACCTGTCGGTGCCCGGCATCCATTGCGGCGGCTGCCTGCAGCAAATCGAGGCGACGCTTGACGCGCTCGACGGCGTGGGGGAAGTGAGGGCCAGCCTCTCGACCCGACGCGTCAAGGTGCTCTGGCGCGGCGACAGGCCGCCTCCGCTCATACGGACACTAAGGTCGATCGGATATCCGTCTCACGTCCACGATATCGACACCGGCGCGAAGGACGTGGTGCTGGCTCAGCTGCTGCGCTCCTTGGCGATCGCGGGCTTCGCGTCCAGCAATATTATGCTGCTGTCGGTCTCGGTCTGGGCGGGCGCAGAAGCCGAAACGCGCGACCTCTTCCACTGGATCTCGGCGTGGATCGCGCTTCCGACCCTTGCCTATTCCGGCCGGATTTTCTTCCGCTCGGCCTGGCACAGCCTGCGACACGCGCGGACCAACATGGACGTCCCGATCACGATCGGGGTGCTGCTCACCTTCGTCATGAGCCTGTACGAGACCGCCCATCACGGTCCGTACGCCTATTTCGATGCGGCGGTATCGCTGCTGTTCTTTCTGCTGATCGGCCGGACGCTGGACCACGTCATGCGCGAACGTGCGCGGCAGGCTGTGGGTGGGCTCGCGCGCCTTGCAGCGCGCGGTGCGCTCGTCCTGCACGCCGACGGCAGTCAGGCCTATCTGCCTGTTGACGAGATCGAGCCGGGAATGACGATCCGGCTGGCCGCCGGTGACCGCGTGCCCGTCAACGCGCGCGTTCTCAAGGGAGAGTCCGAACTCGACTATTCGCTCGTGTCCGGCGAGAGCGCACCGCAGCGCGCCGTCGAAGGCACGGAGCTCCAGGCCGGCATTCTCAATCTGACCGGACCGTTGACGATCGTTGCGACCGCCACGGCGGACCAATCATTCCTCGCCGAGATGCGGCGAATGATGGATGCCGCCGAAGCCGGCCGATCAGCCTATCGCCGGATCGCCGACCGCGCCGCCCGGCTCTACGCCCCGCTGGTTCATTCGGTCGCATTCCTGAGCTTCCTCGGCTGGATGCTCGCGACCGGTGATGCGCACCGCGCCATTACCATCGCCATCGCTGTCCTGATCGTCACCTGCCCATGCGCGCTCGGCCTTGCCGTTCCGATGGTCCACGTCGTCGCGGCCCGGCGGCTGTTCGACAAAGGCATCATGATCAAGGACGGCGGCGCGCTGGAACGGCTTGCCGAAGTCAATGTGATCCTCTTCGACAAGACCGGCACGCTGACCGCCGGTCAGTCGCGCCTGACTGCGAGGGGCAACACGGATTCTGATGCTCTTGGTCTCGCCACCGCGCTCGCGATGCACTCCCGCCATCCCTATTCGCAAGCGCTAGCAAGCCTCGAGCCTGTCCGACAGCGCCTCACCTTCGATGCGGTGTCCGAATATCCCGGCAAAGGCATCGAAGCGCGTGCCGACGGCAACGTCTACCGCCTGGGACGTCCGGACTGGGCCGTGTTCGACCGACAATGCTCCTCGAACGATGAAGACGCGGCCGTCACTCTATCGGTCAACGGCGTCGCCTCAACCCATTTTCATTTCGATGACACCTTGCGTGAGGGAGCTCGCGAGGCCGTCGCAGACATCAGACGATCGCACGCTTTCGTGGAAATTCTGTCCGGCGACAAGGAGGCGCGTGTCCGCGACATTGCGCAGCAGTTTGGGCTAACCTGGATTGCTGGCGCCACCCCTGCAGATAAGATCGCGCACATCTCGGCATTGAAGCAGGCCGGCAACAAGGTTCTGATGATCGGCGACGGATTGAACGACGCACCCGCGCTGCGTGCGGCCGATGTTTCGATGGCGCCGGCGTCGGCGTCGGACATTGGACGCAACGCCGCCGATCTCGTCTTCTTGCGCGATAACCTCGAGGCCGTTCCGCAGGCCATCGCGCTGTCGCGCGCAGCCCGCGCGCTGGTCCGGCAGAATTTCCTGCTCGCGGTCGCTTACAATGTCGTGGCGATCCCACTTGCCGTCCTCGGCGGGGTCACGCCGCTGCTGGCTGCGATCGCCATGTCACTCTCGTCGGTGACAGTCGTTGCCAATGCGCTGCGGCTCGATGGCCGGCCGCGGTGTGAACCAAGCCGTGAGGTCCGACGGGCAGCAAGGCGGCCTACCGTGCTGGGGGCGCTCAAATGATCGACTTCTTCTTCCTCGTCCCAATCGCCATCGGCCTCGGCCTGGCCGGTCTCGCCTCGTTCATGTGGACGCTCAAGAACGGCCAGTATGATGATCTGGAGGGCGCGGCCGAGCGGATACTATTCGAGAGCAAACAGGGGCCCGAGTAGCCGACGCTCAATCGCCGGTCCCGACGATCACCAAGCCAAGCGCGGCAATCCAATCGATGATGGCTGCATGACGGGTATTTCCCGTGGCCGAGACCGTAGCTTTCGGAAACAAGAGATCAGAAAGCTGAATTATCTCAGTAGGGTTGACAGGACACCCCTTCCGCCAGTACACTGTTCTCCGTTGTTCTGCACTGTTCGGAATCCCCAGTAAAATCAGCGCTTTCGTCGGCAGGCTGTATTCCTCACCGGTCCAACTATCGCGATTGTTCGGACGATGCGATCAGTCGCGAGTGCATGTATTTGAGGATGCCGCGGTGCGGGCCGCGCGCATAGCCGCCGGTCAGCGTGTAGTCACGCAGCAACGCATCTGCCTCTCGCCGGTTTAGTTCGGAATGGTATTCGAGCAGAACGACGTCGTAGTCGATCGACTTCAGCCCCGACAGAATCTCGATTTCGCACCCTTCGGTATCGATCTTCAGGATCTGTGCCGGCGGCATGACCGTCGGCGGCTTGGTGGCGACCGAGACTGAACTTCGCGCCTGTTCTCCGAGGTCGAAGAAACTGGCCTCGCCGCAATTGTTCTTCCCCAGAAACATCTGAGTGTGTAGTGGGTCGCCGATGGCGAAGTTGTGAGCATGGATGCTGTTCGAGACTCGAGCAGTGGCGAGAATGCCAACATTTGCTTCCAGCATCGCGAAATTGTCCGGCAGCGGCTCGTAACAATAAATCTCGCAGCCCGGCCAACGCTTGATCGCCCAGACCGCGAAGCCGCCGACATTCGCGCCGACGTCGAGGATGATCGGGCGGGGATGATTGTATGGGACGTCATACTCACCGCGCTGGATCAGCTGCAGATGAGGGATCATGGATGGCGGGCATCGGATATTGATTTCCATGTCGACATTGAAATCCGTCGGAGCGACTTTGGCAACCCGCCCGCCGCGACAACACGCGTGGGCAATTCAGACTTCCGCTGCGAAATCTGGTTTTCCAGCCGCGCAAGTCACGCCGCGTCAGCGCCTCGATAGCCGAACGTGACGCGAGTCACGGCATTTGTCCCCGTCTCTGCGCAAGGTCCTGCCGTCGCCGGAATGATCCGGTTTGCAAAGGGAGCGATTAGATGAACAAGTATATTGCCGCGGTTGGCGTCACCATCGCACTTCTCTCAGGATCATCAGCTTTCGCGGGTGCCGGTGGCGGCGGGCACGCATTCGCGCCACTCGCAACATCCGTCCGCGACCATCGCGGTTCAGCGCAGGGAGAAGGCGGAGTATCCGTATCCAATACGCCGGGGGCTAACCTCGGCCGACATTGCGGAGAGACCTACGCCTGCGGAGCCAGCTATTATCCCAAAACAGGCACGCGGGATCATCGCGCAGGTCATTGAAGCAGTCGTCTGCTGAAGCGATCTTTTTAGCCGACGTTTCGTTGCGTCATCGCGGAATTTGCCGATACACCGCCGTCGCAAGGGCCGCCCTTTCCCATCGTGCAGCGCCCCAGCCCGTGTACCGAGTTGGGGCGCCATTCGCGCCGATGTCGAGCATGATCGGTGCGCCCTGCCCCGCATTGGCCGGCATGTTGTCACGTCTGCCGGATGAACTCCGCAATCAGGTTGCCGATTTCCTCCGGGGCATCCTCGAAGCAGTAGTGCCCGACGCCGGCAAGGCGCCTGACCGGCGCTGCCGGGAAGATCGCGGAAAACAGCGGCAGGAAATGCTCCGCGTGCAGGGTGCGATCCGCCTCGCCCCAGATGGCGAGCGCGGGTCTGCTGCGGATCAAACGGTCGGCGACGGGATCGGGCGTTGCGAACGTGTGCACGCCAGTCGCAAAGCCCTTCGCCCATCCGATCGCGCCGAGGCAGTCAGCCGGACGTGCGAAGGGCGCGCCGTAGGCCGAGAGCCAGGCGTCGGTGATGATGGCATTGTTCTCGAAGCCGTTGAGTTTCAGCGTGCTCAGGATGTTGAAGCCGAGTTGTCCGAGAACCGGCTCGAGCTCGCCGTTGGCCTCGGCCTTGGCGATCCATTGAAACCAGGGCGAGACCCGCGCATTCGCCGTGATGCGCTCGAACAGATCGCTTTGCCCGAACGGCGTCGGCCCGTTGGCCGAGATGATCCGGCGGATCCGATCCGGATGGCGGGTCGCGAAGCCCATGCCGACTGGCCCGCCAAAATCATGCATGACGAGGGTGATGTTGGTGAGATCGAGCGCGTGAACCAGCGCCTCGAGATTATCGACGTGGTCCTGCAGCCAATAACTGCGCTGCGCCGGCGTCGCACTCTTCCCAAAGCCCATGTGATCCGGAACGACCACGCGATGCGTCGCGGACAGGGCCGGCACGAGGTGGCGGAACAGGTAGCCCCAGGTCGGTTCGCCATGCAGGCAAAGCACTACCTCGCCGTGCCGCGGGCCCTCGTCGACATAATGCATCCGGAAGCCTGGAGCCGCGCTGAAATGCGGCGTGAAGGGAAAGGTACCGTCGAACGTGGCGTCGGATTGGATCATGGTCGATCTCGTATGGTTTCAATTTGAAACCATCGTCTATCGCTTGAGGTTTTACTTTGCAACCGATATATCGAAGCCATGATCGGACGGTCGCAGCGGCCGCGAGACCGAGCCGATCAACGCAGGGAATGAGGAGCGTCAGGCGAATCGCAATGGCCAAGAGAGTGAGCCACAGGGACTCGATGTGCGGCGTCGCCCGGCCGCTGGATGCGATCGGCGACTGGTGGTCGCTGTTGATCGTGCGCGACGCGTTCGACGGGCTGCGCCGGTTCGGCGAGTTTCAGAAGAGCCTCGGGCTTGCCAAGAACATCCTCTCGGCCCGGCTCCGCAATCTGCTGGCGCACGGAATCATGGAGACCGTGCCCGCGGCGGACGGCAGCCCCTATCAGGAATATGTGCTGACCGAAAAAGGACGCGGGCTATTCCGTCTCCTCGTCGCGCTACGGCAATGGGGCGAGGATTTCTTCTTCGAGCCCGACGAGGCGCATGTGCTGCTGGTCGACCGCAAGAGCGGCCTGCCGGTGCGGCGGCTCGAACTGCGCGCGCAGGACGGACGTGTCGTCGGCGCAGAGGATACGATGGTGCGCTTGCCGTCGGCCTAGCGGAGAAAGAGACCGCGCGGATGCGAGCGCACCGTGCAATCACGGTCGCAGGAACCGGATGTTAACCCTCCTTGCCGCAGCATCCGCGCGTGGAGGTTCGACCAATGCAGACATTCCGGATTTCGCTGAGCGATGGGACGCGGCAATTCCACACGGCGATTCAGGCGCCGGACCCCGCATCCGCGCGCATCAAGGCCGCCTACTTCTTCGATATTTCGAAGTGGCGAATCCTGAGTGTATCGCTGAGTGGAGCGAGTACTGCGGCGGCGTAGCCGCTGCCGGCGCTACGCCATCCGGTCGAGCTCGGCCGCGGCAAGCTTTGCAATCTGCAGGTCGATTTCGGCGAGCGGATCGTTGTCGCCGAGAAACCATACCGCCGACAGACCGGTCCAAGCCAGGATCCATGACAGCAGGCGCCCGCGATCGAGCCGCGCTGCTTCCACCACAATGTCGAGACGCCGCGCAAAGCGTCCGGGCTCTGTCGCGACCGGCGATGTCGGGTCCGCAAGGTCGGGATTGGTGAAGATGTTGGCGAAGTCGAAGCCGCGCTCGCCGACGAGATGTTTTGGATCGATCGCGAGCCAGCCCCGCGCCCCGAAGTCGAGCACGTTGTCGTGGTGCAGGTCGCCATGCAGGACCACGATCTCGCGCTGATCGCAAAGCAGTGCCTGGGCGACCTCAGCCGATCGGTTCAGAATGCCGCCATGCGCGCCGGCCGCCGGCCATAGCTCGCGAAACCAGTCCGCAAGCGGCGTCAGATCCGGCCGTGGCTTCGCTCGCAGGGCGTGAAGCCGATCGGCCGTTGCACAGAGAATTCTGCAGGCCTCGTCGTCCTGGCCGGTTCGCGCCATTCGGCTGAGCGACGCCGAACCCATCGCCCGTTCGAGCAGGAGCGCATCGCCGTCACAGGCAAGGACGCGCGCCGCTCCGTCTCCATGCCACCACTCCATCACGATGGCGCCGAGGCGCTCATCCGGCTCGTGCGAGAGCTTGAGCATTGCGGGCTCGCCGTGCCGCCGTACCGGCAGCAACCCTGCGGCGTGCGTCACGATCGGGTCGCCGTCTGGGACGAGGCTCCAGGCCGAGAGATAGGGTTCGAACATCCGGCAGCGTGGTTATCGATGAAAGGGCGCGACCGTCGTTCTTATCATTGCCGCCGCGCGTTGCCACGCTGGTTCCCTGCGACGCATCGTGGCATGGCTCGCGCGAACCGGTTCCTTGCTGCCCTGCCCATGTTGGCTGATGACAGCCCCCACCCTTCTCGCGTTACAATGCCGCAGCCGGTGCTACGGAGGATGTCGCAATGCCGCGAAAGGGAATTACCGGACATGACGAATGGGTGGTCACGGAGGCCCTGGCTACCGCGCTGGTTGCGCTCGAACAGCTGCCGTCAAAGCATCAGCCGCGTGCGCATATGGAGGATGTCCGGAAAATCCTGACCGCGAGATGCGAGGCCGGGGCGGTCACGCTGCATCTGGCGCAGGCCAAGTGCCGGTTGTTTCCGGATACCGACCCGCTCACGATCTACGAGGACTACGGCCTCAAGGATGGCCTCGGATAGCGGCAGCTGATCGAACGGCTAGTCGTGGCTGACGCGCCAGATCGTGCCATTGCCGTCTTCGGAGATCAGCAGCGCGCCGTCGCGCGCCATGGTCACGCCGACCGGACGACCCCAGACCTCGTTGTCGCCGACGACAAAGCCGGTGACGAAATCCTCGTACTCGCCGGTCGGCACGCCATCCTTCAGCCTGATGCGAATGACCTTGTAGCCGGTGCGCTTCGATCGATTCCACGAGCCATGCTCGGCGGCAAACGCGTCGCCGCGATACTCGGACGGAAACTTGCTGCCGGTGTAGAAGGTCAGGCCAAGCGAGGCCGAATGCGCCTGCAACAGTACATCGGGGACCGTCACCTTGTCCTTCAGGTCGGGCCGCGCGCCGGCATGCGCGGGATCCTCGTTGGCACCGATATAATACCAGGGCCAGCCGTAGAACGCGCCTTCGCGAATCCGCGTCACATAATCGGGCACAAGGTTGTCGCCGCGGCCATCGCGTTCGTTGGTCGAACACCACGGCGTGCCGCTTCCGGGCTGGATCGCAAGTCCCACGCAGTTGCGGATCCCGGTGGCAAACAGCTTCTGGTTCTTGCCATCCGGATCGAAGGCGAGCACCGCGGCGCGATCGGTCTCGGCTCCCCAGGCCGCGCCAAGCGCGTGGTTACGGCTCCAGGTCTCGATGCCGCCAGGAGGTTGGCCAAGCCCCTCGCCTGCGTTGCCTGCGGAGCCGACCGACACCAGCATCCGCTTGCCGTCTTGTGTGAACACGATGTCACGCGTGGAGTGGCCGTAGCCATGCGGAAGATTTGCGACGATCGTCTCGGGCTTTCCCTGTGCCTTGAGATCACCGTTGCGGTAGGCAAAGCGCACCACGCTGTCGGTGTTGGCGACATAGAGCCATTGCGGATTGTCGCCGCTCGGGAAGAACGCGATGCCGAATGGCCGGTTCAATCCGGTGGCGTAGACCTCATTGGTCGCAGGCTTGGTGGCACCATCGGTGCTGCGCAGGATACGGATTCGGCCGGGGCCGGTTTCCGCGACGAAGATGTCGCCATTGGGCGCGGTCCGGATGATCCGCGGGCCGCTCAACCCGCTCGCAAACAGCTCGACCTTGAACCCCGCCGGCACCTGCGGCATCGCCGATGCGGGTCTCTGCACGACGCGCGACGAATTGCTGCTGGAGGCCGTAGCCCCCGGCTTCGGCAAGTCCTGCGGGCTGATCAGACGCAGCGTGCCCGGCTTGTCGCGCCGCCAGTCGCCGAAGGCCTCCCCGCCTTTCAGCACGGGCTCGGCACCCGACCGCGTGACGCTGATTGCTGCGAGGATGACGACGAACAGACTCACGCCGGCAAGATTTGTCTTAAGCATATGCTCCTCGCGCGACGTCCCCGTCGGTCGCAGAGTTCATAGCGCAGTTCCACCGCCGGCTGCGGTCACAATGTCGTCTGCTTCGATCCCCTTGCGCGACGCCGTCAGACTGCACGGCGCGATGATCGAGGTGCGCGGGATCAGATGGCCCTGGAACCGACCATGGGCTTACGCGCGGCTGCCGACAGGTCGCGATACGCCGGGGTCTCCCCGACAAGCGCCTTGAGCGGAACCGTGAGCCGGCACACCAGGCCCTCAACGTGCCAATCGAAATCGGCCCGCCCGCCGAGCTGGGTCTCGATACTAGCGATCACGCTTCTGGTGCCGAAACCCTTCTGCTTCGGCTTGGTCACCGGCGGTCCGCCGGATTCCACCCAGGCCAGGATCAGCGTGTCATCCTGCACTTCCCAGGTGATCGCGAGCCGGCCTGACAGCACCGAAAGGCTGCCATATTTGGCGGAGTTGGTGACGAGCTCGTGCAGTGCCAGCGCCAGCGTCTGTGCGGTCGCGGGCTGCAACTGCACCTCGGCACCCTCGATCTGGATCTGCCCGGCCTCGGAATACGGCGCGATCTCCTCGGTCACCAGCCGTCGGATCTCGGCGCCCTGCCAGCTCGACAGCGACAGCACGGTGTGAACCCGCGCCAGCGCCGTGATGCGGCCCTCGACCGCCCGCACATAGGCCGTCACGTTGTGGGCGCGCGTCAGCCGCACGATCGATTGCGCCAGCGCGAGTGCATTCTTGGCGCGATGGTCGACCTCGCGGGTCAACAGGCTCTGCCGTTCCTCGGCCTTCTTGCGATCGGTAATATCGACGGTAACACCGCTCACCCGCACCACCCTGCCGTTCCTGTCACTAGTGGCCGCGGCCGTGCCGACGCACCAGCGCACCTCGCCGTCCGGCCGCATGACGCGGAATTCGGCTTCATAAGACGTCCGTCCGTTGCCGAACCCGGCCCAGGCCTGCTTCAGCTCCTCCACATCATCGGGGTGAAACAGTGCCTGGATATTGTCTGATGTCAGGGTGAAGGATTTCGGGTCGACGCCGAAGATCTTGTACTGCCCCTCGTCCCACATCCAGTCGCCGTTGACCCAATCCCAGTCCCACGAGCCCATCTTACCCGCGGCGATCGCCATGCTGCGGCGCGCCTCGCTCTCGACCAGCCGCGTGGTCGACTGCTCGAGCTCGGCGGTCCGCGCGCGCACGCGGTCCTCGAGCTCGGCATTGAGGCGTTCGAGTTGCCGTGTCTTGCGGTAGAGCTCGGCGAACACGCGGATCTTTGCGCGCAGCACCTCGGGCACGACCGGCACCGGAACGTAATCGACCGCGCCCATCTCGTAGCCGCGCAGCCGGTCGATGTCGCTGACCTGGATTGCCGAGATGAAGATCATCGCGGTCTTCTGGAAACGCGGATGCTCGCGGATCATCGCCGCGAGCTCGAAGCCGTCGAGCTCGGGCATGCAGACGTCGACCAGGATGACTGCGACTTCGTTCTTGAGCAGGAACTCGAGCGCCTCGCGGCCCGACGATGCCGCGACGAGCGTTTCGCCGAGCTCTTTCAGGATGACCTCATAGGCCAGCAGCTTCGCCGGCTGGTCATCGACCAGAAGGATGTTTACCTTTTCATGGTCCATCATGTTCGATCGCCGATCAGCGGTGCAGCCACATGCGGATCGCCAGCAGCAGTTGTTCGGTGTTCACGGGTTTCGCCAGATAGTCGGACGCGCCTGCCTCCAGGCATTTCTCGCGGTCGCCTTTCATCGCCTTCGCGGTCAGCGCGATGATCGGCAGCCGCGCAAAGGCGGGATTTTGCCGGATGGCGCCGATGGTCTGGTAACCGTCCATCTGCGGCATCATGATGTCCATCAGCACGATCGCAATCTTCGGATTGGATTCGACCAGCGAGATCGCCTCGTGACCGGTTGTCGCAGTCAACACCTTCATACCTCGCCGCTCCAGCACGCTCGACAGCGCGAAGATGTTGCGGGCGTCGTCGTCGACAAGGAGCGCGGTCTTGCCGATCAGATCCTCATCGGAACTGTTGAGCTTCTCCAGCATCCTCTGCTTTTCGACGGGCAATTCCGTGATCACACGGTGCAGGAACAGTGACGTTTCGTCGAGCAGCCGCTCCGGCGACTCCACACCCTTGACGACGATGCTGCGCGCCATCGTGTGCAGTTCCGCGTCTTCCTCCGCCGAAAGTTCCCGGCCGGTAAACACGACAACGGGAATACTGGACAGCGTCTCGTCCTTGCGGATCTGATCGAGCACCTCGAAGCCGCTCATGTCGGGCAGGCGCAAGTCGAGCACGACGCAGTCGCAGGGATTTTCGCGCAGCGTTGCGAGCGCCCCCGCTCCGGTGCCGCTGGTCACGATTTCGATATCCTCATGCCCGAGCAGTTCGGTGATGCTGAGCTGCTCGGCCGCATTGTCTTCCACGATCAGCAGGCGCTTGCGGCGTGGCCTGGCATATTCCTTGATCTGCGACAGCGCCGCGCTGACGCCTTCCGTCGTGGTCGGCTTGTTGACGAAAGAGAACGCGCCGCGCGCCAACGCGTGTTGGCGATCCTCGTCGAGGGTGATGATCTGGACCGGAATGTGACGGGTCAACGGATTGTGCTTGAGCTGGCTCAGCACGGTCCAGCCCAGCATGTCGGGCAGGAAGACGTCGAGCGAGACTGCGCTCGGCTGGAACTGCTTCGCAAGATCAAGCGCCTCGGCGCCGCGGCTTGCGACCAACACCTTGAAGCCTTTGTCGCGCGCCAGATCGATCAACACCCGTGCGTAATGCGGGTCGTCCTCGACGATCAACAGGATGGTGTCGCCGGGCTCGAGATCGAGCCGGTCGTCCGGAAGCTGCTCGGTCACACGTTCCTGCGTGCCCGATGCCTGCAGCGACGGTGCCGAGGTCTGCGGCATCTGTATCGGCTGGGTTTGCGGACGCAGCGCTACCGACGGTCCAGCATATTTCAGCGGCAGATAGAGCGTAAAGGTCGAGCCCTTGCTCGGCGCGCTACGCAGATGGATCTCGCCGCCGAGCAGGCCCGCCAACTCGCGGCTGATGGCAAGGCCAAGACCGGTACCGCCATATTTGCGGCTGGTGCCGGCATCGGCCTGCTGGAACGCCTCGAAGATCAGCTTCTGCTTCTCCTGGGGAATGCCGATGCCGGTATCGGAGACTTCGAATGCCACGACGGCAGGCGCCGCATTGAGGATCGGATGCTCGGCGCTCCAGCCGCCGAGCGCCGCCGACACGGTGAGGCTGACGCCGCCATCCGCGGTGAACTTGAACGCGTTCGACAGCAGATTCTTCAGCACCTGCTGCAACCGCTTGGAGTCGGTGACCATGCTGCGCGCAAGGTTGGCGTCGACATCGATGCTGAAGGAGAGATGCCGGTTCTCCGCCTCATGCCGGAACGGACGTCCAACGGTCTCGAGCAGGCTCGAGGTCAGAATTTCCTCGGCATCGACAGTCACGGTACCGGACTCGATCTTGGATAGATCGAGGATGTCGCTGATCAGGTTCAACAGGTCGGTGCCGGCACCATGAATGGTGCGGGCGAACTCGACCTGCCTGCCGGTTAGATTGCCGTCCGGATTCTCGGTGAGCTGCTGGCCCAGGATCAGGATCGAGTTCAGCGGCGTCCGCAGCTCGTGCGACATGTTGGCGAGGAATTCGGACTTGTACTTCGAGGTCAGCGACAGTTCGGTCGCCTTCTCTTCCAGCGCGCGGCGGGCCTGCTCGATTTCCTGGTTCTTGCGTTCGACGTCGACATTGCGCTCGGCAAGCTGCTGGGCCTTCTGCTCGAGCTGATCGTTGGTCTGCTGCAATTCCCTCTGCTGGGCCTGAAGCTCGCCGGCGAGTGTCTGCGACTGCTTGAGGAAGGCCTCGGTCTGCATCGTCGCCTCGATGCTGTTGAGCACGATGCCGATGCTGTCGGTCAGCTGTTCGAGGAACGTAATCTGCGAGGTCGTAAACGACGAGATCGAGGACAACTCGATCACCGCCTTGACCTGGTTTTCGAACAGCACCGGGAATACGACGAGGTTCTTCGGCATGATCCGCATCAGCGCCGAATTGATCGGCACCGCATCGCCGGGAATGTCCGAGACCAGGCGCTGGCGCTTGTCGAGCGCGCACTGGCCGATTAGTCCCTCGCCGAACTGGACGATTTGCGGATGCGGATTGCTGCTGTCGCTGGCATAGGCCGACAGCAGACGCAGCTGCGCATTCTCGGGATTGTCGACCTGGTAGATCACGCCCATATGCGCGTTGATCAGCGGCGCAAGTTCGGTCAGCAGCAGGCGGCCGACGGTCGCGAGATCGCGCTGACCCTGCAGCATGTTGGTGAACCGCGCCAGGTTGGTCTTCAGCCAGTCCTGCTCCGTGTTGCGCTCCGTGGTGAGACGGAGGTTGCCGATCATCGTGTTGATGTTGTCCTTGAGCTCCGCGACTTCGCCGCGCACGTCGACCTGGATCGAGCGCGTCAGGTCGCCCTTGGTCACCGCGGTCGCCACTTCCGCGATCGCGCGCACCTGCGAGGTCAGGTTGGCCGCCAGCAAATTGACGTTGCCGGTGAGGTCCTTCCAGGTGCCTTCGGTGCCGGGCACGTTGGCCTGACCGCCCAATCGTCCTTCGACGCCGACTTCGCGCGCCACGCTGGTGACCTGTTCAGCGAAGGTCGCGAGCGTCTCGGTCATGTTGTTGATGGTGTCGGCGAGCGCGGCCACCTCGCCCTTCGACTTCACTGTGAGGTTTTGCTTCAGGTCGCCGTTGGCGACAGCGGTCACCACCTTGACGATGCCACGCACCTGCTCGGTCAGGTTCGCCGCCATGACGTTGACGGTGTCGGTCAGGTCCTTCCAGGTGCCGGCGACACCGCGCACCTCGGCCTGGCCGCCGAGCTTGCCCTCGGTGCCGACTTCGCGCGCGACGCGCGTCACCTCGCCGGCGAAGGCGTTGAGCTGGTCCACCATCGTGTTGATGGTGTTCTTCAGCTCGAGGATTTCGCCCTTCACGTCGACCGTGATCTTGCGCGAGAGGTCGCCGCGCGCCACGGCGGTCGTGACTTCCGCGATGTTGCGGACCTGGGTGGTCAGGTTCGCGGCCAGCAGGTTGACGTTGTCGGTCAGGTCCTTCCAGGTGCCGCCGACGCCGGGCACCACGGCCTGGCCGCCGAGCCGCCCTTCGGTACCGACCTCGCGCGCCACGCGCGTCACTTCGGCAGCGAATGAGCGCAGCTGTTCGACCATCGTGTTCAGGGTGTCCTTGAGCAGCAGGATCTCGCCGCGCACGTCCACCGTGATCTTCTTCGAGAGGTCGCCGCCGGCGATCGCGCTCGCCACCTCGGCGATGTTGCGGACCTGTGCGGTCAGGTTGGATGCCATGAAGTTAACGTTGTCGGTGAGGTCCTTCCAGGTGCCGGCGACGCCGGGCACTTCGGCTTGGCCGCCGAGCTTGCCTTCGGTGCCGACTTCGCGCGCGACACGCGTCACTTCGCCGGCGAACGCGTTGAGCTGATCGACCATCGTGTTGATGGTGTTCTTCAGCTCGAGAATTTCGCCCTTCACGTCGACGGTGATCTTGCGAGACAGGTCGCCGCGCGCCACAGCGGTCGTCACCTCGGCGATGTTGCGGACCTGGGCGGTCAGATTGCCGGCCATCGAGTTGACGTTGTCGGTGAGGTCCTTCCAGGTGCCGGCGACGCCGGGCACGTTGGCCTGGCCGCCGAGGCTGCCGTCGGTGCCGACCTCGCGCGCCACGCGCGTCACCTCACCCGCGAAGCGGTTGAGCTGGTCGACCATCGTGTTCAGGGTTTCCTTCAGCTGAAGGATCTCGCCGCGGACGTCGACCGTGATCTTGCGCGACAGGTCGCCGCCGGCGATCGCGGTCGCGACCTCTGCGATGTTGCGGACCTGCGCCGTCAGATTGCCGGCCATCGAGTTGACGCTGTCGGTCAGGTCTTTCCACGTGCCGGCGACGCCGGGCACTTCGGCCTGGCCGCCGAGCTTGCCGTCGGTGCCGACCTCGCGCGCCACGCGCGTCACTTCGCCGGCGAATGCGTTGAGCTGGTCCACCATCGTGTTGAGCGTTTCCTTCAGCTGAAGGATTTCGCCCGACACGTTCACGGTGATCTTCTTCGACAGGTCGCCCTTCGCGACCGCAGTCGCGACCTCGGCGATATTGCGGACCTGCGCGGTCAGGTTCGACGCCATCGAGTTGACGCTGTCGGTAAGGTCTTTCCACGTACCGGCGACGCCGCGCACCTCGGCCTGGCCGCCGAGCTTGCCTTCGGTGCCGACCTCGCGCGCCACGCGCGTCACTTCGCCGGCGAAGGCGTTGAGCTGGTCCACCATCGTGTTGATGGTGTCCTTCAGCTCGAGGATCTCGCCGCGCACGTCCACCGTGATCTTCTTCGACAGGTCGCCATTGGCGACCGCGGTGGTGACGCCCGCGATATTACGGACCTGCGCGGTCAGGTTCGAGGCCATGAAGTTGACGTTGTCGGTGAGGTCCTTCCAGGTGCCGGCAACGCCGAGCACGTTGGCCTGGCCGCCGAGCTTGCCTTCGGTGCCGACCTCGCGCGCCACGCGCGTCACTTCCGAGGCGAAGGCGTTGAGCTGGTCCACCATGGTGTTGAGCGTTTCCTTCAGCTGAAGGATTTCGCCCGACACGTTCACCGTAATCTTCTTCGACAGGTCGCCGCCGGCGATCGCGGTCGCGACGTCGGCGATGTTGCGAACCTGCGCGGTCAGGTTCGAGGCCATGAAGTTGACGTTGTCGGTCAAATCCTTCCAGGTGCCGGCGACGCCGGGCACCTGAGCCTGACCGCCGAGCTTGCCTTCGGTGCCGACCTCGCGCGCCACGCGCGTCACTTCCGAGGCGAACGAGTTGAGCTGGTCCACCATCGTGTTGATGGTGTCCTTCAGCTCGAGGATCTCGCCGCTGACGTCGACGGTGATCTTGCGCGACAGGTCGCCGCGCGCCACGGCCGTGGTCACGTTGGCGATGTTGCGGACCTGGGCGGTCAGGTTGCCGCACATCGCGTTCACCGAGTCGGTCAGGTCCTTCCAGGTGCCGGCGACGCCGGGCACGATCGCCTGGCCGCCGAGCTTGCCGTCGGTTCCGACCTCGCGGGCCACGCGCGTCACTTCCGACGCAAACGAACGCAGCTGATCGACCATCGTGTTGATGGCCTCCTTCAGCTGCAGGATCTCGCCGCGGACGTCGACCGTGATCTTCTTGGACAAGTCGCCGTTGGCGACCGCGATCGTCACCTCGGCGATGTTGCGGACCTGGCCGGTCAAATTGTTGGCCATCGAGTTGACGCTCTCGGTCAGGTCCTTCCAGACGCCGGTCACTTCCGGCACCTGGGCCTGGCCGCCGAGCTTGCCCTCGGTGCCGACTTCGCGGGCAACGCGCGTGACCTCGGAGGTAAACACCGAGAGCTGCTTGATCATCGTGTTGACGATGTTCGCCGACTGCAGGAATTCGCCGCGCAGCGGCCTGCCCTCGACGTCGAGCTGCACGGTTTGCAGCAGATCGCCCTGTGCCACCGCCGCCACCGCGCGGGTGACTTCGCGGGTCGGCCACAAGAGATCGTCGATCAGGGTGTTGACCGAACTTTCCATATCGGCCCAGGCGCCGCTGGCGAGACCGAAATTGACGCGCTGGCGGGTCTGTCCTTCGCGGCCGACCACTTGTCCGACGCGCGCCAATTGCTGCGCCATACGCTCGTTGGCGGCTGCGATTTCATTGAAGGCATCCGCGATCTTGCCGTCGATACCGAGATAGTCGCCGCGCATGCGGACCGAGAAATCGCCGCCGCGCATCGCCTGCAGCGACTGCAGCAGATCATGCGAGGAATCGAGGCTTCTATTCGATGACTGGGCGCGGCGTGTATCAGCGCGGGGACGAGGCGGCGAACCGAGATCGGTCATGTAATTTCCCCTACGCGCCGGCTACGAATCCAGGGACTCGGAAAAGCCAGTGTGACCATAAGAATGACTGCCCTTGATTGATTCAAGCGGGAAAACGCCAAAACCGCGATTTGTGACGCAAACCGAGTAGCTTAATCGCGGATGGAACTAAAGGTTCCAATGTGGATTGGAACTCTTTCCCGACTGGCGTAAGCCGTTCGTATTGCTTGGTTGCCAAGACTCTATTGGAACATTGGCCCTCCCGGAGCGTTCCGGCGTTGGCAGGACTTGCGATGGTTAAAAAATCAGATCAGCTCAAACGAGGCATTTTCGAGAGCGAACGCAGGTTCCGGCTGCTGGCCGGAGGGGCGATCGACTATGCGATTTGCACGCTCGGCCCCGATGGGCGGGTGATCCATTGGAACAAGGGCGCCGAGCGCATCACCGGCTATCCGGCCAAGGCAGTTCTCGGCAAGCACTTCTCGGTCTTCTACCCTGAAGAGGATCGCGCATCGGACATTCCCGCGAAGGCACTGCAGCTGGCGCGGAAGGAGAAGCACGCCGCGGCCGAGGGCTGGTGCGTCCGCAAAGACGGATCGCAATTCTTCGCCTCGGTCGTCATCGATCCGATCTACGAGAAGCGCAAGCTGGTCGGCTACGCGATGGTCACCCGCGACGTGACCGAGCGGCGGCAGGCGCGCGCCGATCTCGAGGCCAGCGAAAGCCAGTTCCGACTGCTGGTGAGCAACGTCACGGACTACGCGCTGTACATGCTGACGCCGGCCGGCATCGTCGCCAACTGGAACGCCGGCGGCGAACGCATCAAGGGCTATTCACCGGGCGAAATCATCGGCCAGAGCTTCGCGCGGTTCTATACGCCGGCCGACCAGGCCGCCGGAAAGCCGGCCCGCGCGCTCAAGATCGCGGAAGAGACAGGGCACTATGTGGAGGAAGGCTGGCGGGTCCGCAAGGATGGCTCGTTCTTCTGGGCCAGCGTCGTGATCGATCCGATCCGCGACAGCGACGGCAACCTGGTCGGTTTTGCCAAGATCACGCGGGACATTTCCGAGCGGCGCGAGGCGCAGCAGAAGCTCGAACAGGTGCAGCGACAGCTGGCGGAATCGCAGAAGATGGATGCGCTCGGCCAATTGACCGGCGGCGTCGCGCACGACTTCAACAATCTCCTGATGATCATTTCCGGCAATCTGCACCGGATCAGGCGCGAGGTGACGAGCGAGCGCGGCCGGCTCGCCCTGAGCGCGATCGAAACCGCATCCGAGCGCGCAGCGTCCCTGACCAGTCAACTGCTCACCTTCGCGCGCCGCCAGAGCGTCAACCCGCAGACCGTCGATGTCGCTGAGCGGATCACGGCGGTCCGTGAGGTCCTGAGCAGCGCGCTCGGCGGCGCGATCAGGCTGGACATCGATATTCAGCCGGATCTCTGGCCGGTCTTCGTCGACCCGAACGAGTTTGAGACCGCGCTGATCAACCTCGTCGTCAATGCCCGGGACGCGATGGCCAATGGCGGTACGCTGACTGTCTCGGCCCGAAACGTACCCGCAACCACCGAGGTCGCCGTCGACGTAGTCGATACCGGCGAAGGCATCCCGCAGGATGTGCTGAGCAAGGTCTTCGACCCGTTTTTCACCACCAAACCCGTTGGCAAAGGGACCGGCCTCGGACTGTCCCAGGTCCACGGCTTTGCGCACCAGGCCGACGGCCGGATCGAAATTGCCAGCACGCTCGGCAAGGGCACGAAGGTCAGCATCTACCTCCCGCGCGGGACGGCGGACGCAACGGATACGACCGAAGGTCACAGCGTGCGCGGCTCCGCAACCGTCCTGCTGATCGAGGACAACCCCGCCGTCGCGGATGCCAGCACGGGCCTGCTCGAACAGCTCGGCTACACGGTGCGCTGGGCGTCCAACGCAGAAGTTGCCTTATCGGAAATCGACGCCAACGGGATCGATGTGGTGTTCAGCGACATCGTCATGCCCGGCAAGATGGATGGGCTGAAGTTGGCGCGCGCGATCCGGCACAGGAAGCCAGCGCTGCCAATCCTGCTGACGACAGGCTACAGCGAGAGTGCACGCGACGTGCGATCCGACTTTCCGGTCCTGCGCAAGCCGTACCACATTCACGACCTCAGCCGCGAACTGTCGAAGCTGACCGGGCAACGATCTGAACACGCGTCGAGCGAGATCGATTCCCCAGCAGATGAAGCGCACAGAAAAGCGAGAGCGCGTTCGTAAATTCAAATCGAGGGGCTAACGGTCCGCCGGCCAGGTCCGCCGCACCAATTGCACCCGTTCGATGCGGCTGCATTGTTCGCAGCGGTATTGAAGGATGTCCCTGCCCTCACTGCCCGGAGAGCTGCTCTCAAGCCGCATCGTCCTGACGCAGCTGATGCAGGAGATCAGCGTCAGCAACGGGCTGCGATCGTCATTCATCGATACCCGCGGTGGCGCGGTCGGATCGGCGATCATGGCGCTGGGCGATGCTATAGTGTTGGCTCTCACCACAAGAAAATGCAGATCCTGCGGCTCGGGTTCCCGCCCTGAAACCTGATTTGAGCCCGAGGCGATCTGCTAGCCCGTCCTTCGGCCAACGGGCCGCATCACGCTCTGGCGCTGCTGTGGCCCGGCCTGGGCCTGGCCTTGTCCGGCTTGACAGCCGCAACGGGGCGATCCCCGTAGCCTCGGCTCAGCCGCTCCCGAACCGTCGGAAGATGGTCGCCGCCGCCCGCAGCCTTCCAGCGACCGATCAGCTCGGCCACTTCGGCGCGCATCGCCATCAGCCGGTACGACGCTTCGCTGCAATCGAGGTCGCGGTTGACCTGGTCCCGGATCGACGCCTCGACCAGCGTCATTTCGGCCCGCAAGGTGCTGATCTTCCGACGAATTTCATTGATCTTGTTGTCCATGCCTTGTTAGAACAAAAATAGAACATATTGTCAAGTCACGATCCAGCAAGCGAGGTGAGCGATGGGCATGGCAGCGGTGAGATTTGGCGGGGTTGCGGAACGCTTTGGCGGACTGATGACCCGTGCGCAGGCGTTGCGGTTGAGGAGCCTTGCCGAGGAGGCCTATCAGCCGAACCAGTTCGCGGGTGACCTGACGTCCGAGGAAGCCGAGCGGCGCATCGATGCCCTGAAGGCCGAGATCGCGCTGGCGGATTCTTTCTGACCCCCGTACCCGACCGGGCCGGACAGCCCTTTAAGGCTTTGATATAGCGGCGCAGCTAGTTCTGTTCCTGTTGTTGCTTATTGCCGCTTTGTCTTATTGCTGCTTGGTCCTGGGGGAGCCTTACGTGCTGGAGCTGGAGAAGCGATCGCCGCTTGCGTTCCCGATCACGCTGAAGGACGGCCGAACGCTCGCAACTGTCGGCGATGCGGCGGACTATTTGTCCGCGCTGAACGTGGATCAACGCGAGCGCGGCTACTGGAAGACGGCGATCATGATGTTCAACAACGCCATGCGCGAACCCGGCTATCTGAAGATCGCAACGATGAACATGCGCTCCGCCCTCGTATATGACCGGCTCGTCGACGACGTCGGCACGTGATTGTGGTGCAGCAGCTACAGCCGAATCGGCGGCGGTTTCGTACGGCCTGTTCGTTATGGCCGCAAACAAGGTAACGGCGGTACACGCGACGGCTGGTGCGCAATGCGCTCGGCCGCACTCTCGGGCCGCCTTGGAGGGCCAAGGCGGCCCACTTCTTTTTTCAGAGCAGTTTTGCCCTGACGAACAGCACCCGCAACGCGTTGGTTGCCTGCACCGTCAGCATGGCGTTGCCAGCCGCCAGCTCCAGCGCAGCAACCGCGTCGTCATGCAGTGCGCGGAACTCCATCCATTCGACGGCGCTGAGATTGCTGATGAAGCGATAGGCCTGGCCAACGGTCGCCAGCGTCACGGTCTCGCCGTTGAGCCGCACCTTGAATGTCGCCTTCAGCGGCGTGTCGGATTTTGATACGTCACCCATGGCGCGGTTGTGCTCCGCGCCGCGCTAATGTCAATCTAATTTCTCGGCTCACGCCAGGGCGTGTCGGCTCCACTGAATCGCAATGTCTGTTAGCGTTTCGTGGGGGTGATTCGTGCCTGATCTTGCCAACACAGCCTATCTCGATGCGCTCAATTCCGAGCAGCGCCGCGCCGTCGAGCACGGCGTCGGCCAAGACGGCATTGTCGGCGCGCCGCTGCTGGTGATTGCGGGCGCAGGCTCCGGCAAGACCAACACCCTCGCCCATCGCGTCGCGCATCTGATCGTCGCTGGCGCAGATCCGCGCCGCATCCTGTTGATGACTTTTTCGCGGCGCGCCGCGGCGGAAATGGCCGGCCGCGTCGAGCGCATCGCGCGCCGCGTGCTCGGTGACCGCGCCTCCGTCATGACCGATGCGCTGAACTGGGCCGGCACCTTCCACGGCATCGGCGCGCGGCTGCTCCGCGAATTCGCCGAACGTATCGCGCTCGACCCGGCCTTCACGATCCATGATCGGGAGGATTCCGCCGATCTGATGAACCTGGTCCGCCACGACCTCGGTTTCTCGCGCACCGAAAGCCGGTTCCCCACCAAAGGCACTTGCCTTGCGATCTATTCGCGTTGCGTGAACGCGGAGATGCCGATCGAAGCCGTGCTCGGCCAGTTCTTCCCTTGGTGCTCCGGCTGGGCCGGTGAATTGAAGCAACTGTTCGCGGCCTATGTCGAAGCCAAGCAGCGGCAGAACGTGCTCGATTACGACGACCTCCTGCTCTACTGGGCGCAGATGGTGACCGACATTGCGCTGGCCGAAGAGATCGGCGGCCGCTTCGACCATGTGATGGTCGATGAATATCAGGACACCAACCGCCTGCAGTCCTCCATCCTGCTGGCGCTTAAGCCGGCGGGACGCGGGCTCACCGTGGTCGGCGACGATGCGCAGTCGATCTATTCGTTCCGCGCCGCCACCGTGCGCAACATCCTCGACTTCCCGAGCCAATTCAGCCCGCCCGCCGAGATCGTCACACTCGACCGCAACTACCGCTCGACGCAGCCGATCCTGGCGGCCGCCAATGGCGTGATCTCGCTGGCCAAGGAACGGTTCACCAAGAACCTGTGGACCGACCGGACCTCGACCCGCAAGCCGCTGCTGGTCACGATCCGCGACGAGGCCGATCAAGCCCGTTATATCGTCGAGCAGGTGCTGGCCAATCGGGAGGAAGGCGCGCTGTTGAAGCACCAAGCGGTGCTGTTCCGCACCTCCTCGCACAGCGGACCGCTCGAGGTCGAGCTGACCCGCCGCAACATTCCTTTCGTGAAATTCGGCGGGCTTAAATTCCTCGACGCCGCGCATGTCAAGGACATGCTGGCACTGTTGCGCTTCACCGCCAATCCCCGCGATCGGGTCGCAGGCTTTCGCATCCTGCATCTGTTGCCCGGCGTCGGGCCAGCCTCGGCGCAGCGCGTGCTCGACCACATGACCGAGGCCGCCGATCCGATTGCCGCGCTTGCCGCGCTGCCCGCCCCGCCGCGCGCCGGCGCCGATTGGCGGCTGTTCGTCGAGGCCATCGAGAACCTCCGCTATTCGGAATGGCCGGTCGACATTGAGCGCGCGCGGCTATGGTACGAGCCGCATCTCGATCGCATCCATGAGGACAGCGAGGTCCGCCGCGCCGACCTCATTCAGCTGGAGCAGATCGCTGCCGGCTATCCGTCACGCGAACGCTTCCTCACCGAGCTCACGCTCGATCCGCCTGATGCCACCAGCGACCAGGCCGGTGTGCCGCTGCTCGACGAGGATTACCTGATCCTGTCGACGATCCATTCCGCCAAGGGCCAGGAATGGAAATCGGTTTACGTGCTCAACGTCGTCGACGGCTGCATGCCCTCCGATCTCGGCGCCGGCACATCGGCGGAACTCGAGGAGGAGCGCCGCCTGCTCTATGTCGCCATGACCCGCGCCAAGGACGATCTGCATCTGCTGGTGCCGCAGCGCTTTTTCGTCCACGGCCAGGCCGCCAAGGGCGACCGCCACATGTACGCCTCGCGCACCCGCTTCATCCCGGAACGGTTGCTGCCGATGTTCGAGCGGACCACGTGGCCGCGCGCCGCGGCCGCACAGGCCGCCTCCGCCAGCCGCGCGCCGCCGATCGACATCGGCGCCCGAATGCGCGGGATGTGGCGCTGACGCCGGTCCGAAGGATTTCTGCATGCGGGCGGGAACGAAGCTGCCGGCCCGGCGTTGACGCGGCGTTCGTAATCGGCAAACGACCATCCCAGACGGCTTCGGCGCGGTGTTCCGCGCTGGAGCCGTCTTTTTTGCGCCGCGTCAATTCACGCGGGAAACAGCGTGACGGGCTGGGCGAAGCCCTTCAGCATGTAGTCGGAACCGGCTGCCGTGACCATGTCGCCGGTTCGATCCCGCACGGTTGATGTGACCAGGATCTCGCCCGACTTTGCGATCGCCTGGGCGCGTGCCGCGCGATTGACCACGGTGCCGACCGCGGTCAGGTCGCGATGGGCCTGACCGAACTCACCGAAATTGGTGTCACCGCTATCCATCCCGATTCCGATGCCGAGCTCGATGTCGCCCGCGCCGATCGCCCGCACCAGCGCGTCGTGCCTGTCGTGAAAGCGCCGCTGGATGTCGCGCGCCGCCAGCAAGGCCTGCGCGGCATGGTCGTCGCGCCGCACCGGAAAATTGAAGATCGCGAACACGGCGTCGCCGATCGTCTTGTTGAGAATGCCGTCATAGCGCCAGATCGCGGCGGCGCAGTCGTCGTAAAACGCATCGAGCAGCGAGGTCAGCCCGTCCTGCGCGATGGTCTGTGTCAGTGTGGTGTAGCCGCGCAGATCGGCGAACAGGATGGTGGCGTCGATGGTCACGGCGCGCGCTTTCATGATCTTCGAGAAGGCCATCTCGCAGATCGTGCACACGTTCGGGTTCATGCGGCTCGGCCGGACACCGAACAGGCGGAACGGCGCCGACAAGGGGCCGCGCAGCGGAATCGGCATGTGCAGGTTTTGCCAGCAGCCGAGGCAGATCGTTGCAGGTTCCGGAGTCATCGGCGTATCGCCTGCTGTTGCAGAAACAAAACCCGGGCACCCCTGGTACGGTCGATCATGGGCGTCCCCATCGATTGCTCAGGCGGTCGTCACGAAGCTTAGTCCAATCCGCGTCTTCTTGCTCCAGATCACCTGACACTCGTAGACGACCGAGGCGTCGCGGGCCATCATCAGGCGGAAACGATGCGGGACGAAGGCCGGATTCTCGACCTCGATGGCCGCCCCTTCCGATGATATGTTCACGATCGTGCAGTGCATGACCGAACCACCCGACGAGACATAGCCGGGTTCATTGACCTCGGTTCGCGGATGCCTGCGCTTTTCGTCCACTCAGCCTGCTCCCCAGCTTTGTTCGGGGCAAACGTGGGCGATCGGCATTGCAGGAGTCAACGGCTCCCCCGGCTCACGCCGGGCTTTCGCACCACCATTTGTGCGCAGCAGTAGGCCGAATTGCTTATCGCGTCCGTGCAGATGAGCCCCGCGTCGGCGCGGGCTTGCCGTTCGCGACGGCGCGAGGATAGCCTCACCCGACGAGCGATGCGCTGGCGCGACGCACGCTCCGAACAATAATGAACAGGCGCCATGGGGAGACGCGCCATGTTCGAGATTCTCGATCGCCGGACGACTCTGACCGGCAACCAGATCAAGATCCTTGCGGCGGCCATCATCGGCGATGCGCTGGAATTCTTCGACTACTTCCTGATCGGCTTTGTGCTCGCGTTCCTGATCGGGCCATGGAAGCTCACCTTCGGCCAGTCGGCCACCGTGCTGATGAGCTCCGGTATCGGCGCCATCCTCGGCGCCTATCTCTGGGGCTGGCTCGCCGACCGGGTCGGGCGCCGCATCGTCTTCATCGGCACGGTGCTGAACTTCTCGATCGCGACCGGTCTGCTCTATTTCACCCCCGACAATGGCTGGGTCTATCTGGCGATCCTGCGTTTCTTCGTCGGCACCGGCGTCGGCGGGCTTTATTGTGTCGACCTGCCGCTGGTGCAGGAATTCATGCCCTCGCACAAGCGCGGTTGGGTCGGCGGGCTCGTCACCTGCGTGATCCCGCTCGGCGTCGGCCTCGGCGCAGTGCTGGGAGCGATCATGGGTACCGATCAGTGGCGGCTGCTGTTCGCGATCGGCGTGCTGCCGTCGGTTCTGGTGCTGCTGGTCCGGCTCTGGGTTCCGGAATCGCCGCGCTGGCTGTGCCGCCAAGGACGCTATGACGAAGCCCGCAAGTCGCTCGCCTGGGCCTTGCAGGTGCCGCCGTCCGACCTGCCCTTGCCGAGCGCGGCCGACGCCGGCCCGATCGTCAAGACCAGCTGGTTCGACCTGTTCAAATATCCGCGCAGCCTGGTCGTCTCCTGGCTCGGCAATGCCGGCGCGCAGACCGGCGTCTACGGCATCACGCTGTGGGCGCCGGCGCTGTTCGTGCTGCTCCTGAAGGTTACGCCGCAGGAGGCCGCCAAGATGATGATCCTGCTCAGCATCACCGGCTTCCTTGGCCGGATCTCGTTCTCGTGGTTCTCGGAGCTGCTGGGACGACGTGTCGCCGGCGGCCTGCTCGGCTTCGGCGCCGGCGCGCTGACGATCGTCGCCGGCTATCACTACGACGCGACGCTGTTCGGCATGTCGGCATTCTGGCTGCTGCTTGGGGCCGCCTTCTTCTTCGCCGACGGCGGCTTTGCGATCGTCGGGCCCTATGCCGCGGAGGTCTGGCCGTCGCATCTGCGCACCACGGGCATGGGGTCGGCCTATGGCTTCGGCGGCATCGGCAAGATCATCGGGCCGGTCGGGCTCGCCCTGATCGTCGGCTCGAACAACTACCTCAAGCCGGATGTGCCGCTGACCCAGATCCCGACCGCCTTCGTCTATCTCGGCTGCTGGTTCCTGATGGCGGGTGCCGTCTATTTCTTCTTCGGGATCGAGACCCGCGGCAAGTCGATCGAGCAGATCGACAGGGAGCTCAGCGCGACGGTTGACGTCGCGGCCTCCGCAACCATCCGGCGCGCCTGAGGGAGGCGGACATGAGCGTCACTTCAGCCGATCTTGCAGGCGATCGCGAGGTGATCGCCCGCGCCGAGGCGATCAGGGACGCGGTGGCTGCCGCCTCCACCGAGATCGAGACGACGCGACGCCTGCCGCCCGATCTGCTCGACCGGCTGCACGAGGCGCGGCTGTTCCGCCTGCTGCTGCCGCGTTCGACCGACGGGATCGAGACCGATCCCGTCACCTTCTTCCATGCCATCGAGACCATCGCCAAAGCCGATGCCTCGACGGCCTGGTGCTTGAGCCAGGCCGGCGGCTGTGCGATGTCGGCGGCCTATCTGGACCTGCCGGTCGCTCAGGAGGTGTTTGCCGACCCGCGCGCCGTGCTGGCCTGGGGCCCCGGCCCCAGGGTCAAGGCGATCGAATGCGAGGGCGGCTACTGCGTGACCGGCGTCTGGTCGTTTGCCTCGGGCGGGCGGCACGCCACCTGGCTCGGTGCGCACTGCCCGATCTATGCCGTCGATGGCTCGCCCCGCCGCGACACCAACGGCGAGCAAGTCGAGCGCACCATGCTGGTGCGAACCGAGGACGTCGAATGGACCGACATCTGGAACACGGTCGGGCTGCGCGGCACCGCCAGCGACCAGTTCGCGCTGAACGACTTCTTCGTCCGCGCGGACCGCTCGATCACCCGGGAATTCGACCGCGAGTGCCGTGAGAACGGTCCGCTATACCGGATGAGTAACCACACCTGCTATCAGATCGGATTCGCCGGGGTCGCCTGCGGCATTGCCCGCAGCGCGCTGGACAATTTCGTCGACGTCGCCCGCAACAAGGTGCCGCGCGGCATGGCGAAGACGCTGCGCGACAATGCGGTGGTGCAGTCCGGCCTTGCCCAGGCCGAGGTCAATCTGCGTGCCGCCCGCGCCTTCCTGCTGCAGTCGATGGCCGACATCTGGAAGGATCTGGTCGCAGGCCACAGCATCACGGTCGCGCAGCGCATGACGATCCGGGTGGCCGCGACGCACGCCATCCACAAGGCGCGGGAAGCGGTCGACTTCGCCTACAACACGGCCGGTGCCACCGCGATCTTCGACGGCCATCCGCTGGAACGGCGCTTCCGCGACATCCACACCGTGACCCAGCAATTGCAGGGCCGCTTCAGTCATTTCGAGACCGTCGGCGCCTGGATGCTCGGCGTCGATGCCGACCTGAGCTTCGTCTAGCGCCCGGCGCTCTAACGCGATTTCTCAAGGAGAAGAACCATGCCATTGGGCGGACTACAGCATTTCACCATCGAGCCGCAGGATCTGGAAAAGACCAAGGAGTTCTATTGCGACGTGCTCGGGCTCGAGAACGGCGATCGGCCGCCGCTCGATTTCCCCGGCTACTGGCTTTATTCCGGAGGCCAGGCCACTGTCCATTTAATGGGCACTCGCAAGCCGCGCGACGGCATCGTCGTGCGCGGCACCGAGAAGAAATATGAGGACACCGGCCGCCTCGACCATATTGCCTTTGCCGCCACCGACGTCGAAGGCGTGCGCAAACGCCTGCAGTCGAAGAACGTCACGTTCCGCGAGCAGATCGTGCCGCGCACCGGCGACACCCAGATCTTCCTCTACGATCCCGATGGGGTCGGTGTGGAGCTGAACTTCCCGAAGAGCTGAGCCAGCATCGGCCATTTTTCATTTCGCCAAACTGGTTCCCGACATGGCCCTGACTCGGCCATCACTCGGGCGTGATCCGGTCCGTTTTTCTTCAACATTGAATGACGAATTAACCGGGCCGCGCCGCTGCGGCAGAATAGCCGGGTGCTGCGCCTTTAACCTACCCCAGGGCATGGTGGCCCGGCTATTCGTCCCCACTTCGCCGACGATCGGAACGGAAACGGCTCTAGTCGAGCCCGCGTTCGTGGCTGAGGCGGACCATTTCGTTGATGAAGACTTGTTTCTGCTTGTCGTCCAGGCTCGCAAAGAGCGGCTCGGCTGCGTCGGCAACGCTGCGCTGGTCGCCCGCGCGGTCGTTGAGGAACTGGGCCTCGTTGCGCATCTGCTCGATGATGTCGTCAGGTGGATCGCGTTGCGCCCGCGCGATGCGCAGGTTGAGCCGGTCGGCGCCATTGTGGCCGAGATAGTGCATCGCACTGTTGAAGCCGGCCCAATTCTTCTCCTGCTCCGGCGTCAGATTGAGTTCCTTCTTGATCCGCTCGATGTTGGCGTCGCTGTTGGCGACGATCTGTTCGGCGGTGAGTTGCGGTGCGCCCGCCTGGGTCAGCACGGCCGGTGCCTGCTTGGCGCCCTTGTCCTTGGCGGCGGCCTTGGCCGATTTGGTGGCCTTGGCGCCCTGCTTGTCGCCGGGCGCCGGCGTCTGTGCGTTCTTGCCGCTGCCGGCATTCGGGTTGGCGTTGTTGGCATTGTTGCCGGTGAACACCCCGGTCACACCGGTCACCACCCCAACAACGCCGCCGATCGCTCCGCCAAGAACGCCGCCGACCGGTCCGGCGGCCTTGTTGCCCTCGCGCGCGCCCTTTTCGACGCCCTGCACGATCTGCGCATCGACCAGATGAGGCATGGCGAGCAGCGTGATGGTGGCGGCCCCAACCGCGACGCACAATCTCCATTGCGCTCGCAGCTTCGCTACCGGGATGAGCATGATCGGGTCTCCATGATCGATGGTGGATTGCAGAATTTGAGGCAGGGGTAGGTTCGACGAATCCGGACTTTATCGTTTCCGGCTTCCGCAAGTCTATCGGTCGGGCCGGGCATCAACATGACGGAACACAACTCGGCCGGGGTTGACCGGAGACCTGCGGCTCAACCGCGCACCGTCTGCGAAGGTGTCCGCGCCAAATTTTGCGTGCGTCGCAGCATGAGCGCACGAAGCCTGCAAACGGCCTGCAATCACGATGACGCCGACGACGCTGCCTGCGATTTGACCACAACGTTAGTACTACGTGGCACAAGCATCTCGTTTCTCGACAGCAGCCGGCAATTCTGTTCTGATCGGTGCCAACGAAATCCCGCGACGCCGCGCGAACGCGACGCACAAAACAACAACGGGATGCAAAGTCTTTGTCCGTCGGCTGCCAGGGAGGGATCGCCATGTCACGGAAGAAGCTTTCACGCCGAGAATTCGTTGCAGCGACAGCGCTGTCATCGGCCGCTTTGATTACAGCCCCCTACGTTCGTGGCGCATATGCAGCCGGAAAGCTCTCGATGGGCTTCTGGGATCACTGGGTGCCAGGCGCGAACAGTGCGTCCACCGAGCTCGTCAACGAGTGGGCCGCCAAGGAAAAGGTCGAGGTCCAGATCGACTACATCACCAGCCAGGGCAACAAGAACATCGTCACCATCGCCGCCGAAGCGCAGGCGAAATCCGGTCACGATATTTTCCAGATGCCGACATGGTGGCCACAGGCCAATGCGGAACTGCTCGAGCCCGTCAATGACATCATGGACCCGCTCATCAAGCTGAACGGCGAGGTCAACGGCACGGTGAAGTATCTCGGCCAGGCCGACGGCAAATGGCTCGGCGTTCCCGCCAGCGTCGGCAGCCAGATCAAGGGGCCCTGCTCCCGCATCGACCTGATGAAGAAGCACGCCGGCATCGATGTCCAGGAGATGTATCCGGCCGGAAGCCCGCCGAAGGCTGATAACTGGACCCTCGATACGTTCCTCAAGGCGGCTGAAGCCTGCCACAAGGCCGGCTTCCCGTTCGGCATCGGCCTCGGCGAAACCAGCGACAGTGTCGACACCGCCGGCGCGATCTTCCAGTCGTTCGGTGCGCAGCTGGTCGACGCCAAGGGCGACCTCACCGTCAAGACCGACGCGGTGCGCCAGTCGCTCGAGTTCTACAAGAAGCTGCTCGCCTTCCTGCCGCCCGATGTTGCCGCCTGGGACGATGCCTCCAACAACAAGTGGCTGGTCGCCGGCAAGGGCGCCATGATCATGAATCCGCCGAGCGCTTGGGCGGTCGCCAAGCGCGATGCTCCGCAAATCGCCGAGCAATGTTGGACCCATGGGTTCCCGGCCGGGCCGAAGGGACGCTTCGCCCCCTATTTGCCGTTCTTCTGGTCGATCTGGTCGTTCTCGAAGAACAAGGAGGCGGCCAAGAGCCTGCTGTCCTTCCTGTCGCAACCAGCATCGATCGAGAAGATGGTGGTCGCGAGCGGCGGCTACGACCTGCCGGCCTACGAGAAGCTGACGACGCTGAAGGTCTGGGAGGAGCAAGGGCCGCCGAAGGGCACGCTCTATCACTACCCGAACCCCTACAAGCACCAGACGCTGTCGATTGCCGCCTCGCCTGCGCCGCCCAAGGTCGCCCAGCAGATCTACTTCCAGGCCACCCTGACCAAGATGTGTCTGCGATACTATCAGGGTGAAAGCATGGAAAAGACGCTCGCCTGGGCCGAGGGCGAGTGCGAAGGCTTCATGCGAAGCTGACGAGCGGACGGGTTCGCGCGCGGCCGCCGATCGTGCCGGCCGCGCGGGGTCCCGTCTTCACATCACGGACGCCGAGCCGGCGAGCTGTGCAACCAACCCGCGCGAGGGACCTGCGTTATGGTTGATGTCGCATTTCAATCCAACCGCACAGCTGCAGCCCAGGCGGGGCGACGGCGCGTCGGCCTGCGCAACGCGCTGCGGCGCAAGTCGATGTCCGCGTTCCTGATGACGCTGCCGTTGATCCTCCTGATCGCCGTGCTGGTGATCTATCCGGCCCTCTACTCGGTGCACCTCGCGACGCTGAATAAGGCGATGACGAAGTTCGTCGGCTTCGGCAATTTCGAGTTTCTATTCAAGCGCGACACCTTCTGGCTGGTGGTCAAGCAATCCTGCATTTTCGCGATCTCGGCGGTGATCTTCAAAGCCCTGATCGGCTTCATCGTCGCGCATTTCGTGCACAATGTGCCCGCCAACAAGCAACGCAAATGGCGCGGCATGCTGCTCGTGCCATGGGTGATCCCGCCGGCCATGAGCACGCTGGCCTGGTTGTGGCTGTTCGACCCCTCCTACAGCGCCTTCAACTACACGCTGTCGTTCTTCGGCATCGGACCGATCCCGTGGACCGGCGACGCGATGTGGGCGCGTTTCTCGGTGATCCTGGTCAACGTCTGGTACGGCGCGCCGTTCTTCATGATCATGTATCTGGCAGCCTTGAAATCGGTGCCCGAGCAGCTCTATGAGGCGGCCGCGATCGACGGCGCCAATTGGTGGCAGCGCATCTGGTATGTGACGCTGCCGATGATGCGCAACATCATCGCGATCACCACGCTGTTCTCGCTGATCGTCACTTTCGCCAATTTCGACATCGTGCGCATCCTCACTGCGGGCGGGCCGCTCGACCACACCCACATCTTCGCGACATGGGCGTTCCGTGTCGGCATCGAGGGCAGCGATATTCCACTCGGCGCCAGCGTCTCGCTGTTCATGGTGCCGATCCTCGCGGTCGCGGCGATCTTCATCCTGCGCGACATCACCAAACGCGGGAACGAATCCTGATGAGCACGATGACGATCGACAAGTCCGGGCCGACCCGCAAGGTCAAATACGGCAGCATGAGCCGCGACCGGACCTGGGCATTGCGCTGGTCCTATTTCTTCCTGACGCTGTTTGCGATTTTCTCGCTGACGCCGCCATTCTACATGTTGATCACGTCGCTGAAGGGCAGCGCGGAGATTTCGGCGGCGACCAATCCGTGGTGGGTGCACCAACCCACCCTCGAGAATTACATCCAGCTCCTGACGTCGAACCAGTTCCTGCGCTTCTTCTGGAATTCGGCCTGGGTCTCGATCATCGTGGTCACCGTCACGATGCTGATCAGCGTGCCGGCAGCCTTTGCGCTGGCGCGGATGAAGTTCTGGGGTTCGGCGACGCTCGCAACCGGCGTATTCCTCACCTATCTCATTCCGGACAGCCTGCTGTTCATTCCGCTGTTCAAGATGTTCGCGGTGTTCGGCGACCTGACCGGCATCCAGCTCGTCAATCGCTGGTACGTGCTGCTGTTCATCTATCCGACGCTGACGGTGCCGTTCTGCACCTGGATCATGATCGGCTATTTCGCCTCGATCCCGAAGGAGCTCGACGAGGCCGCGATCATCGACGGCGCGAGCTGGTTCCAGACGCTGACCCGGATCTTCATCCCGGTCGCATTGCCCGGCCTGATCGCGGCGACGATCTTCGCCTTCACCGTCTCTTGGGCCCAGTTCCTCTATCCGCTGGTGTTCACGACCTCGACCGACCAGCTCGTGCTGCCGGTCGGCATCATCACGACCCTGATCAAGGGTGATGTCTTCAACTGGGGACAGATCATGACTGGCGCCCTGCTCGGCGCCGCGCCGCCCCTGATCATCTACGCCTTCCTGATGGACTACTACATTGCCGGCCTGACCGCCGGTGCGACAAAAGGTTGAACGCGACAAAGGTAGGATTCATGGCCGACGTGAGTTTGCGCAAGGTGGTGAAGCGTTACGACGAGGTCGAGGCGGTGCGCGGCATCGACCTCGATATCGCCGACCATGAGTTCGTGGTGCTGGTCGGGCCGAGCGGCTGCGGCAAGTCGACGACGCTGCGGATGATCGCCGGCCTCGAAGACATTTCCGACGGCGACATCATGATCGGCGGCGACGTCGTCAACGACGTGCCGCCGAAAGACCGCGACATCGCGATGGTGTTCCAGAACTATGCGCTGTATCCGCACATGACCGTCGCGGAGAACATGTCGTTCGGGCTGCGGCTGAAGAACTATCCCAAGGCAGAGATCAAGAGCCGGGTGACCGAAGCCGCCCGCATGCTCGATATCACCGACCTGATCGACCGCAAGCCGAAGCAGCTCTCCGGCGGCCAGCGCCAGCGCGTCGCGATGGGCCGCGCAATCGTGCGCAATCCGAAGGTGTTCCTGTTCGACGAGCCGCTGTCCAACCTCGATGCCAAGCTGCGCGTGCAGATGCGGATCGAGATCAAGAAGGTGCACCAGAAAGTCCGCACCACGACAGTCTACGTCACCCACGATCAGGTCGAGGCGATGACGCTGGCCGACCGCGTGGTGGTGATGAACCACGGCAGGATTGAGCAGATCGGTACGCCCAACGAGCTCTATCACAAGCCGGCGACCAAGTTCGTCGCGAGCTTCATCGGCTCGCCGGCGATGAATTTCGTACCCTGCCGGCTCGAGGACGCCGCAGGCAAGCTCAACGTGCGGCTGACGGATCGCCTCGCCTTCACGCTGCCGCCGGCACGCGCCGCCCGCTACCAGGCACTCTCCCGCACCGACAAGCTTCTGCTGGGCATCCGGCCCGAGCATGTCATGGAGGCGCGGCCGCATGCTGAGCCCGGCGTCGAGCCGTTCGATGCGATGCTCGACGTCACCGAGCCGATGGGCATGGAGACCCTGGTCTATTTCACGCTCGAGGGCAGCCAGGTCTGCGGTCGGGTCAGTCCCAACGCCGGCGCGCAGGATGGCAGCCCGCTCCGATTGGCAGTGGACCTCAACAATATGCATTTGCTAAACGAGGTGACCGGCGCCGTCCTTTGACGGCGCACAAGAAACCTCAAGGGCAGGAAATGGCCACCAACAAGAAGAAGATCTTCATCACCCAGACTCTGTCTCCGGGGGCGCGGGTGCTCCTCAACGAGCGGGACGACGTAGAACTCATCGAATTTCCCAACCTGATCTCGGCCAAGGATTTTCAGGTCATGCTCGAACAGCATGCGCCGGTCCATGGCGTCGCGCTCGGTGCGACCCGCTTCGGCGAAGCTGAGCTTGAGGCCTCCAAGGGCATGTTGGTGGTGACCCGGATCGGCGTCGGTTACGACGCCGTCGACGTTCCGGCACTGTCCCGCCGCAAGGTGCCGCTGATGGTCGCAGGCACCGCGAACTCGCCGTCGGTCGCCGAACAAGCCCTGTTCATGATGCTGACGCTGGCCAAGCGCGCGCAGGAAATGCACGCGGTGGTCAAGGACGGCACCTGGGCGAGCCGGCTCGGTGTGCTGCCGTTCGATCTCTACGGCAAGACCGTCCTGATCGTGGGCTTCGGCCGCATCGGCACCCGCACCGCCAAGCGCTGCCTTGCGATGGAAATGAATGTGTTGGTGTACGACCCCTACAAGCCCGCCAGCGAGATCACCGCGGCCGGCTGTGAGGCCGTGCCGAGCTTGGAGGCGGCGCTGCCGCGGGCGGATTTCGTCACGATCCATTGCCCGAAGAATCCCGAAACGGTCGGCCTGTTCAACGCGGCGCGGATCAGGCTGATGAAGCCGACCGCCTATCTCATCAACACCGCGCGTGGCGGCATCGTCGACGAGAACGCGCTGCACGACGCGCTGGTGTCGGGCAAGCTCGCCGGCGCCGGCCTCGACGTGTTCGAGGTCGAACCGCCGCCGGTCGGCCAGCCGTTGCACGCCCTGCCCAACGTGATCATGGCCCCGCATGTTGCGGGCGTGACGGTCGAGGCGGTCGATCGCATGAGCGAGCAGACCGCGCGCAATATCCTGAGCGTGCTGGACGGCAATCCGCTGCGCCAGAATGTGATCAACCAGGACGTCCTCGGCTGAGCTTTCAGCCGTCCTCAATTGCGCCGTGGCCGACACCCCAAGATCGGCCCCGGCGATGCGGAGCATGCACATGGCTTTCAAGGAATTCGGCAACTATGACGCGGTCGGACTTGCGGAGCTCGTCCGCAAGAAGGACGTGACGCCAAAGGAGCTGCTCGAGGAGGCGATCGCGCGCACTGCCGCGGTCGATCCGAAGATCAACGCCGTCGTCGTCAAGCATTACGATTACGCCGAGCGTCAGATCGCCAAGGGGTTGCCCGACGGTCCGTTGACCGGCGTGCCGTTCCTGCTGAAGGACCTCGATCTGCTCGAAGGCACCCGCACCACGTCGGGCGCCAGCCTGCTGAAGGACTTCGTCGCCGACCACAACGGCACGCTGGCCCAGCGCTTTCTCGATGCCGGCCTTGCGATCTTCGGCAAGAGCGCAAGCCCGGAATTCGGCCTGATGCCGACGACGGAATCCCGTCTGTTCGGCCCGACCCGCAATCCCTGGAATCTCGAACATTCCTCCGGCGGCTCGTCCGGCGGCGCGGGTGCCGCGGTCGCAGCGCGCATCCTGCCCGTCGCGCACGCCAGCGACGGCGGCGGCTCGATCCGGATCCCCGCCTCCGCCTCCGGCGTGTTCGGCATGAAGCCGACGCGTGCCCGCAACCCCTGCGGTCCCGACCGCGGCGAAGGCTGGGGCGGTTTCTCTGTCGGCCACGTGCTCAGCATCAGCGTCCGCGATAGTGCGGTCATGATGGACGCGATCCATGGGCCTGAGCCGTCGAGCCTCTACGTCGCGCCCGCGCCGGAGCGGCCGTTTTCCCAGGAGGTCGGCCGCGATCCCGGCCATCTGCGCATCAGCTTCACCGACAAGTCGCCGTATGGCGACGCGATTGATCCCGAGATCGCCGCGGCGGTCCGTGACATTGCCAAGCTGCTGGCGGGCCTCGGCCATCATGTCGAGGAGCGCGCGCCGCCGCTTGCGGCCGATCCCGCAGCAACCATGACGACGATCGTCGGCGGCAACACGGCGCTGACGGTGCGGCTGCTCGAGCAGCGCGTCGGGCGCAGACTGACCTCCGACGACGTCGAGCGCCTGACGCTGGCGAGCGCGGAGAATTCGGTGAAGATGACACCGGCGGATTACGTCGCCGCGCAGCTGGCGGCATTCCAGATCTCGCGCGGGCTCGCGACGTTCTTCGAAGGTTGCGACATCTTCCTCAGCCCGACGCTGTGCGCGCCGCCGCTCCGCCTCGGCGAGCTGAACACGATGTCAGAGGACCTGACCCACATTGCGCCTGTCCTGCGTCGCTACATGCCGGGCACCTCGATGTTCAACATGTCCGGCCAACCGGCGATGTCGGTGCCGCTCGCCTGGAACAAGGCCGGATTGCCGCTCGGCATGATGTTCGCCGCCAAGCTCGGCGAGGAAGGGCTGCTGTTCCGCCTCGCCGGCCAGCTCGAGCAGGTCCGCCCCTGGAAGGACCGGCGTCCGCCGGTCTGCGCTTAGGCTGCGCCGGAGCAGAAGCGCCGGGCTGACAAAGGGTAGTCAGATCAGGTAGATAGAAAGGGCGTCGGCGCGATTCCGCTGGCGTCGTGCCTGGGAGACCGAACCGTGAGTGATCCGACCGACAATGCGCTCGCTGCGATTGCGAGCATTCTCGATCAGACGACGACACCTCCCGAGACGGCCAAATCGGCCGACAAGTCGTCCGACAAGACGGCGGACAAGGCAGCCGAGCCCGCTCAGGAGCCGCCGGCCTCCATTGCAATGCCACCGCCTCTGCCCACTTCCATCACGGTCGCTGCTGTCGAGGCGGTTTCCGTTGAGGCCGAACCGACGGCGATCGAGCCGCCGCCGCTCGAACAGGCCGAGCCGGAGATCGAACAGGCCGAGCTCAACGAGCCGGAGCTGGAAGCGGTCGAACCGGAAGTGGACGAACCGGAGCCGAGCGAGCCGGAGCCGATCCAGCCGCCCCAACCGATCGAGGCCAACGGCTATTCAAAGTCCGGCCCGGGTCCGATGGCCGCGCTGCGCTTCCGCTGGACGGTGCGCGAGGACGGCGCCGAATACTTCGTCGACGAGACCGTCGGTGAAGGGTCGACCCCGCTGGTCAACGGCCCGATGGACAGGGACGCCGCAATCAAATTCGTCGACGATCGCGAAGCGGAAGCGCGGCGGCGCTTCGAGCAGTTCAGGCACGAGATCATCAGCCGCACCGCGACCGCCCTTCAGGCGAGCAAGGACCGCAACGAGGCCTAATCCTGCGGCTGCCGCGGCGGTCCGAGGAAGTCCTTCTTCGCGAGATCGACGCCGGCATGACGCAGGATGTCGTAGGCCGTTGCGACGTGAAAGAAGAACTGCGGGACGCTGAAGGTCAGGATCAGGGACTTGCCCGTGAACAGCCTGGTCGCTCCGGAACGTGAATGTGACGTCCCTGTCGGCGGCAGCGTCGATCACCTCCCGCGGCAGGCTCTGCGCGAAATCAATCGTGGCCGCAATCCGGCGACTTGTCGGTGTAGCTGATGCGCCGATGGCCGGGATCGCGGCCGACCTCCTGGGAAAACGGCCGCTCCGGCGCGGGCGCGCCGTATAGGCTCGACGGCT
>NZ_VKHP01000461.1 GCF_010811875.1 Bradyrhizobium uaiense
CCGGTGCAGATATGCACACCGAGGCCTTCGCCCGCGCCGCGTCCGAACAGTGAAGCATCCATCGGGCCGGCGCCGCGCCGGTTCACGCCCTTCTTCTCCTTGGTCCAGAGATACACGCTCTCGACGCCGGGATCGCCCTTCACCATGCGCTCGGCATCGTCATTGGCGTGATGCGTCAGCGCCTCGATCGTGACGAAGTCGCCGGAACTGATCTCGACGCGCGGCTTCAGCGACTTGCTGAAATAACCCCAATGCACGGTGTCGGCATTGGCCGGCAAATGATGGTAGCCGCGTTGCGCCGGCTGATGCTTCTCGGCCGCCGCCGCCATCTTCGGCGTCACCAGCGAGATGCCGCCGGCAGTCATCGCCGCGGCGCCGCCCGCCGCCGCGAAGCTCGAGCGCAGGAACGAGCGGCGTTCCCGGTCGAGGGTCTTCTTGAACTGTCGATGATGCAATTCGAATTCCGGGCAATTCTTGTCGTCACCTGCGCACATCCTGAGCTCCTCCATGGATCGAGTGCGCGTGAGAGTGCATGGCACAGGGCCGCTCCGACATGACCAAGCGCGCCCAATAATTTGTAGGCGCGCTTGTGTTCGTTGCGACGCGAAAGCATGTGCAAAGGCGTGCAAGGCATCTGCGGCGGCTGCCTTCGCATTGCGGCATGGCCGGGACGGTCAAGAATTTGGGCGCATCTGATCAAGTTGCGCTGCGATCATCGCTGGCGGCTCGTGGTCGGCAGAAGGGCCATTGCACGCAGGCTGGGCAGCATGTGCTGCTGCAACACGCTTGCCGCCTCCGTGCAATCGGTGCACGCTGCCTTCACGGCTCCGTGACTTGAAGGTTGCGGAGCTCCGGCCTGGAGGGGTGATGGTCGCGACGACCTATCGGATTTCGGTCGATGCGATCCCGCGGCAAAACCGGCGGGAGGTCTGGCGCGAGGCGCTGGCCGGGCTGCTGCTCGATTGCGAATTGCCGGACGCCTGCCAATTCCAGTTCGGCGAGTTGACTGCAAAGCACTCGACGAGCGGCGGCCAGCTTGCGCTGCTGCGTTCGACCGAGCAGCAGATCGTCTGCAACGGTCATGCGGCGTCGCCGGGAATGCCGGCGCGGGTCGCCATCATCTTTCATGCCTACGGCCGTGGCAGCATCGCCTCCGGTCAACGCAGTTGCGAGTTCGCCGACAACGACATCTCGGTGTGCGACCTGCAATCGCCCTGGCGCATGACGCTGCGGGAGGATTTCGAGATCCTGCTGCTCGAACTGCCGCGTGAGCGGCTGCTCGGCCGGCTCGGGCACAATCGTCTGCGTCTGCCGGCCGTGCTCGGCGCGACGATCGCGGCCGCCGCCGTCCGTCCGGTGATGCGGACGCTGGGCGGCAATTTCGCGATCCTGGACAAGGCCGATCTCGCCACGGCCGAGGTCGCGATCACCGAGCTCGTCGCCGGCGCACTGCTCGGCGAGATACGGCTCGATGCCGAGGCGATGACGCAGGTGCAGGCCGGTCACTTGCGGCGGGTCGATGCCGCGATCGAGGCCCAGCTCGGCAATGCCAGCCTGACCATCGCCGACATCGCGCGGCAGGAAGGGCTGTCGCAACGTTACCTGCAGCGGTTGTTCGAACGGCAGAACACGACATTCTCGGCCTACGTGCGCGAGCGGCGGCTGGAACGCTGCTGCAACGACCTGATCGATCCGAACTATGCCGACCAGCGCATCGCTGAAATCAGCTACCGCTGGGGCTTCACCGATCAGGCGCATTTCAGCCGCATGTTCAGCGCGACCTACGGCACCTCGCCGCGCGACTTCCGCAAGGCCGTGCCGCGTGAAGCCGAGGCCGAGCGCACGCGCGGCCGGCCACGCCTTGCGCGCGGCACCGCAACGGTGCTGCGGCTCGCGCCAGGTCCGGTGGCGCACGAGACCATTGCGCAGCAAGAGCCGGTGCTGCCGGTTGAGCCGCCTGCGGCTGCGCCGGAGGGGCGAGGCGCGTCACACCACCATCTCAAGGTGTCGAGGGAGACCGCCCATTGGGGCTATCTCAGCCGCAGCATCCCGCCGGTCATGCGCGTGCAATCGGGCGCGCTGGTGACGATCGAGACGCTGACCCAGCACGCCTTCGATGATTACGAGCGCATGATCGAGGGCGACCCGGGCGCCGAGAGCGTGTTTCGCTGGACCGCCGAGGGCAAGTCGGTCGAGCGGCGCGGTGCAGGCCCGATGGATGGTTCGATCTTCGGCCGCGGCGCCGGCGAAGGCCTCGGTGTGCATATCTGCACCGG
>NZ_VKHP01000462.1 GCF_010811875.1 Bradyrhizobium uaiense
CGGTTCGGGGACCGCAATTTCCGGGCTGGTCGACGTTCTCTCCGGCGCGTCTTTCGAATATGCGACCGTCTTCAGCGGCGGCGACCTGAACGTCTCGTCGGGCGCGACGGCTGACCATATCTCGGTCTCGAGCGGCGGCATCTTCAACGTCGGCGGCACGGTTCTAAGCAACGTCGCGGTCCTTGCCGGCGGCGTCGAGAACGTGCTCTCCGGAGGCGTGGTCACCGGCGTGACCAGCTCCGGGACAGGGATTTCGGGCGGCACGGTGAACGTGTCGTCGGGAGGCGCGATCGACCACACGACCGTCAGCAGTGGCGGCAAGTTGAATGTCCTGTCCGGCGCGACTGCCCACAATGTCAGCGTCTCCAGCGGCGGCACTTTCAATGTTGCCGGCGCGGTGACCAGCAACGTTGCGGTGTTTGCCGGCGGTACGGAAATCGTTTCGTCCGGCGGGTCGACCGGTCCGGTGACGATTTCGGGCGGCAAGGTCGAATTGCAGGCCGGAAGCATCGCGAGCGGCGGCATTACCTTCGCCAGTTCGAGCGGAACGCTTGTGATCGACGGCACCACCATGCCCAGCGACATCATCGGCGGCATCGTCGTTGGTGATACGATCGATCTGACCGGCGTGACGTTCACCTCCGGAGGCTCAGTCACTGTTGTGTCGGGCAGCGTCCTTCAAGTTGTCGAGGGCGGAATAACGTATGATCTGCAGCTGGGTCAGAATCCCGGAGTTGGCCTGAGCGTAATGCAGGATTCTGGTACGGGCACGCTGATCACGGCCGTACCTATTACGCCATCAGTTAACGTCGTGAGCAACACTTCGGCGAGCGCAGGTCAGTTGATCGCCTTGTCGAGCCTGGTGACCGTCGTTGACCCGAACAGTGCCGGCTATCGGACTCTCCAGCTGTGGGATTCGAACGGCACGGCAGCCGGCGGCGAGTTCCTGATCAACGGCGTGGCGCAGCCCGCAGGCCAGCCGATCAATGTGCCGTCAGGTGCCAATGTGGTGTTCGATGCCGGCACTTCAGCCGGTACCGATACGCTGTGGGCGCGGCTCATTCAAAACAACGGCGCGCTAGGTAGCTGGCAGCAGTTTGCGGTCTCGGTGGCAGCGCCGACGCTGAGTGTCTCGAGCCTGCCAAGTGCCACGGCCGGTGGGCAGATTGCGCTCTCGAGCCTGGTCAACGTGTCCGATCCCAGCAACGCCACGTATCAGCTGCAGCTGTGGGATTCGAACGGCACGGCAGCCGGCGGCGAGTTCCTGATCAACGGCGTGGCGCAGACCGCAGGCCATGCGATCAATGTGCCGTCAGGTGCCAACGTGGTGTTCGATGCCGGCACTTCAGTCGGCTCCGACACGCTGTGGGCGCGGCTGGTTCAGAACGGCACGGCAGGTAGCTGGCAGCAGTTCTCGGTCTCGGTGGCGGCGCCGACGCTGAGTGTCTCGAGCCTGCCGAGCGCCACGGCCGGTGGGCAGATTGCGCTATCGAGCCTGGTCAACGTTTCCGATCCCAGCAACGTGGCGTATCAGCTGCAGCTGTGGGATTCGAACGGCACGGCAGCCGGCGGCGAGTTCCTGATCAACGGCGTGGCGCAGACCGCGGGCCATGCGATCAATGTGCCGTCGGGCGCCAATGTGGTGTTCGATGCCGGCACTTCAGTCGGCTCCGACACGCTGTGGGCGCGGCTGGTTCAGAACGGCACGGCAGGTAGCTGGCAGCAGTTTGCGGTCACGGTGCCGGCGCCGACGCTGAGTGTCTCGAGCCTGCCAAGCGCCACGGCCGGTGCGCAGATTGCGCTCTCGAGCCTGGTCAACGTGTCCGATCCCAGCAACGCCACGTATCAGCTGCAGCTGTGGGATTCGAACGGCACCGCGGCCGGCGGCGAGTTCCTGATCAATGGCGTGGCGCAGCCCGCAGGCCAGGCGATCAATGTGCCGTCGGGCGCCAATGTGGTGTTCGATGCCGGCACTTCGGTCGGCTCCGATACGCTGTGGGCGCGGCTCATTCAAAATAACGGCGCGCTAGGTAGCTGGCAGCAGTTTGCGGTCTCGGTGGCAGCGCCGACGCTGAGTGTCTCGAGCCTGCCAAGTGCCACGGCCGGTGGGCAGATTGCGCTCTCGAGCCTGGTGAACGTGTCCGATCCGAGCAATGTCTCGTATCAGCTGCAGCTGTGGGATTCGAACGGCACGGCAGCCGGCGGCGAGTTCCTGATCAACGGCGTGGCGCAGACC
>NZ_VKHP01000463.1 GCF_010811875.1 Bradyrhizobium uaiense
GCCATCCGCTCCCACGCCGCGTCGCTCAATACCAAACGGTCCATCACACCCAAGGCGGCCTCCCCAAAAGCAGCCTTGAATCTGATTTGCTCCTAAAAGGGAATCCTTAGAGTCCACACCACCTAGTCCTCGACACCACGGCGACGAACGAACATGCGCGCCGCTTCTGCAAGCGCGAAGGACTGCTCGACTTCGCAATTGGTTTCGTGAAGCCTTTGGGGAAGCAGGCATGAACATCCTCGATATCGATTGCAGCCCACGGCGGGGGTCGCACAGCCGCCAGCTTTCGGTAGCGATTGTCGACAAGCTCCGGGCGCTTGTGCCGGGCGCGACCATCAGTCGTCGAGACCTTGGCACCGAGCCTTTGCCTCACACCGGGTCCGACTACGCCACCGCCCTATCGTCACCGGCGGCGATCGTGGCCACGTCGAGCGGCGTGATGGAATTGTCCGAGACACTGATCCGCGAAGTCGAAGCGGCCAACGTGAATGTCATCGGCACACCAATGAACAACTTCACGGTTCCTTCGCGTCTTGAAGGCATGGCGCGATCAGATTCTCCGTGCCGGGCGCACGATCATGCCAACCCCGGAGGGCAAGGTCGGAATCCTTGTGGACCGACCGATATTCGTCGGAATTGCTTCTGGTGGCATGTTCGCCGGCGACAAAGCCAACCAGCCGGACTTTCTCACGCCGTATCTCTCTGCAGCGCTTGGCTGCATCGGGCTCAAGACGGTCCATTACCTGCCTTTGCAGGCTGCCGCCTTCATGGATGAAGCGAGCGTGATCGAGCGGCGTCACTCGCTCGTCGCGACGATCGAACCGTCGATGGCTAGCATCTAGCGGTCTGTAATCATATTGGCGAAAGAGGCGCTGAAGACGTTGTGTCCGCAGTCTTGCCGGATGCTCGTTTGCGGCTGTCACAACCACTATCACAGAGTTGCGCTGTCAATTTCCGCGTGGGCCGCTTTATCACCGGCAGCGCTCAACCCTCACTGGGCGGGAAGGAATACTGGTGTTCCCTTATCCTTGACGAACAGCACAAGAAATTTGGCAGGTTCTGTCTTGCTTGCGTTTCGTCCGACTGTATGAACGTCCGCCGGGCCTTCAAAGAAGGTCTGTCCCTTGGTTAAATTGACTTCCTTACCGCCTCGAAGTTGCATTACGATCACTCCTTCAAGAACATAGATGAAGGCAGAAGCGTTGTGTCGATGCACCGGATCAGAACCTCCGGGTGGATACTCGACCAACAACATCGCTCCTTCCTTGCCCGGCACCCCCTCCAACTCCTTGGACATTAGGGGCGTCACCTTCGTCTCCGCGGCGCCGGCCGTTCGAGCCGCCGCTACTCCGGCAATTGCCAACGTCAGAACTCTCAGGAGGCGCAGCATGTTCGACCTACTCATTCGCTCAATCCTTTCCTACTCAAGCTTCGTGCGACGACGGCGCCGCTCGCTTTGCCAACTCGGCGCGCCGCACCGCGGTTTGCGTTGAAGTTCTATAGGTTAAAACCCAGCGATATCAGCACCAAAACCCACGAATTTGACTGGACCACGGGAACTGTTTCGGCCCTCGCGACTGAGCATGTTTCGCGATCGGCTGGTACCGTCCGCAAGGAGTCTGGACTTACAAAGAACCGATTTCGAATGTCGTGACAGGAAAAATTAGCGCAGTAGGCAGCGCACACTTGCACGGCTCCCAGCCGAGCACCACGCCGCCGGGCATCGCCAACAACGCTGGCCTGCTGACAATGCGCCAATGAAACAGTTGCCGGTAATCAAATTCGTCGACGGCAACGCTGCGCGATGCCCGCTCAGGGTTGGACCTCGTAGTAGTGCGCAACCTGGTCGATCTCCTCGGCGGTCATCTGGCGGGCGATGTTGCGCATCTGCTCGCTGATGTCGTTGCGCCGCGCCCCGGACGCGAAGGCCTCGAGTTGGGCCTTGATGTAGACCGCCGACTGGCCACCGAGCCAGGGACTTCCCGCCTTGTTGTCGATATCGCCGTGGCAGGAGCCGCAGGGCGGGATGTTGCGCATCGGCGCGCCCGTCACCACGACCGCCGGCGCGGGACGCCCGGTATCCAGATTGTTCGAAGGCACCCGCGGCAGATAGGCGTAATAGGCCGCGACGTCCTTCATGTCCTGGTCGCTCATGGCCGCAGCGAACGGGCTCATCACGACGCTGACCCGCGCGCCGGTCTTGAAG
>NZ_VKHP01000464.1 GCF_010811875.1 Bradyrhizobium uaiense
CAGGTCCGCCGCGTCTCAGCTCCCATCCGCCGCGAGATGAGGCGTCGCGCGGCTGTCGAGCCCGTCATCGGTCACATCAAGGCCGAGCACCGCATGGACCGCAACTATCTCAAAGGGCGTCCCGGCGGGCGTCCCGGCGACTGTATCAACGCTGTCCTCGCCGCCGCCGGCTACAACTTCGGCCTGCTCCTGCGATGGCTCGCAGAGCTCTTGCGTGCCATCATCCGAGCCTTCCTCGAGACCATCCCGGCGCCAAATATCGCCTGAGCCCGGCGGCGCGCCGGTTCTTCACGAACGACTAGAGAACGTCGTCGGAATCCAACCACAGTACTCCCTAGAATTTACCGAATTCCTGCGATGTCTGATTGGTCTTTGCAGTTATTATTCAGGATGGTTCTCTAGTTTAATTTGTTAGGCATCTCACCACCGCAAGTAGAGGTCGCAATCCACGATGCAAGTTCCCGAGTTTTCGTTTGCTGAGCTTCTTACGCGGCTTCCTGACGGCGGGGCGGTTGTAACTTCCGATGGCACGTTAAGTGCCGCAGATATTCCTGGGCTCGCGTCGCGTGCGGCTGGCGCTCTCGCTGAATTGGGCGTTCATCCCGGCGATCGGCTCGGCCTCATACTTCACAATCAACAGGCCATGCTCGCCGCATGGTTTGGCTCCGCTTGGGCCGGAGTGACCTTCATTCCGATTAATACGCACCTGCGCGGAGACATTCTCAAGTACACGGTGAGCCATTGTGAGCCGGCGCTGCTGATCGTGGCAGACGATCTGGTGACGGTTGTTCGTGAACTTTGCCCGAATGCGCGTTTGCTGTCAGCGACGGATTGGATGGTCATGGTCCACGGCAGCCCTGAGCGCCCGATGGCGCGGACCGGCGACCTCGGCTTAATCCTCTATACGTCGGGAACGACGGGGCGGCCAAAGGGCGTAGCCTGGCACCCCGTAACGCAAGCGCGACACGCCTGGTTCTACTCGCGCACCTTTGTCCCGCTCTCGCCCGGAGAGGTTGGCCATACTGCGTTTCCGCTCTTTCACGTTACAAGCATGGGCGTCGGCATGGCGTGCCTCCTGAATGGAGCGACCGCCTACATTGATCCGCGATTTTCGGCCTCGTCCTTTTGGGACCGAATCCGAGAGACGCGAGCCTCAATGTTTACGTACCTGGGAGCGACGCTCGCTATTCTGCTCAAAGCGGTGCCTAGTCCGAGGGATCGGGAGCATAACCTACGTTACGGAATGGGTGGAGCGGCCACACAGGAGATCTGGCAAGCGTTCCAAACGAGATTCAGTGTGCCCCTGCTCGAAGGTTATGGACAAACCGAGATGGCGGCTTGCTGGGCCGCCAACCCGGCGGCTTCGGGCCGCCTTGGCTCGGTCGGGCCTTTCTGTGACAGAGCTGAGATCCGGCTAGAGCCGGTGGAGAAGGGCTCGAATATCGGGCTCCTCCATGTGAAGCCGCGCGAGCCACATCTCATCATGGAAGGCTACTACAAGGATCCGGAGACGACTGCATCGGTTTTCAATGATGGATGGTACAATACTCGCGATCTGTTGCGGGTAGACGATGATGGATGGCTCTATTTTGTTGGGCGGGTAACCGATAGTATTCGTCGGCGCGGGGAAAATATTTCGGCGCAGGAAATCGAACGTGTTGTGGGACAGTATCCGGATATTCTGGAGGTGGCGGCGGTTGGAGAGGCGTCAGATCTAACGGAACAGGATGTCGCCCTTTACTATGTTCGCCGTTCTGAAAGCGCGATCGACTCCCGCAAACTGGCCGACTGGTGCCGAGCAAATCTTCCCGATTTCATGGTTCCGCGGTATTATCGTGAGGTAACTGCCCTCCCGAAGACCGCTACTGAGCGAGTGCAGAAGGCGCAACTCAGTAATGCGCCCGTACTGATTGCCTTTGACGCCGAAAGCGGCGTGACAGTCCGGGGGCCGCCGGTCAGTCGCGAGTGAATTTCAGTCAAGTGCGCTTCTCGGGTATGGGGGCGCCGGAATGCAGGCCGGGTCCTAGAATTCTCTAGGATTCCCGAACGTTCACCGGTTGCTCATGACCTGCCACCGAACATTCATCCAACAGCAGTTAGAGTCTCGGGGTTTTGTACGCCGAGTGGCGCGGGTGGAGCAACGGGCGATCGGCGGAGCTGGTCGGGGTTGCGCAGCCGATCGCCCGTTG
>NZ_VKHP01000465.1 GCF_010811875.1 Bradyrhizobium uaiense
ATACTTCGACGTATCCATCCCAATGCGGATAATCTCTCTCACGGACGGCTCCCTTGTCTGAGATTTGCAACAACCTCATTCTGGCACACTGATGCCGTAGGGGGCCGTCCACCCCATCAACCACAGGTTTGAGTTGTTAGAAGGCTGGGGCCCCAGCGTCGTGCAACAATGACCTTCGGTGGTTATGGGTCCCGGCTTTCGCCGGGACGACATCGAGCATGTTGCGTCATCGAGAGGCATACATTCACGGTCTCTCTGGATGACGGGTTCTGTTAATCCACGGCAGTGCGGCTTCCACGTCAGATCGCGCCGCCGGTGCGCATGGCTCCAATCCGCACTTTCGTCTTGTCGCCGCGGCGGATTCGGGCACAACATCCGCCGAATAATGACCGCCTTGCCCGCACCTGCCACCACCCCGCGCCGCTCGCCGCTGCACTGGCTCAACAACCAGCCTTATCTGCTGCTCAGCCTGACGTCGCTGTTCTGGGCCGCCAATATCGTGCTGGCGCGGCATGTCGGCAGCCATGTGCCGCCGGTCACACTGACTACGATCCGATGGTTCGGCGTGTTCCTGATCCTGTTGCCGTTCGCCTGGCCGCATTTGAAGGAGGACTGGCCGAAGCTGCGCAGGGCGCTGCCGCTGATGCTGCTGTTGTCCGCGGTCGGTTTCGCGTTCAACAACGCGATCTCCTACTGGGCGATGCAGTATACCGAGGCGTTGAACGCGCTCCTGATCCAGTCGGCGGGGCCGCTGTTCGTGGCGTTGTGGTCGCTGATTCTGTTCGGCGTCCGGCTGACGCCGGCACAGTCTGCCGGCATCGCGATCTCGCTGGCTGGCGTGCTGACCATCATCCTGCGCGGCGATTTCTCGGCGCTCGCCAGCATCAGCTTCAATCGGGGAGACATCATGTTCGGCGCCTCACTGGTGTCGTTCGGGCTCTATTCGGCACTGATCCCACGGCGGCCGAAAATCCATCAGCTCTCGCTGATCTCGTTCACCACCTGCTGTGGCGCGCTGATGCTGCTGCCGGCAGCGATCTGGGAATTCGCCAACGGCATGACGCTGAAGTTCGACGTTCTGACCATGGCCACACTGGTCTACGTGCTGATCTTCCCGTCGACGCTGGCGTATCTGTTCTTCAACCGCGGCGTCGCGCTGATCGGCCCGAACCGCGCCGCGCCGTTCTTCCATCTGGTGCCGGTGTTCGGCTCGGCGATGGCGATCCTGCTGCTCGGCGAGACGCTGGCGCCGTTCCATCTGATCGGTTACGCGCTGGTGCTCGCCGGCGTCATCATCGCCTCACGGCAGGGATCAGCCAAAGGATCGGCGAAGAGCTAGCTGATGCCAACGATTTGGCTAGCCTACCTTGCGCAGGTGAGCGGATTTGCGGGTCGGACGTGACTTTGACGCCAGCGTTTCCGTGACGAAGTCGATAAACCGCCTCACCTTGGCCGGCACGTGGTTACGCGAGGCGTAATAGACGTAGAGCGGAAAGCGCTCGTCGGGCCAGTCCGGAAACAGCTCGATCAGCGCCCCGCTCCTCAGATGATCGTCGAGCCCGATATCGATCACCTGCGCGATGCCGAAGCCGGCGAGGCAGGCGCCGAGCTTGGTTCCTGAATCGGTCACGGTGAGCCGCCCGTTGACCGCGACCGGCACGACCTCGCCGCCGCGCCGAAACTCCCAATCGAAGGGACGTCCGGTCGCCGCGTCGATTGCATGGATGCACTGATGGTCGCGGCTCGCCAGCTCCCGCGGGTCGAGCGGCCGGCCGTGTCGTTCGAGATAGATCGGCGAGGCCACGGTGAGCACGCGCGCATCGAGCACGCGGCGCGCAATCAGCGCCGACGGCACCGGCTCGCCGAACCGCACCGCCAGGTCGAAACCGTCGCTGACCAGATCCGCGATCCGGTCGCGGGTCTCGATACGCAGCTCCATGCCCGGATTCTGCAGCAGGAACTCGCTCAGCTTCGGCGACAGCACCATGCGGGAGAACAACGGGTCGACATTGACCCGCAGCCTGCCGCGCACCGCATCGCGCGATTTCGAGGTCTCCGCCGCCGCCTCGCCGATCCCGGCCAGATGCGCGGCGACCGGACGTCCCTTCGATTGGGAGTTTCGGCGCGGCGGCGAGGTCGTGC
>NZ_VKHP01000466.1 GCF_010811875.1 Bradyrhizobium uaiense
CCCGCCCCGCCGACCGCCTTGCCGGCCCGGCCCGGCGCATGCCCGCTGGCGGGCGGCTCGTTGCGGTCGGCCTCGCCGTGCAACTCGATCATCGGCGGCAGATGCTTGACCTGCGGCGCGATCCTTTCGGGCATGCCGCCATACAGCACGGCCAACGCCGCCACGCGCTCGTCGCGCGCGGCCGCTGCCGCAGCAACATAGCCGCCGAGCGAAAACCCCAGCAGCCCGATCCGGCCGGAACTGTCCGCACCTGCCAGCACCGACGTCAGCACGGACGAAACCCGCGCCGCCCAGGCATCGAAACGCCCGCTCTCGTAGGCCTCGCGGCGCTCGCGCGTGTGCAGCGTCTCGAATGCCTGCTCGTCGGCCGGCGTGTAGTAACGAACGAAATAGGCATCAATGCCGTCCGCCGTCAGCGCATCGGCATAACGCGCATAGGCCTGCGGCCTGAGATCGAAGCCGCGCGAGCCGTGGAGAACCAGCACCGCCGGGCGCTTGCCGCTGCGCCCGGAGGCAAAGTGGTTGAGCGTCACGCGACCGTCGTCGGCCTCGACACTCAGCGTCTCAGCGGTCGCCGCCGCAACCGAGCGCGACGCCGCGAGCACGGCAAGGCCGCCAAGCAGGCTCCGTCGGCTGATTGCTGGCATCGGGACCTCGATGGGACGGCGCGGCCGTTGGCCGGGCGCCGCTATATCATGCCGAACCCTACGCCCGATACAGCGCACCATCATCGGCCGGGCCACTCCCCGCCGGCCAGGCGGATAAGCCGGCATGGCCGCCTCAGACCGCCGGCGGCACCCTCGGGGCGTCGCCAACGATCGCATGTTCAAACCGCGCCGGTTGCGCTAGTGATAGCTCCCCTTCCTGCGCCATCCGGCGCATGTCCAGTCCAATGAGTGCATCTGAATGGCCGAAGCCGACCTCGACGCCGTGATCCGGCAAACCGCAAGAGCGCAGACCAAGGCCGTCATGGCGGCTGCCAAGAAGCGCCAGGCCGTCTGGGTCGCGCGCTCGGCCAAAGCCAAGGACAAGGACACCAAGGCGCGCTTCCGCCACCTCGCCAAGAGCACGATCCTGAACGCGACCGCGACCGCCAAACGGTTGCAGAATTCGGCGGAGAATGCCGCCGACGCCTATGCGCGCGCCATGAAGAAGGCGATGGAAGAGCCGCCGCCGGCCAAGGAATCTCGGAAGAAATCTGAGAAGAAACCCGACACGCAAGCCGAGAAGAAGCGGGCGAAGAAGAAAAAGAACGCCTGAGAGGCAGCCCCGCATGCTCACCGTTCACCATCTCGGCAAGTCGCAATCGGAGCGGATCGTCTGGCTGTGCGAGGAGCTTGCGATCCCCTACGAGCTGAAGTGCACCGCGCGAGATCCCGTCACGATCCTGGCGCCGGCCGACTACAAGGCGCTGCACCCGATCGGCGCCGCGCCCGTCATCACCGACGGCGAGCTGGTGCTGGCCGAATCCGGCGCTGTCGTCGAGTACATCGTCGCCAGATACGGCAACGGACGGCTGGCGCTGAAGCCCGACCATCCCGACTTCGCCAAGTTCCTGTACTGGTTTCACTTCGCCAACGGCACCCTGCAGGCGCAGATGGGCCGCAGCATGATCCTGCACCGGCTCAACCTCGCTCCCGACAATCCGATACTGGTCGCGACCAAGACACGAGTCGATCGTTCGTTCGACCTGATCGACGCACGCGTGCGCGATGCCGAATATCTGGCGGGTGACGCGTTCACGACGGCCGATATCATGATCGGCTTCTCGCTGACGACCATGCGCTATTTCCTGCCCTACGACCTCGGCCGCTGCCTCAATATCAGGAACTATCTCGGCCGCATCGCCGCGCGCCCGGCCTATCAGCGCGCGATGCAGAAGGGCGATCCGGGCATGGCGCTGCTGCTGACGTGAGATCGTGATGCGTTACGTCGCCCTGCTGCGCGCGGTCAATGTCGGCGGCACCGGCAAGCTGCCGATGACTGAGCTGAAGGCGATGTGCGTCGACGAGGGATTTGCCGACGTGCAGACCTATATCGCGAGCGGCAATGTCGTGTTCTCCTCGAAGCTCGGCGCGGC
>NZ_VKHP01000467.1 GCF_010811875.1 Bradyrhizobium uaiense
CAATGCGGACGCCACGATCAAGCTGACTGCAGCTCTCATCCTTGTCGGCGCGAGCTTCTTCATTACTGATGCACTTCAGAGCATTGCAGCCGGTGGCCTGCGCGGCTTAGGGGACACGCGCGTGCCGCTGTTTTTCGCAGGCATCGCTTACTGGCTGATCGGTCTTTCCGTCAGCTACGTGCTCGGCTTGAAAACTGGCCTCGGTGCCATTGGTATCTGGATCGGCTTGTCCATCGGCAAAGCCGTTTACGCAGCCCTCCTCGTGATACGTTTGCGTCTTTTGGCGAACAGACCTCCCGTAGCAGCCATGAGCCAGGCTTCAGCTCGAGCGGTGGGCCAACCATGAGCCGAAGCTCCAGCGCGACCAGACAATGCGCGTGAAGAACAGGCTCTGCAATCTGGGGAGCGCCATGGGGCGATTCCTCATTCTCTTCGGATACGGGCAGCTGACTCTTACCCTGCCCTGTGGTCAAGTTGGCTTCAGGGATCAGAGCCCGGCAAACCTTGCTCCTGAACGTAGAGGAGCCCGAGCTGCATACGGGGCCCTCGAGGACCTCGATGGAGGAGAGGCTCGGGACCCTATGGCGTCGGCGGCTGAAGCCCAGCCGAGGAGACCCAATCGTCAATGTCAGCTGCAATTTCCGCGGTGCGGGCTCGCCTCAGCAGACTATCCCGCTCCGCGCCTTCTGGCATGCTCGCCGCCATTTCCACAAGATCCCTTGCAAACGCAGCCAGGCGGTCCTGCAGCGATATTGTTTGCCTCACATGATTTCGCTTTTTCTTCACTGAGGCGCTCATCGTTTCAAGCGTCGTCGCTCTGCGGATCTTCGAGCAAGATAACTTCCCACGACACTTTTACCATGCCAACCTAAGTTTAGTTGCGATAACTCTACGATGGTTCGCGTGCAGCAAAGCAGATAGTGGGTTTCTCAGCAGGCGCTTGCGGTCGACGAAAATCCATCCGCGGCGAATGCGATGCGCCGCTGCCTCCGCGGCATTGAGGACACCCGGGCCGCACATCGCGCGATCAAATGTGCTGGCGCTGGTGATTGCAGCACCCCGTCCACGAAAACCAAATACAAGGATCGGTACGCCACTTTTTGTGGCCGGGCGGAAGGCTCCGTCAGCTTCTCGCAAGCTTGCCGGCGTAGCTATTCTGCCACCATCTGCGGAGTGAGGTGAGCGTGGACAATCCTTTCCCATCCAGTCCGGCAGCTTTGATGCAGGTGCAACGGGCCGCCGCGGAACATCGTGAGGCAGGCGAGGCGTCGCAGGAGGCCTTCGAGCGGCAATTGGCAAACGCCGGCGAGCCTCACCAGGCGACCGAGGCTGTACGCCAGACCCCGCCTCCCGAGCCGCCAGCGAATATCCAAAGCGTCATCGAGCGCGCGGTCCAGGCGGAGCGGACGCGCCGGAATCTAAGCCAACGCACTGCGCGGGGATATACTGACGCACTTTTCAAACTGCAAAAAGATCTGAGGTCTCGTGGCGAAACGATTGCTGCACTGGACCACGACGCTCTGGTAGCGCGCGCTGCCAAGTTCATGGCGCGTGACAAAGCAATGGGTCCTGCGTTAACAGCGCTTCATAGGTATCGCAATCCCAATGCACCTGACGGCCCGCGCCGGCGCTATGTTGTTCCCTCCGTAAAAGAGCCTTCTCCCGTCAACGCCGCCGTGCCTTCGGCGGATATCTATCCGCACCTGTCCGAGACCGACCTTACTCTCATCGACAACTTCACCCGCTTTGTCGGCGGTGGTCTGCAGAAAAGTACCATCTACGAATACGGCCGATCGCTTCGTATCCTGGGAAATGATCTCGGCACTCAGGGCAAGACAATTGGCGGGCTCGATCACGAGGCCTTGGTCTCGCACGCGAGAGTGTCTCTTGGTGAGCCCGCCAATTTGCTTTCGGCATTGAGCGCGCTGCGAAAGTATCGTGATCCTGATCAAGTGCGGCAAGACTTTCTCTCCGAAGAGGATGAAAGCCTGATCGACGGCGCCGTCCAGGCAGCTGCCG
>NZ_VKHP01000468.1 GCF_010811875.1 Bradyrhizobium uaiense
AGGGTGGTGAGGATGGAAAACAGCCGGCTCGCGCGCATCGCCAGATCATACCTGACACAAGATGTCAGGTATAGGCGGACATAAGGAGGCCATGCCCCCGACGGCGCAAGGAGACCGCCCATGACCACCGAGACCAGCACCACCACCGACCGTGTCACGCTGTATTACTCGCCGCAGAGCCGCGCCACCGGCACCCGGGTGCTGCTGGAGGAGCTCGGCGCGCCCTACGATCTGCACATCCTCAACATGAAGGCGGCCGAGCAGCGCAAGGACGCCTATCTCGCCATCAATCCGCTCGGCAAGGTGCCGGCGATCCGCCATGGCGACGCGCTGGTGACCGAGCAGGTCGCGATCTTCATCTATCTCGCCGACCTGTTTCCGCAGGCCGGCCTGACGCCGGCGCTGAACGATCCGCGCCGCGGCCCGTATCTGCGCTGGATCGCCTACTACGGCTCGTCGTTCGAGCCGGCGGTGATCGACCATTTCATGAAGCGCGAGCCGGCGCCGATCACGCAGTCGCCCTATGCCGATTACGACACCATGCTGGGCACGCTGGAAGCACAGCTCGCAAAGGGGCCCTATCTGTTCGGTGATCAGATCACGGCGGCCGACATCCTCTGGGGCATTGCGCTCTCCTGGACCATGATGTTCGGCATCGTGCCCAAAAGGGACGTGTTCGTCCGCTATGTCGAACGCATCACCGCGCGCCCGGCTTTCCAGCTGATCTCGAAGGCCGATGACGAGATGGCGGCGCAGCATGCAGCGGCGGCCGGCGTGTGATACGATCGACTGATGGTCAAGGAGCTCTACACCACCAACGTCGTCAACACCTTCATCCGTGTCGCGGAGGATTGCCCGGCGCGCGTCGGCGAGGAGCCGCGGCCCTATGGCGGCAAGCCGACGGTAGGCACGCTGCAATACGCCATGCTTGCCGGCGCGCCCTACAAATACACGTCCGACGACGTCGTGTTCGCGACGTCGTCGGCTGGCCGCGCGCTCGGTGCGAAGGCGACGAAGAAGGAACGCAGTGCGGCCCGCGAGACGTTCTTCTCGAAAGGCCAGGCCTGCATGCGCGCCTCGCCGCTCGGAAAACGCTTCGGCTGGGGCGTTCACGCCGACGCCGAAGGCCGCATCGCGATTGTCGCCGTCGACAGCAAGCGCTACCAGGCACTCGCCGGCGACCCTGAGATCGAGCAGACGCGCGCGATGCGGAGCAAGCGGGTGTAGCGACACTCCGTAACGGATACGACGGGCTCGCACACCGATAACCCCGTCATCCCCGCGCAAAGGCTTCGCCTTTGTCGCTGGAGGTGCGAGCCTTGCGGCGCAATTGCGCCGCTGAGCGAGCCTCGAAGGATGAATCGGCCACCAAAGCGCGATGAGATCAGGTTGAAGCGTCATCGCGCTTTAGCTCTTTGTTTGAGCATGATCTTTTCGGAAAACCGCTTCGCACTTTTCCGGATCATGCTTTAGCCGGGCCGTCGACCCTTCGAGACGCCGCTGCGCGGCTCCTCAGGGTGACGGTGTTGATAGTGCCGACCTAAAACCTCGGTGCCCGCTTCTCCGCGAACGCCTTGATGCCTTCCTTGATCTCGTCGCCGCGCATGCTGTCGCGGTGGCGCTGGTCGGCGGCGGCTTCGTCCAGTTCACCGCGGGCGAATTCGTTGACCGCGCGCTTCATGCCGGCCATCGCCTTCGGCGCATTGCCGGCCAGGACCGTTGCCAGTCTGTCGACCTCCTCGTCGAGCAGGTCGAGCGACACCATCGCGGTGAGGTAGCCGATCCGCAGCATCTCCGGCGCCGAGATCTTCTGCGCGGTCAGGAACAGCATCTTGGCGTTGTCGACGCCGAGCCTCGTGACGTAGCGCTGGATGCCGCTCTTGTAATAGTGCAGGCCGAGGACCTCGCCGAGCTCGTCAGACTGTTCGACCGGATCGAGGGCGATCCTGCGATCCGCGTGCTGGTGCTGACCGGAACCGGACGCGCGGTCTCGGCCGGCTACGAGCTCAACTCGGT
>NZ_VKHP01000469.1 GCF_010811875.1 Bradyrhizobium uaiense
ATATGAAGCGCGTAATGACGATCGTCGGCGTGGGCGGATTGCTGGAGGCGATGCGGGCGTGAGGTCGGCCTTCTGAGCGACCAAATCAGCGCCAAAACTGCGCGATTTTTTACACGGCCTGGGCCCTAAGCTGACGGTCTGCATGACCGCCGAGAAGGTCGGCTCTTCGAGGATAACCGGAAGTCCTCCTGTTCGACCACAATGGGCCGCTTATGACCCAACTGCGACATGTGCGGTTCAAGATCGTTGCGCCGCAAATTGACCTTTGAACCCCATTTCCATGGTCGCAATTTCCTGATGTGATCCTCAACATTGCGAGCAAATTTGCTTTGATCCAGCGCGGGGCGCCCTGTCGATCACCATCATGCCGTGACTAAAATGATAGAACAGGAAGGATATCGCATGCCTTCACGCCGTAGTTTTCTGGCCGGCACCGTCGCGACCGGCGTCGCGCTGTCAATGCAGCACGCCGCGACAACGGTCGCGCAGCAAAAACGAGTGATCGTTGATTCGCAGGTTCACCTGTGGCCGGCGAGCACCCCGGAAAGACCCTGGCTCCCCGGTGCCAGACCGCAGCTTCCGGAGCCCTTCACCATCGAGCGAATAATTCCACTGATGGACGAGGCCGGCGTCGATCGCGTCGTCATCGTTCCGCCGGCGTCGCTCGAAGGCGAGCGCATCGACTATGCCCAGGAGGCGGTCAAACGATACCCCGGCCGCTTCGCCATCATGGCGCGTGTCGCCCTCGACAAGCCCGACCGCGCGGCACGGCTTGCGACCTGGCGCGACCAGCCCGGCGTGCTGGGCGTGAGGTTGAACTTCGGCCCCGGCGAAGCGGCATGGCTGACAGACGGCACCGCGGACTGGTTCTGGCCGGCGGCGGAGAAGGCCCGCCTGCCTGTGATGTTTCTCACCTCGGGCCAGACATCGCTGTTCGCCCGCATCGCCGAGCGGCACCCGCAACTTACGCTCGTCATCGACCATATGGGCGTCGGCGCGGGTCTTCGCCCTCATGCCGATTCATCGGGATCCGTAAGAAACAACGTGGTGCCGGAAGCCATCGTCCAGGCGGCCGCGCTCGCAAAATATGCGAATGTGTCGGTCAAGTTGTCGTCGGTACCGCTGATTTCGACTGAACCCTATCCATTCCGTGACGCGATCCCGCATATCCACCGCCTATTCGACGCCTATGGCCCGGAGCGCTGCCACTGGGGAACCGACATAACCAATTCATTCGCCAGAGCCACCTACCGGCAGCGCGTGACTGAATTCACAGAGGAGCTTCCGTTCCTCACCGAAAGCGACAAGGACTGGATCATGGGCCGCGCGATCCTGGCGCGGCTTCGCTGGACGTGAACCAAGCGTGCTGCAATGCATGAGTCCGCTTCTGGGGCCCTTGGCGAACGTCGCGGCGGTCAGCCGTCTTTGGCGGCTTTTGGACCCCAAAGGCGACATTTACGACCTCGGTCGTTCACATAGATGAACGCTGAGCTTTGATCCAGGTCAAGGGTACGATGCTCCGGTGCGCGAGGCTTCGGACGACCCGCGGTTAACGCGATGTGCCGGTGTCCGCGGCTTTCTCTATCGAAAAAGGAGTCCGCCAATGTTGCGTCGAACTCTCATCGCTTCGGCAGCCGCAGCTATGCTGTTGGTCACCTTCACTCCCGACGACGCGTTTGCCCGCGGCGGCCGCGGCGGCGGCGGCATGCGCGCTGGAGGTTTTCACGGCGGCGCTGTGCGAGCGGGCGGCTACCGCGGCGGCGCGGTCGCGGCTCGGGGATACCGGGGCGGTGCTGTCGCTGTGCGCGGCGGGCGCTACGGCTATCGGGGCGCGTACGCTGCAGGGGGGTATCGCGGCTACGGCTACCGCTACGGGGCCGGAGCGGCGGCAGTGGGCGCGGCTGCAGTCGGCGCGGCTGCGGCGGGGGCCTACTACCGCGGT
>NZ_VKHP01000470.1 GCF_010811875.1 Bradyrhizobium uaiense
TCCGGGCGGCGCGGTCGCGATCGCGGGCATAGCGACGGCTATCGTGGTCGGATTGTGGTTTGCATTCTATCTGCTGGTCTTCCTGCCGCGGAGCGCTCCCTGATGGCGACCGAGACGGACCATAGCCTCGGCGAGGCGGTTGCCGCACGGATCGAGCGGCGTTGGGCGACGCTGTCGATTGTCATCGTCGGGGTCCTGGTCGGCATGGCGGCCTATATCGGTATCCATCAGGCGACGATGCCGCAGGGGCGGGTAGAGACCGCCGATCCCAAGACGTTGCATCTGTCCGGCGAATTCATCGAGAGCAATCTCGGCAGCGAACTGGTGGCCGACGGCTCGGTCACCGTGCGCGCGATCGGCCAGCAATATTCCTTCACACCGCAATGCATCGTGGTGCCCGCGGAGACTCCGATCACCTTCCGCGCCACCAGCGCGGATGTCGTCCACGGTTTCCTGATCGAGGGCACCAACATCAATACGATGCTGGTGCCGGGCTACGTCACCGACCTGCCGGTGCGCTTCAAGGCGCCGGGCGATCACGTGATGCCGTGCCAGGAATTCTGCGGCATCGGCCACCAGGGCATGTGGGGCAAGGTCAAGGTGGTCGACAAGTCCACATTCGGCGACATGGCGGCGGCGAAGCGGAGGCTGACCTGTGTTGACTAACAAGCGGCTGATCGCGGCGCATTTCTGGCTCGCCTTCATCGTATTCGGTGCGGCGCTGGTGCTCGGCGCCTGGCAGATGTTCGTGCGCAGCCCGCTGAACGCCTGGCATTTCAATCCGGAGTTCTACTATCGCTCGGTCACCGCGCATGGCTCGGCGATGGGGTATGTGTTCCCGACGCTGATCGCGATGGGATTCGGCTATGCGATCACCGAAGCGTCGCTGGAGAAGGCGCTGGTTGGGCGGCGCTGGGCCTGGGCGGGCTTCCTCCTGGTCGCCGTCGGTGCCGTCGTCGCGATGATCCCGGTGTCGCTCGGGCTCGCCTCGGTGCTCTACACCTTCTATCCGCCGATGGTCGGCAATCCCTTCTATTATATCGGCGTCGTCATGGTCGTGGTCGGCTCATGGATCTGGGTCGCGCTGATGGTGATCAATTTCGTGATCTGGAAGCGCGAGAACCCGGGCAAGCCGGTGCCGCTTGCGATGTACGCCAATGTCGCGGGCTCCTTGCTGTGGGCCTGGACCGCGGTCGGCGCGGCGCTCGAGATCCTGTTCCTGATCCTGCCCGTCGCGCTCGGGCTCAGATCCACGATCGATGCCGGGCTGGCGCGCGTGTTCTTCTCGTGGACGCTGCATGCCATTGTCTATTTCTGGCTGATCCCGACCTACATCGCCTATTACACGATCTTTCCGCGTGCGATCGGCGGCCGGCTCTACAGCGATGCGATGGCGCGGATCTCGTTCATCCTGTTCGTCGTGGTGGCGATGCCGATCGGCGTGCATCACCTGTTTGCCGATCCACAGGTCGGCGCCGGGATCAAGTTCATGCACTCGGTGTTCACCGGCCTCGTCGCGCTGCCGACGCTGCTCACCGTGTTCACGATCTGCGCGTCGGCGGAAATCGCAAGCCGCCTGCGCGGCGGGCAGGGCGCGTTCGGCTGGATCAGGTCGCTGCCATGGTCCAATCCGATCATGCTGGCGACAGCGCTGTCGCTGGTCATGCTCGGCTTCGGCGGCGCCGGCGGGCTGATCAACATGAGCTATCAGCTCGACGCCACGGTGCACAACACGCAGTGGATCACCGGCCATTTCCACCTGATCTTCGGCGGCGCCATCGTCATTATGTATTTTGCCATCGCCTACGATCTGTGGCCGCATCTGACCGGCCGTGCGCTGGACAGTTTTGGCCTGATGCGTACCCAGCTCTGGCTGTGGTTCATCGGCATGATCGTGACCACCTTCCCGTGGCACTATGTCG
>NZ_VKHP01000046.1 GCF_010811875.1 Bradyrhizobium uaiense
GAGATATGGATCGCGAGCAGCGACGACTATTCATTCGTCATCAGCAACGAGAGCCAGACCGGACCTGGCTTGCATGGAGAGCCGGGTTTTGTTGCATCATATCGCCCCGACTTCCTGAATATGCCTGCGGCTCAAGTGTCGGGATCGCCCTTCAGCACGTTCGCTGAAGCCGAGCGGGCCTGCAATGCGTTCCTCGGTCGCCTCATCATCAAGGGATGACTGCCGTTATCCACCTTCCACCGTAAAATCACTGGATACGGGCCGCTTGGGCCTCACTTCTCGAAGCGGCTCGGGCACGCCAAGCCGGACATCACCTTGCGCGTCTACGCCCACTTGTTTAGGAACGACGATGGCAAGGCGGCGGCGGCGATCATGCGGCGCTGGCGCATTGGGTGCCAATCGGGTGCCAATTTCGCGGTTCGTTCTCTTCGAGCCCACCGCTAAGCACTTGAAATTGTTGGTTTGGAAGGGTGGCCGAGTGGTTTAAGGCACCGGTCTTGAAAACCGGCGTGCCCGCAAGGGTACCGTGGGTTCGAATCCCACCCCTTCCGCCAATACTAACTCCAACATATTGATATTGTTTCACTATTTTTTTCGATGGCGTAACGCCCCACATTTGACCCCACGATTATCTCTCGCTGGAGTCACCCTCTTCGAATGCTTGAAGAAATTGCCTGTTCTTCACCGGATCGATGCGATCCGCTTGCGTGAGCGCCCAGTTGCTCCAACGCGCAGGGTCGTCGGCAGGCGCCGCAATACGTTCGCGTTCGATCGCCTGCTCGACGGCGCGTACGTAGGCGCGAATGTCCGCCGCGCGGCTTAGAGACGCGGCCTCCGCGAGCAGCCGGTCGATACGGGCCTGGGCGAGTTTTTTCCTGCCGCTCGCGCTCCTTTCGTTCAAGCTCGAGTTGATGCTGCCGCAGCTGCTCTTCCAGCTGCGCCTTATGCCACCCGCGCCATTCAAAGTCGCGTAGGCAGCCCTCACGATAGCTCGCCTCGGCTCCACAGCAATATAGGACATCCTCTGCTCGAGCCCATCCTGCCAAGCGGTCCGCTCCCGTTCACGCTCGTAGCCCTGGACGATGGCAAGACGTAACGGGTCGGATTTGCTACCGCTCGAGCTGCTGTCTGCACCAGACGCCCGCCCGAAAATCTTTGGCCGGTCGAGCGCAAGGGCGCCCCCTCGTCTGATGAACCGTGATGCTGATCTCACGTGCTTGGTCCCCCCTCACCTCTGGCTTTCCGCCGCAGCGCGCAACCGCCAAAAACAGCGGCGTTGAGCAGCCGCAGCCGTCGCTGCTCGAACGGGGTGTCGAAGACCGCTTGTGCCAGGAGAATGTATAACACGAGGTCTTCTGCTTTTTGCGGCGGGCATCGTCTTCGGCGAGCAGGCGTGAGACAACACTTGCTGCACCGCCATGACCCGGCTGATCTTGCGGATCCAATCCCGAACCTCAGCGATGTCTTCGGCAAAACCGGGCGCTTCCTAGCAGGCCCCCCGGTTTTGCTGCCGGCCCGCTTTCGCTCAAAGGCTGCATCCAAAAAGAACGGCCTGCGTCGCTACTCTTAGGTGTATCTAGTAGGACACAGGGAAGACCAAATCAGCGGTCAACTCCAATAAAACCGATTGAGCTGTGTTGACTAAAAAAACTCGCTTTGATTGAGTGAGAAAAATCATTTTATTTATTTTTAGAGGGAGCCTGACAATGCGATTTGCATATGGATTGACCCTTCTTGTTTTCTTGCAATTGCCGTCGGTCGGCATGGCGCAAGCTCCGGTTAGTTCAATCAACCCGACTTCTGCGTGCAACCCCACGCCCCCAGCACAATCTTGCCAACAGTTGAAGTGCGCCGGGCCGTGCACGGAGAAATGGGTGAATGGGAAGTGCGTTGGCGGCATCTGTCCGCAGGGTATCGTCCCTCTGACTGCCGGCACCGATCTTACGATACACAATGTGTCCCCTGATCTGGAGCAAAAAATCCGGAACCTTCTCAACGAGCAGAAGTGAGGGGCTTGATATTTCGGAAGGCAGGCTCATGCGAAAATGTCTTCAAATCATAGCAATTTCCGGGCTAGCGCTCCAACAGACTGGCTGCGGTACCGTCGTTCCCAAGATCCCTGAGGCGTGGGATTTGGTGGCCGACACCGATGCAACCCAACATATGGAAATGCAGATCAAGCGCGCGATTTTTTGCGAGCTGCGCGACGCCGTTCGAATAGCTCGCAACAGGGTGCAATACAAAACGTACTACCACGGTAAGCTCGTTTCTACGGCTGCTGATCAGCCCATTCCTGATTCCTGGGGGGTGCAACAGACCCTTACCTTTACAGTCGATGAGCAGAGCAAGGTGACGCCAAGCGCCACTTACACGTGGCCGCTGAACACTGCGGCGTCACAGACCTTTGCTCTTACGGCAGGTGGCCAGCTTTCATCTGATGCGACACGCACGGATAAGTTCTCGACCTTCTATACAATTGCCGAAATCGCAAATGTTCTCAGTGAAAGTCAAGTTTGCGAGAAGCCGCAGGAGCAATTTATTGGCCAGCCGAGTCACAGTTCTCCGTTCACCGTGCTCAGCGACCTCGGCATCAGAGACTGGCTTCCGGCAGCAACAGAAACGAGTGCTTATCTGCGATCATCTCGAAGCGCCGCGAGTGGCGAAGGGCCGCCACTTGGAACGGCTGGCAGCTTCGCTTCCGATTCATTTTCCTATGATGTGAAGTTTGTCATAGTTACCGATGGCAATTTAACACCGACGTGGAAACTGTTGCGCGTGACGACGGCATCAAGTCCCGCGCTTTTCGACACCAGCCGGACGCGGACGCACGAACTTCTCCTCACGATCGGGCCCGGAGCGACCACAACGGTGAAGAACTCAAAGGGCCAAGTTGTCTCGAAAACCGTTGGTCCTTCTAATAGTGCTGCAAGTTCTCATCTCGCTCAGGAAATTGGAAGTGCGGTAGCAACCGCCCTACGTCCGGCGATCGCGCCTACGGGAGTAACTGTCCCATAAGCTCGTCAATTTTTCCCTAGTCGCGACCACCAAGGGGATGGCACAAACGGCGCAGCTGAATTTCTTGTAGCGCCCGTTGACCCGGCCAGAAGAAGCAGACAGATGAGCGCCATCTGGCCCTACGACCGGTCCTCGCTGGAGTCATCACTTTCAATTCCTTGAAGAAACCGTCCGTTCTTGACGGGATCGATGCGATCGGCCTGCGAAAGCGCCCAGTGCACCCAAGTTGCAACCGCGTCCGCCGGCGCAACGATGCCCTCGCGTTCTGCCGCCTGTTCGACGGCGCGTACGTAGGCGCGAATATCCGCCGCGCGGCTCAGCGACGTAGCCTCCTCGAGCAACCGGTCGATACGGGCCTGCGCGAGTTTTTCGTGCCGCTCGCGTTCCTTTCGTTCAAGCTCGAGTTGACGCTGCCGCAGCTCCTCTTCGAGCTGCGCCTTACGCTGTCCGCGCCACTCGAAATCGCGCATACAGCCCTCGCGATAGCTCGCCTCGGCTGCGGTGACGATTTCGACAGCAATATCGGACATCCTCTGCTCGAGCGGCCTCTCCTCACCATCCTGCCAAGCGGTCCGCTCCTGTTCACGCTCGTAGCCCCCGACGATCGCAAGGCGTAACGGGTTGGACTTGCTCCCGCTCGAGCTGCTGTCTGCATCGGACCTCCGCCCGGAAACCTTCGGCCGATCGAATGACAGGGCGATCCTCGTCTGATGAACCGTGATGCTGATCTCGCGGGCCTGATCGCCCCTCACCTCGGGCTTTCCGCCGCAGCGTGCGACGGCCAGGAATAACGCGTTGAGCAGCCGCAGCCGGCGTTGCTCGAACGGGCTGTCGAAGACTGGCTTGTGCCAGGAGAATGCATAAGCCGATGTCTTCTGCTTTTCGCGCCGGGCCTCATCTTCGGCGAGCAGGCGCGAGATCACGCGGTGCTGTAGCGTCATCACCCGGCCGACGGTCACTTTGCCAATGATCTTGCGGATCTCATCTCGAACTTCGGAAATGTCTTCGGCGAACGCGGGCGGCTCACCCAATGGGCCCAGCAGCTCCTCGTTGGTCGGCGTCCTCTGCCAGTAGTAGCGTGCGCCGAGATAGATTTCGTCGCTCATGCCAGGCGCGCGGGCCGGCAACGCGAACTTTCGCGTCGGCTTGCCCGCCTGGAGCTTCGCCCAGTAGCCGCGCGGCGGGACTGGGATGTCGAACTTGATGCAGGTGTTTTTCAGCGTTGGTGGTGAGACGCCCAATCGAGCTGCCAACGCACCGAAGCTGGCAGACCACACAAGTTCATGTAGCTGTGGGCGCGTCATAGGTCGAGGCAGTTGAGTTTTCATCACAATGCTATCGAACTGGCTACCCTCTCATCCCTATCTTCTAGCTTTTTGCGCAGTTGAAGCTGAACTGGCTCCTCCTTAGACGACTGCGCGCTTAAGCTGCGATTACCTGATCTTCTTTGTATGCAAATGCCCGTGGCGTTGCGATCGCCTCACCCACGAAGTTGCGTGAGATCTCAACGGAGACCAAGCTATCTTCCGGAAACGCCGGGCTCAGTTCGAGAGTTAGATACTCGAATAGCGCGCGTTCATGGACCGCAACAATTAACTGCCGGTCGAGGCTTTTTGAGAACGTTCGCAACAACGCAGCAAACTGAGCAATGTGTACGTCGTCCATTGACTGCACTGGATCATCCAGCACGAGCCAGGGAATCTTCGACGGAACTGACAAGTGAAGTGCTAGAAATAGGGTGAGAGCCGCTGTGTTCAAATTGCCTTGACTGAGTATCGCGCCTGGCCTGCCAGACGCCTGACCTGACCGATGTAAAGTCTCAAGTACCGCCTCAACGCTTTCTTGATCACCAGCGGGTAGTTTGAACTGCGGTACAAACTGCTCTGAAGGTGCAAGTCGAACGAATAGATCCCGCCACACCTTATTCAGAGAATTGTTGAAAACCGCTTTCACCGTATTGGAGCGGACTCTTTCCGCTGCCGTGGCGATCTGCTTCGCGTCTTCCCTGCATCTGTCGACCTGCGAAATGGCCCCATTTGCTGCATGGAGCTTGATTCCAGCGCCCTCACTGGCCTCTCTCAAGCGCGCGAGCTCTGCAAGATCACCTTCGTAATAATCAAGTTCCGCTAACACGCGAATCCTCAGAGCAATTTTTTCCTCAGCGCCTCTAATCATCATGCTGAGCTTTTCAAGTGCATCCTCGAATGCGGCATCGAGGCTATCGTAGTCGCTCGCAGAGCGTCCGGTTATCGACCGCGTCAGCTGATCGATTTCGGGCAGAATCCTCGATGAAACCACGCCCCAATTGCGCGCAGCAGCCGCTTCCGATATCGCAGTTGCTGCTTGCGTCATGAGGGCTGTGCCACGTTGCGCTTCCGGCATCAAGGGCTTCAACCGCTGAACCATACTGGCCATCGATGCAGATCGCAGGATGAGAACCGCACGCTCCTCTTGCGGTAATTGTTCGCGCTCTACGCTAAGTAGCTCGCGCCGCACTGTGGCTAATCTTTCGCTCTCCTCTGCTCGTTCCGCCGCAAGTGCTTGTAGCCGCCCGGCCTCCGTAGTCAAAGAGGCGATCTTAGCCGCAACGTGTGCAGCAAGGGTACCCTCATTCATTTCGGAAAAGTCACGTTCGCAGACCGGACACCGCTCTGCATCAATGTGAGGTGCAACGCTCGCCAGCGCATTGGCCAATGATCGAACATCGGCGATGCCAGCCCCCAGCACTTCGTCCAGCTCGCCAATCCGCGCGGACGATCGTTGAATGGTTGCCTCGATCGCCGCTAACCGATTGGCAGCCATATCGCCCTCAGCAAGAATGGCATCACACCGCTGGGCCTCAAGCTCCGCGCGTTTTTCAGCAAGCGATCGTGCCAGCTCCGGACTGCTCTCGTCCATGGTTGGAATATCGGCGAGAGTCTTTCTCAATTCATCAAGAAGGGAGGCTAGAACCTGGCCCGGCTTTTGGCGCCAGGTATCCAAGGCACCTCTTGCGCGTGCCTCAACGCGCTCTCGCTCGGCGGCGTCTTGCACCTGGCCAATTTCGGAAATGGATCGCCACCGTTCCATCGCCGTGGATAGTTGAGCTTGCAGGCGGCTGAATTCTCGAAGTTGACGTTCCTCATCACGCGGCGAGTTAAGTCGTGCGCGGATCTGAGATACCTCCGACGCGGGCTCGAGCCCAATAGACAGATCCGGCCCGAGCTGAGCAAGGACAGCGTTTAGCTGAGTAAGCCGATTTGATGCGGCGCTAGAATTTTGCCTGATCGCAGTGTCGATACGAGTTTTTTCCTCACTTGCTGAAGTCTTCAGGCGTTCCAGACGCCGGTATGCGGGTGCAAGATTTCGAATCCGCGATACGTGAAAGGCTGGATATAGCCCATCAACAAGGGCATCCAATGGGTCTAGCCCAAGAAGTTCTTTTACAAACAGCGTTAAGGGTGATGCTGTGCCTGTACTTCGATCATCATATATTTCTAGGAGGCGCCCGAGAGTGGCTTGCGGTAGATAGCAACGCTCCGAGAAGAATCTCGCTTCCGCGTGCTGAAGAAGAGGCGTTGAGTAAAAGCTGTTGTCACTGAAGCGTAGGGCCCCCTCGGTGTTGCCGTTGGGACGCACCGGTGCCGAAGTGCTCAGCTCGATCGCTCCGTCCTTCATGCCAAAGTGCGTGAGGTACGACCAATATGTGTCTCCCTCACCCGCAAGATGAGCAATCTGCCCCGTCAACGCCAGCTCTATCGCGGAAAGTACGCTGGATTTACCCATTCCGTTTGAGCCATGAATGAGCACCACTTGCGCATCAAGAGGAACAACAATCTTCCCGCGAATGCTGCGGAAATTTTCGACGACCAAAGATTTCAGTCGAGGTGGCATCAATCCTCCGCTTCGTGGCTCGAAAGGACGGGATCAATAATCTGGCTAATTTTGCCTCGGAGCACGTCCTCCACTGATTCTCGATCCTCCAGCGCCGGCCCTAAGAGTTCATCTAACGTGAAGCTCCCGGAGAGGCTTGACACCGCCCGACGGACATCCCCTTCCCAGTCTATCATGGTTTCAACTGCCGGCGGCTGAACTAGTGGGAGCAAGACTGACAAGTAGTCTCGCACCACCTCAACTGCCCTTGGTCCAGTCGGCGCCCCGATCGACAAAACGCGGCATACGCTAACGATCGATTGTACCAACTCTGGCGAAGGTTGACCGGATGTCAGGACCGCGGTAACGGAACGCCGCGACTGAAGAACGTCCAGAGCTCGCGTAAACGCGAGTACCTTCCGGGTGATGACGTCTTCCGAAGTATCGCCTTTCAGTTCGACCACGATAACGAGGTCGTTCGCCTTGCTTTCGGCGACCAAGGAATGTGTGAAATCAAACGAAAGCGAGCCGATTTTTAGAGGCTTCGGCAACAGCCGATAGCCGCCCTCGCCAACCAGGATTTCCACCACGCGCTCGCTCGTAGTCATATTGAAACTTCCGCCCGAAGCGCATCGCAAAGAGAAGCTACATCTGAAGCATTCGCCAGCATTGGTCCATAGGCGATGTATCTCGGACCGACCTTGCCAGTGCGCACTTTCGCGGCCGGGCTCCTGTGTTGCCGGGGCGTGACCCTCTTCGAACAAATTACGACTGCGTCGGAATCGTCAGCTCTGAGAGCACCGCACTCCAAGAGGCTGGTTATTACGTCATCGTTTGCCGCGAAGAATACGCGGGCACTAACACTTCCCCTGTTTAGCCTAAGTGCGCCAGATCGAGCATCTTCGGGGTCGTCAACGCTTACTGTCCAGTGACCGGCTCTATCATCGAGGCCGATAAGTCCAAGTGCGGAGGCAGACTCTCGCTGGCCAGTTGCGGCAAGTGCCTGTTTTCCACACATTAGATGCACGGGTGCTTCATCCAATGGATAGTATGGCAAGGGACCGGATGGGCTCATGCCATCCTGTAATTGGTGACGGGCACGAGCCAACCCGAGCGCGATGGCTTTCACGAGCCCTAAGCGATCTGCGTTTCCTGCGTCAGCCGCGCGATTTCGCAAATGCATCAAGCCATCAACGATGCGTTGCTGAGCATTGGCATCGAGACCAGGAGCTGACGCGTCCTTAGCCAAGACCTCGAGCTTCGCCGTCAAGGTCGCCAATACCAGAGCCAGCAGGAGTGGTTTACTATAAGCTGGCAGACGAGCCGCATCACAAATCGCTTCCCGATTTGGTTCGTAGTCGTCTCCATAAGCGACATTGAGGATGGTTTTCTGGTCGTTATTGAGCTCCTGAGCCGAAAAGACAATCGGGGTTTGTGGCTCATCCCACTTCCAACCGTGTTGAGCACCGGATTGCGCGAACAGGTTCTGGATATTGGTATCCTGCGCAGACAAGCCGATCATGAGTGTCCTACTGCGCTGGATCAGCGCCTCGAGTTGGTCCCGCACGATTTTGAATTTGGTACTTGCCATCCAGCTAATGATCTGCGCACTGCGGGCAACGAGCAGCGGCCGATAAGTCGTCTCATCCGCGATTGCGCGCAGCGCGCAGCCGTGAAATTTGTAAAGAATTGCTGCAGCAGCCGGCCCTCGCAGATCCTCCCCGGTGACCGTTACCCGATAGAACTCGAGAGGCCGCCCGAGCGTGCGCATCGCAGCTTCAAGCAATCCATCCCAATTTGAGGTCGCTAGCTGCTCGACTGCTTGTTCTAGAGCCAAGATTGCTATTGCCAAATGCTCTGCGTCAGGATCTTGATTGGCGAACGTCTTTGGAAAATCCAGGCCCGTCCACAGGAGATAATCGAGCCCTTGGCCGTCGACTTCGATCGATAGCACCGCCGAATACTGGTTCCATAATCGTGAAAGCAGATCGCCAACGCATAGCCATTCTGAGCATGGTCGGGAGAAGTCGATTTGACTGCGCTGTTCGGTTGATGGAGCGGCCAACCCGATGATCTTCTCTAAGGCGCGCCGGAAGGCGCAGTGTGGGTCTTGCGTAATCCTGACTCTTAGAAATTCCAGGAGTTTCGTCAGGACGCCGTCAAGTCCGATGACGCGATCTCGCGATATGCCCGAACCAAGCCACAGGGCGTATGCACCTTGGCTTACTCCGTCGCTAATCCCTGAAAACTTCGAATCAAGTAGATCGAGGGTCTCCTTCACGGTGATGTTGGTAGCCGTAGGCAAGTCCCCTCCCTTTCGCGATCTCGCTTGTAGATCAATTTTCGGTCAGAAAATTCGTAGACATAGTGTCTCGCATCGAGCTTTCGCCAATGCTTCCGCCTAAGTTGGTCGTTTCGGGTAGGTGTCAACTAATTCAGATGCCAAGTTACCGAGGTCTGGGAATATATCGCCGCGACGAAGTCCCGCGGTGAAAAGTTCGCTGGCGACCTGCTTTGCGTGCTCAGCACGTATGATAATCGGAAAAAGGAATAGAGTATGGTCCTGACGCAGGTTTAAGGCCAAACGGCTGGAGTGAATCGTAAAGCAGCCTTGCTGAACAAAAATTCGCAAATCGACGTCGTGAGCCATAACTGCCAAGACTCTTTCCGGCTCGATCACGTCGGCGCGAAACGCCGGCAAAACCATCGGGTCGCACATTTCAGAGTTGATCGATGGTGTTAAGCTTCCGACTTGGTCATAGTTCTCAATTTGGTTCAGTCGGTGTGGATCAAGGATCCATAAGACAGAATCCTCTGGGGGGTCGGCGCTTTCGAACAGATACGCCAGAGCAAAGTAGAGCGCCACCAGCGGAGATCGGCTCCAATCCATTAGGCGCGTGGGCAATCCATAGTGCCTCATTAAGCTGAGCCAGTGCGCGAAATCACCATAGCGAGGCGCGGAAGCAACTCGAATCGCTGCTCTCGATCGAAACCGGTGAGCGAAGTTTCGCTCGTCTTCAGCCGTATAATCGCGCCATATCGTTGGGAGCACATCCCAACTAGAGCGTCGATGACCGCGATACCAAAGAATGTGTCCGTTCGCCGTATTATGGCGTTTCACGAGGATATCGATCAATTGGCCGATGGAATTGATCGAAGTCGGATCGGCTCCCGAAAAGAACGACGCTGCCATGGTTGCTTCCCGCGATTTTCCAAATTGCTAGTCGACTTCGCTTCAACCGTCCACTTCGAGAGCATCAGTGTTTTTTCTCGTCACGATCAATTTATGCCCAGCGCCTTGAAGGCTGCCGTCTTCGGGTCGCCGAAGAAGATGGGGTCGACGTGCTCGACCACATCACCGGTTACCTCAAGGAAGCTGCGCTTGTTCTCGATCGGGATCAGCGCTCGCTTGGCGCCGTTATCCATAGCAAGCTGGAGCGGCTCGGCTAACGAGCGCAAGCCCTTGATGTTGCCCTGGACGCTGAGATCTCCGACGATCAGCATGGCGGCAGACGGCGGAGCCTTCTTGAGCGCAGAAAACGCTGCGACGAAGAAGGCCAACCCGATCTCACCTTCGACTCGATTATTCATGAGGTCGATTACTTCAACGTGGAGATCGGAAACGTCGAGTTCGCGGGCGATGGAGAGATCGCCCTTCTTGGCGAGCATGTAGCTGAACGCGCGGTTGATCGATTCCTTGGTGACGCCGTTGACGCCGCCGGCCGTCTTCAGCTTGCCGGATCCGGACGAGACCGAGACTTCGACACGATACATCCCGACGGTGCCATCGTGGGCCACAGCCGCTGTATAGACGCTACCCGGTGGCAGCGGGTCGGCCGAGATCATGTTGCGACCACCCTGCTCCAGAACTCCGACGAACCGCTCCTCGCCGGTGTCGTTCAGCGTGTAGCTGAAGGACGTGTGGTAATATTCGAAGGAGCCCATCTTCTTGAGCTGCTCCTTGACCCGACGCCGTCCTTCCATCCCGAACTCCAGGAGTTCGGCGATCTCCTCCTGGGTGGCCTCCCCGCTGGGATGGATGATCTTCATCAGGCCCGAGACGGTCTTCTTAACCGCCTTTCGGTCGCGCGTAATCAAGTGCGCCCCCATCGTGAAATGGCGGTCGCAGATCTCGGTGAAATTGTGGCGGCGGAGCTCGCGCAGCGCTTCGGCAAGGAAATCCACCACGAAACCGTAGTGGTCCGTGAAGAGATCGTTGCGCATCTTCGGAATCTCCCAGCCGGGGAGATAAAAGTGCAGGCGGTCGATGAAGGCCATGTCGTCCCGGATCACCTCGGGCATCGGCTCGAACAAGTGTCCGGTCTGGACCATGACGTCGATGGGCTGCTGCGTATTGCCGAACAGGGCGATGCCGGCCTCTCCGGAGGCGGCTTCCTGGCCGCGCTGGAAGGACCCGGACTCGCAGTAGGTCTTCATCGTGGTGATGACTTCCTTGGGCATCTTCTCAAGATCGGCCACCTCATCGAAGCCGACGACGTCCCAGATCTGGACGAGGCCCTTCGCCCGGCCGCCCATGTGTCCGAACAGGTTGGCGACCGTGGTCGGACCGGTCATGAGTGCGGCATACGGCGAAACCTCCTGAATGACGTAGCTCTTGCCGGTGCCGCGGGGGCCCAGCTCGACCAAGTTGTAGTTGCGCTCGCACAGCGGGATCAGTCGCGTCAGGAACAGAAGCTTCAGGCGCTTCGTCATCTCGCCAGGCTCATAGCCCATGCTGCGGAGGATGAGGTCGATCCACTCGTCCGTCGTGAACTCGGCCCGGAGGCGCTGGTACTCGGCGAGGTCGAAAGCGGCGATCTGGATCGGGGTGAGCTTCTCGATCCAGAAGGGGTTCTTTCCCTTGCCCTCCTCATCGTATTCGAAGCGCATGTCGACTTGGGCCCAGATGCCGCCCGTCAGCAGACGTTCGTAATCCCTGACGTACTGATTCTGGATATGAACGAATTTGTTCCCGAAATTGCTCAGCTCTGCCCAGTAGTCGGAGTCGACCAAGCGGACCTTGACCTTGTCGATAAAGGTCCAGCTACCCTTTTCCTTGACCTTGCTCTGCGCCTTCATCGACTCGTCGGAGCGGATGTAGTTGTTGGCCAGCGTATCGTTGACGACCTGCAGACCCATCTGGATGGCCATCTCGTCGGACGATGCACAGTATTTCCCGAGTAGGAATTCCAGAACGAAGACCGGTACGTTGGCGCCGACTTTCACCTTCCGGACGAGATCCTTCCGGACCACCTTGCCGGCGAAGGTGCGGTTGACCTTTTCATCAAGAGCGTCGCGTGCGGGAACGTTACTCATCACTTAAACTCCCAAACGAACGGGGATGTCTTTCTTGGAAACGTACAGGACGGCGTCGGTCTCCGCGTCCAGAACCTGAATGCGCACGTGCTTGACCCTATCATCGGTCAACATAAAGCCGACGTTCGACTTAACGGCTGGCGGCAACGTCAGGACACCGTCCACTAGGTCGGCGCCCGTCGCGATGGCTGCTCGGGCGACAGGACGGTCGTCGGATACAACGAGCGGACGAACCTTGCGGGCGCCGGCGAAGAGATCTTTGGAAGCCGCACCCAGCTCGATCTGGACCGTGAAGATGCGGTTCGTCACCGTCTCGAAGTCATGCGTCAGGGTCACGGCGTCCTTTTCCGCTTTGGCGCTACCGTCGACCTTCAGCTTCACGGCGATGACTGGAATGATCATTTCCTGCAGCGAAGTGCCGCCGTGATGGTAGGCGAGATCGCCTCCGCTCTTGAAGACGGACGTACTGGCGGGGAACGCGAAGTCTAGGTCCGTTGCGTAACCGAGCTTGGCGCCCTGGACTCGTACCGCTCCCGGCGGCGTGGAACCGCCGTGGCCTATCCAGCAGCGACGATGCAGATCGATCGGATCGCCGCCGGGTGTGTCCAGGCGCATAGAGGGGTCGCGATCGGCGGCGAAGAAGAGATGGCCGTGATCGGCCGTGACGACCGCCTCTCCGATCCCAATGGTCGCCAAGCGGCCGAGGCACCGGGCGAGATCTTCGACTACGTTGTCCATGACACGGCGGGCATACGTCGTGGTGGTGGCGTTTTCCCCGGCAGCATCGATCTCTGTGGAGCGGATGATGATGACCTTCGCGTTCGACACCTTCTTCTGCAGCGCCTTCGCGCTCGCCGAAATGACCTCATCGAGCGTCAGATCAACAAGGTCCGGCACGCGCGACTTCAGAAACTTTTGGCGAGCCGAAAGATCAGGAAGGAAGACGCCGTCGATGGACGCACCGAGCCTGTCCTTGGTTGCGACAACAGAGAAAGTCGACGAAGCTCCTGGCAGCAGCGCCGCCATGCCGACCGGGGTGATGGACGGAAGCGCCGCCATGGCAGGGCGAATTTGGACCTCCGAAGCGCGCGTGAGGCGACCGATCAGCTCGTGCCCCATCTCGAACCGCATGGCGTCTACCATGACGTAGGCCACAGGGACCGGGCGGCTTGCGACCACATCTGACCAGATCCGGGTCTGTTCGAGAACACCCGGCACCGTCCAATCGGCCTTCTGAAGAGCCCTGAGGAAACCTTCGCTCATGCGACGGACGGCGTTTTCGTAGACGGCCCGGATCTTTGCCACGGCCCGCTCTTCCACCCCCTCGTCCACGGACGAGAGGAAAGCCTCCAGCCGCCGTTGTGCCTGGTCCAGCGCGTACCACCCATCCTTTTCCGACACGTAGCGATCGACCCAGGTGGAAGGATTGCCGTTGGCCTTCGCGATCGTCGCGTCAACCGCTACGGCGACCAAGCCAAGGTCGACCATCAGCTTGCAGATGGCCCACACCGATTTTCGTGTCACCTCCCGGTTGACCCAGAAACTGCTCTCGCGTGCCCCCATGAGGGTGCGGGCGTCTTCGAATTTCTCTGAAGCGACGAGGTCGAAGCAGGCCGCGACCACGGCGGCCTCCTCGAATCTGAAGGTGTCGATCGAACCGAGCGACGTGCCGCTTACCGACGCCGCCGAAAGACCGAGTTCGACCTCGATCTTGTCCGTCGCCTCGACATAGGCAGCCGAATAGCGCTCGCGGAGCCGCTTGGCGACTTCCCGGATCGCCTTTTGGTGATCATTGGCCTTGGGTTCGGGCACGTTCTTGATGGCCGCAGCAGCTTGTCCTTGGAGCTCTGCCTTCGGTGCTAAGTCGGATCGAAATTCGTTCACCAACACGTACCTGAAGGTGACCTGGCGTACCCGAGCCAACGTCGCATCCGGGGGCAAGGTAAGGCCGATCCTGGCGAGGACGGCATCCCGCAGCTCTCCGAAGGCTCCTTTCGCCTGAATGTCGGCGTCGAAGCAAGTGTCGCCCAGCCAGTCCGTGACGATCGCGACCGTGTCCGAGCCACCGAACACACTCTTCAGTAGAGACGTCCCTTGCGCGGCCCCTGCGTTGTCCTGCGCCATCCCGGCCAAATCGGCATACGTCAGCATATCCGATTTCAGCATCTCGTCGATGGCGACGTCCGTAAACCGTTTTCGGAGGACAAGCCGGGCGAACTGCTTCAGAGCCGGCTGCTGATAGCAGGTGCCGGCCTTCTCCAGCTCCATCAACAGCGAGCCTTTCGCGTCCCGGTCAAGACCAGGAACGTAGATCACGAGGTCGTCGGGCTGGTCTCCACTCGTCAAACTCTCGGCGGCGAAACGCGCCTTCAGGAAGGAGCCGTCGAAGACATAGAGATTAGCTTTCCGCCGGCCGAAGCTGACCGCCACGGGGCCGTCGCTCACGTTCCGCCCGTCGGCTATCTCCGCAAAAAACGGGCGCAGTTCCTCGCGCTTGTCGTACATGACTACAACACGGCGATCCTTGATGCGATCGCCGATCTGATTGGCGATGTATTCGTGGAGCGGGTGGATCGAATTCATCTCGCGGTTCGCGCTCGGCGCGCGCCCCTCGTTGTGGTTGAGGTGGGAGCTGCCATGAAGCTCTTTAACGCGGTTTGGACGGACGCAGACGAGCGAGCACGAACGAGCTGCTCTGCTGACTGCCTCGGCTTCTCCCGAAGTTTGCATTTGCCATCGCGATCCTCGAACCAAAAGACATCTTCAATACCGTGAGCGACAGCTAAATTGTGATTGATGGCGCACTTAGGAACCACACGTTCAGGCCAGAGATGCATTGCCAACTGTGTCCAGTCGAGCTCTCCAGCACACAGAGCGTCCCAAACTGCACGCAATTCCTTTTGCCAAGCCCGATTGTGTGGCACCAATCGCCAGAAAGGCGCAAAATTCACGATAATTCCATCGTCAAGGTTCGGCCTCCACAGCGGAGAGAGACGCTTTACCTCATCGAGCAGGGCCTGAATCTCGTCGACCTTCCTCTCTTGTTCTTCAACCTCTCTCCGGCTGCGGCCTGTCCCCTCGCCGGCGTGCTCAGTCTTTAGATTATCGAGGTTGCGGCGCTCGAGGCTAAGCTTTGGCTCCAGTAGATCAGTCTGCAACTGCATCAGCGTATCGCCTGTCAGCGCATGAGCGTACAGCCAGATTGAGTAGCCGAGCGAGGGCGTAGCGATCTGCCAATAAATCGGCGCCTTCCTGCGGCTCTTCCCGTACATCTTAAGATGCATCGGAAATAGGTCGTGAGCGATCGCGCTTCGCACGCTAGTGCTATCGTAGTCGTATCCGCCAACAGCGTCATAAACAGAGCAAACCCGATCGACTATGTCGTGCTGGTGGCCATCGTCGTCAACGAGGTATCCCACAATCGGATTATCCGAGGTGCTTACAGCCCTCATTCCGGTAGACTTAGCCGACGGCGGATCGAGAGAATCCGGCTGCGTCGGTAACGTAGCCTCGCCAGTGGCAAAACGAACATCAAAACGGCCGAATGCCACCCCAACTGCCCAGGAAAGCATTGTAGTTGAGTCGTCGGAAGAGACACCGACGCCCTCATTATCGTCGTTAACTTCGCTGTCTGCCGTCGGAGCTGGGTCGGCCGGATCGCTGTCTTCGTTAGTGGGGGCAGCCCGGCTCCATGCCGCGAGCGATGAGCGGTCCGCGGCATCAACTCCATACAAATCGAACACGATGCGATTTATCTCCGCATCAAGCTGCTCAAGCTCGCTGAAGATCGCATCGATGTTGTACGTTCCCAAGCGACGTCGGAGCTGCAACGGCAGCACGAACGCGCGAGAGGTCTCGTCGATCTCGAAATAGCTTCGCCTCAGCGACCAAGCCCGTCGGAAAAGGAGAGAGAGCTTCGCGGAGGTATCCACCGAGATCGTCGGCACCGGGACGCTAGTCACGTACCCCACTTCATACTGCAAGGTGCGGTCCGACCCCTCTCCTCCCCGAGGCAGTAGCAAATGAAGCAATCCAATGAAGGCGTCGCTGTTGAGCACGCAGGCGAGCGCCGGCAATTCGTCTTCACTTGCCGAAAAGGCCATAGTTCCCGTGTGACTAAATATGGCTCCAGGACTCACCAGCGAGAATGAGCCGCGGCGATAGGGACGCGAAGGCCACGTCAGTCCAGGCTGGAAGTACCGGTCAACGCTCTGTGGTCTAGAATAGTGCTTCCCAGTTTCTGGATTTACGAACGTCGTAAGTTCCTTCCCCGACTGATCCCAATTCACGACCAAGAAGAGGTTCGAAAAGTACGGTGAATAGCTCCCGCCCTTTGCGAACGGAAACCATTTTGAACCCAATTTGTCGATCGGACACTCCCACCATGCCCTGACGAAGCGAAAGTCATCTGCCGTTGCAAGGCCTTGGCGAGCCGTCCGGCCCTCCGACTGAAAGGGAGGTAAAGCGGTAAAGAGCCTGCGAATATTTGCGCTTGCCCAATACACAAAGGGACTGTTTGGGATACTCGCGAATTCAAGCGGATCCATTTCGACGGATCGCCCGCCAAATGGCGCGACATTCGCCAGAAGCTCATTCGGCTTCTGATCGACAGGAACGTCCAACAGTCGAACGAACACGGTCATTTACGAACCTCTAGACAGTACGCGGCAGCCTCGACCTTTGCACCGTCTAGAACGCCATAGCCTAGGTCGGCAACAACCATTGGAGGTGCAGTTTTGAGAAGGATCTCTTCGCGCCAATACTTAAAAGTCGAGAGATAAAAGCCTGACCGGGACGTAATGGCGCCTAAGCAGCCGCCTTGGTTTAAGAGCTGGACGCCTCGCTCGACAAACGCCGCATAAAGGTTGTTTTTGGTTTTCGGGTACGCAGCCTCGAAATCGCGCTTGGCGATCAGGCTACTTGCTCCGAACGGAGGATTCATGAGAAGGACATCGAATCTTCGGCCCATCATTTCTACAAATGCGATGCCTTGCTCTGCGTCATCGGCAAAGAGGCGGCGTCGGGTTCCTTTGCCGTTGACGGCGTCGCTGACAAACGCCTTCAGGGCCGAGAAGATGTTATCCTCGACCTTCTCGAAAAAGGCCGAATTGCTGATGCCGGACAAGTCGAATTCGCCCTGGCGCTTTATCGGGGCCAAGCCGGGAAGAAATTTTTTCGTGTGGGATTGCTCTTCATTGAAGGCAGCTCGTGCACGGTCGATCGATCGTGCCAAGGTGCGTTCAATAGGCAGCAACGACCCCATCTCGCCAGCGAGGCGCATCTCGGAGACAATCTCGTTGAATAGGTTGGCGACCATCGCGGGCTGAAGAGTCGCCGAGAAGTCCTCTACCACCTTGGGATCACCTGGCATTGGCTCCGCGATGACGACGTTAGCGCGGCGGATGATGGGGCGTTCGCCGCGAGAAATCTTCGCGTCGTTGAAAGCTCGCTGCGCCCGCATCCAAAGCGCGAGCTGCGCGATCTGCGCACAGCGAGGGTCGATATCGACACCATGAAGGTTGTGCCGCAGGATTAGCCCGGGTGTTGCCTTCTTGAGGTCCTCGAGCGTAGCGTAGTCTCGCCGGAGCGTCCTGCCCGTCACGCTTGATGTTGGCGAGGTCTCGTCGTGCCATGCCTCTTCGTAGATCAGGAGCAACAGGGCGAAGCAATAGAGCAAGAAATGTCCCGAGCCACATGCCGGGTCCAAAATTCGTAGATCGCGAGGGTCTTTCTTGGCCGAGTCTGACGACTTCGGGGCGGATCCCGAGGCCTTCACCATGTACGTGCAAGTCTCGGCGAGGCCGGTGCGGCCCTCGCACATCTTGTACCAGATGCGCCCAAGTGTGTTGTCGGTCAGGAACTGCACCACGTACGACGGCGTGAAGAATTGATTGCGGATCGCAAGCTCGCGGCTGTTTCGCGGGGCCTGGCTCTCGTCGCGCATCTGGCGGCGCTCTTCGCCGGAGTTAAAGAACTGGTAGATCCAGCCGATCGTCTCGTCCTCTTTCCAAACAACTTTGAGGTCGGCGCCGTTCAGGATTTCGAGCATTTCGTCGAAGATCGCCTTCTTGGGCCAGAGTACGGATGCCGGATCCCGGCGGTCAAATAGGACCTTAACCTCCGTGGAAAGCTCATCGAAAATGCTTTCTATGTAGAGTCGATAGCCGGCGCCGTCGGCCGTTTTCAGAGCCGGGGCCAGACCGCAGAACTCTGTGAAGCCGTTCGAATTTTCGCCGCGACCAATGCACTCCTGGACCAGCCCGCGCGGCTCGAGCATCTTGAGAGCGGCAAAGCGGTTCAGGGTGGTGAAGGCGGCATCCCGGATGTAGTCGCGCACGGCATCGGCCTGCTTCATGCCGGCACGTCGCTTGTGCTCGACGGCCGCCACGATCCTGTCGCGCAGCAGGAGCTCGCGACCGGTCAAATGCTGACCGCCCTCCTCGGCAACACGGCCGTCGAGACGCACATCGAATACGGCGTCGAGCTGTTCGGCGAAGTCTTCCTGGAGGATGCGCCGGATCCGCTGAGTGGCGCGCTCGATCGCGTTTCGCGTTTCCTTGTCCATCAGCTGTCGCTCACCTGACGATGACTTTTTTGCCTTCGCCGATGAGCCGCGAGAACTCATCCCGGATCCCCTCGAGGGCCTGATCTAACTGCTCCTCGGTTTCGATACCGCCCGAGAAGAACTGGCCGACCGACACGGTCGCCAGGCGCTCCCCTTCGAGGATCTGGTGCATCTTGGCCGTAGCGGCGGCCAAGCGACTCTCCGCCAACTCCGCTTCCGACCTCAGGTGACGGATCGTCTGGTTGTTCCAGTTCTTGTCCGCACATTGTCGGAGGTGGCGCGAGACCTCGTCTCGCTGCGCCTCGTCGAGGCGCTCCCAGCCCGGCGTCTTCATCAGCACTTCAAGAGCGTGCATGTAGGCCTTGATGCGGGCGTCCAAGGCGACCTCGTACCGGCGCTTGTACTCGGCCTTGATGGTGGCCGCCGCAGTCGAGATCGGCGCGATCTCGCGGTAGAATGTTTCCCTGCTCAGCAGGTCGCCGAGAAGCTTGCCCTGTTCCAAATGGACGCCGTCAAGATCCGGTTCCTCCTCCAAGGCGGGGATGAGCTGAGTAACGGAGCGAGCGTCGGCAATCGTCTTCAGCGTCGAATCGGTGAGGCTCACAGCTAGATCGGAGCCACGCTTGATCGCATCCCTGAGGCTCTTGTGCGAAGCATTGAAAGTAAGGATAGCGTTTTCTTCGTTGCCCCGCCGGATGGCTCGCATCTGGTTGACAGCACTTTCGAGAACCTCTGCGCCCGGAAGCTGGGACGACCGCATCGTGCCTAGAACACCCTCGAGACCCTCTTCGTGGCGCTCAACCGCGGCCCGGATCTCGGCCGCGATTGGGCCCGGCGCCAGCTCCTTGACCTCATCACCGAACGTGTCGCGATAGTTTTCGCCGGCTTCGGCGAGGACGGTAAAGTCGATACCCTTTTTCGGCCGGAAGCTCGCGGCACGAAACATGTTGTTGCCGGAGAAGCAGTCCTTCGCAGCGGTCGTGGTTGCCTGGTCGATCACTTGCCCCTTCGAGGTCGCCTCGATCTTCCCCGCCCTCAGGAGAGAAAGCGTGAGAAGCCGCACGACGTCAAAGTCCCAGCCGAAGGGCGGCTTTAGAAATTCGTCCTCGAGGTACTTGCCGGTCACCTGCTCGCCATAAGCGGCCCGCTCTTCGATCTTCGCGAGAATCTCCGACAGCGGCACCACGTCGGTTCGGAACACCCTTTTGTTTTGCTCGTCACGCAACAGCTCGAGATGCGAGAAGACGTTGGGCAGGCCCGAGAGGTTCTCCGCGGTGAGAAGGGCGTCGATGCCCCTTGTGACGTCGGCCTTCTTAGCCGAGGCTTCCGAGAAGCGGTTATAGACGTCGGGCAACACCTGCTGCAGCACGCCCGTCACGGCCTTCCCGACTTCGGTGACGGTGCCGGCGGGACTGCGATCGTTGCCGCGGAAGTACACCTTGCCGGCCAGGCAGGCGGTCTTCAGACGGCGGCCGAGCTCCTGCATGTGATTGCGCTGCCGGACCTTCTCCTCCGCAATCAGCGCGGTCTCGTCGGCGGTCGGGGTACCGCGCCCCTTGCGCTTGATCATCTCGTCCGAGCGGAACGCGTCGCGCATCTCGCGCTTGATGTCCTGGTCGAGTGCGACGCTCCAAAAGACGTCCTTCTGATCCATCTGGCTGCGTTTCCGCAGGTTTTCCGCTTCGATGAGCGCCTGCTCCGCGTTGTCTGCGAGATCGACATGGAAAGAGACGTCGCCGGCCACCTCTTCATTACCGCCGACCATCAAGCCGGCCTTGAACGTCTTGGCGTCGCCCAGCGTGAAGCCGGGCTGCGGGGCCCAAAAACCAGCGAGCACAGATGCGTAGAGGCGGCGTTCATCCATTCTTTTGGGTTCGATCGAGGCCCGAGCCTGATCCCAGTCATCTTCGGCCGGAGTAGGGATCCGGTAACCGCCCTCTCCCTGACGGACCATGAGTGCGCTTTCAAGCTTGGCCAGCGCCTCGCGCACCTCAGTCAGCTTGGAATCGGCATCAACCCGCTCGATCAACGCAGCCGCGATGTTCTCCGGCGTCCGATGAACCGTCCGGACGAACTGGAGCAGGCACACAACCTTCGCCACGGACTGCGCCAAGGGATGCTTAACCTTCTCAGGAATGGAGATGATCTTGGCACGGATGTCGGAATTGATGTTGCCTTCGACCAGATCGTACACCTGATCTAGGCGCACCAAGGCTCCGATGGGCGCGTCGGCGACCTTGGTGGTCGGATTGATCAGGAGCTGCTGGGCGAGTTTGATGATAGTCCGGTTCGCGCCGCCCACGTGTTTACTGGCGCCGCCCTGCATCCGAAGGCCCGAAACGATGTCAATGATCAGATCGATCTGATAGGGCAACAGTGGATAGAGGTCGACGAACTTTTCCCGGGAAAGGGACGGCAACGAGACGTCGGAGGTGATCCGCGAGTTGAGGTCGAGACGGGCGCGATTGTCGTCGTAAAGCTTTCCGAGCGCGGTCTCGGCGCCGGCGTTCTTTTTGAGCACGCGACGGCCGGTGACCTCGGAGATGTCGGACGGCTCGAGATGAACTTGGAGCGGGAAGCGGTCCATCAGCTTCGGCAGCTCGATCCTGCGATCGTCGAGGCCGCTGACGACCTCGCTCAGCCGTTCCTGGGAGGTGACCGCGATCCAATATTTTCCGCGGCCCTTGATTCCGAGCTGCTGCACGATGGCCTGCAGATCGAGCATCTTTTGGGTGTCTCTGGCGACGAACTGACCAACTTCGTCGACGACGAAGATGAGCGAGTGTCCGGGCTTGCGACGCTTCATGAGCTCCACGATCCGGTCAGCTAGACGGCCCGGAGTGATGTCGATCTTCGGACGCCCCTTCGACCACGAATCCGCCATCGGGTACGTGGCCGGCTCGAGCTTATGAAGCACTGCGCTTGCCTGGTTGAGCGCGAAAATCGGCAAGTTCTTCTGGGTGTCCCAGGACTTACCGTGAAGCTCCTGGAATACCTGCTTGAACTTGTCGAGGCGCCCCTCACTCTCAAGAGCGATCTCCAGTTCGGCGGGATCGATCTCCTTGGCGTAGCCCAGACTCGCCAAGAACAGTCGATACATGATTTCGGTCAGCATCTGGTTGCCGGACCGGATACCCCTGTCGGTCGAGACGTCGAAGATAACGGTATGCGTGGGGATTTTCTCGTTGATGGTCTTGAGGACGACCGAGAGCTTCGGGTCGCCGGCGCGCGCGGCAAACCGCTCCGCAGCGGGCACTCCGAGGATATCGCGATCTTCGATCGCGAGGCCCATCACCTTGGCGAAGCTCGACTTGCCGGAGCCGAAGAAGCCAGAGATCCAGATCGCGACGCCCTCATGGGGCTTTTGAGGAGTTTCTTGATAGCGTTCCAGAACGTGGATGTAGTGCTTCTTGATAGCGTCGGTGACGACATACTCGTCGATTTCGGATGCGATGATCTCGGAAGACGTCTGGTCGACCTTGATGACTTCCTCGATTTGCCGAGTGATGTCGCTTGCGAAGAGTGATGCGATCTTGGTCACGTTACTCGTTCCTCAAAATATCTTCGGTCGATAGTTATGCTCGGCGTCGAGTTCGCCCATGAAGCGAAGCCCCGATGCACCATCGAGGTCGCCGGGATAGAAAAGAATGGTCGGCACATGCACCCGCCCCTTCAGCTGCTCCAGCAGTGAGAAGGTGCGATAGACCGGGAACAGCGCTCCGGTGCGCGAGATCAAAACGATATCCTTCTTGGGGTCCGGATCGGTAGGCATGTGGGCCGCGACGAGATCCACCAGAGGTGCATAATCCTCGAGAATGTTCGTGACGGTCTGGATGGCCTCCTCGACCGTTCCCGACCGCTCCGCTTCGTACCAGTCCTCAAGGGGACGCATCGAGGTCATGGCCTCCGAAAGACACTCCGCTAGAGAGATACGCGTAACTCTCTTGCCCCTCTGGATCAGGCGCGTGGCCAGCATCGTCAGTTCCCGACGCAAGGGGTATTCTTGCTCCGGGTCGTACCGGAAGAGCGCATAGGGCATGTCGTGATAGGCGCTGATCTTGGCGCGTGGGTCCGTTGCCACCAAGTGCGGCTCCAGATCTTTGCGCAGTCGCTTCTCGAAATCTGTCATGCCGCGATCCTCTCGGCGCATTCCAACGCGCTCCTAAACGGGAGCCCCACCTGGGCGATGTTGCCCGCCACCTCGTAGTTGAGCCGCTTGTACTGGTGGAGGCGCAAAAGCGCGACATGGACATCCGTCGGAGCCATGTAAGCGAGACGCCAAAGCGGGCTGGAGAGCATCTTCGTGGCGTTGCCCTCGAGATCGCTGATCATGTGGACGTAGAACATCATCACGTCGTCGCTCATCGCGATGGACGCGAACGTCTTGGTAGGCCCGTCGCCGACCAACATGCCGAGATCCAGGGCAATTCTGAGCAGATCCCGGGCACTCCGGAGCTGACCGTACTCGGAAAGCGGCTTCGCCTTCGAGCCACGGCCGGCGGCGGCCCTTTCGATGAACGGGTGCACGTCCTCAGACCGGATCTGGTACCGCCCCTTCCCCTGCTCGTTGAAGAGCCACCCCAGCGCGAAATCGTGGAACGGCTGCTCCGTGGCGCCGATCCACAGACGCAGGCAGTCGCGCCAGTCGACGAGGGTCATGCCCCTCTTCGCGAGCGCTATCAGGGGCCGCGCAGGCTCGATGTCACGCAGCCGGCGCTTGAGGGTAGCATTGACCTCCCGCTCCCAGCCGGCGGTCTTGTGTCGCCCGGATAGGCCCAACTTCAGGTTGTCGGCGACCAATAGGCCATCGTCCCACAAGGCAAAGAGCTCATAGGTTTCCTGGACCAACACGCCCTTTCGCAGCAGGCGCTGCGACCATTGGGGACGGATCTTCACGCGTCGGCTTTCCGCGCATAAGGAACGACCAGGCTGCCGGGCACGCTTGCGGAGAATGATAGCGCCAGCAAGGCGACGGTGCGCCGGCGCCCCTCGAACTTCTCCGGAATCGGGATCGAGCGGCCGTCGGACGATTTTTTGATCTTTGCATGGGCTTCGATGTCGGCGTCGGTCACCAGATCGAAGTCGTTCAAGGCAGCCAAAACATCGGTCGACTTCATGCCTGCGACGTGCTCGAAGAACGGCTGCCAAGTCGAGGCGGCGTCGAGCCAGCTCTCCCAGATCGAATCCAGACGGTCTTCCAGATCATCCGTGAGATGCCACAGATTGACGGATCCCGGCGGGTTGAATATCTCCGCGCAGCGGGCGGCCGCGATCATCTGCACAGATTTCGCCTGGGCAAAAAAATGGGTCCGGGGAAAGCTTCGCCTCAGCACGGTCACGCCTTGGCGCCCGAGCTGCCCCTGGGAGTTCCACCAGCGGGCACAGTCCATTTCGCCTAAGCGCGCCACAACGGTCCTCAACTTCATCAGCCAGGCCAGATCGATGTCGTTATAGGTATCGGCCGCGCTCATAGCGTCCGTGCCTTTATCTCCGCGTGAAAACCGAGAAGAATTCTTACGCTGTTTCTTCGTAGGGCGCCGCCCCGGGTTCGCTCCTTCCGGTTCGCCGCCTGTCGCGGATTTAAGGCAGACTTCGTCATCCTCTTTTTGCCTTCTGATGGATCATCTTCTTGCTTCGAACCGTCGAAACAGTCCCACGCGTTGCAATTGGCGGCAAGCACAATCCACGCGCGCTTTTAGCCGGTTCCTCAGGCTGCATATCCGAGGCCAAGTTTCCCTAAACTGCCCAGCCAGATCGAATCGATTTATCTTTTAGTTTCAGTGCTTTCACTCTTCTCACTAGGTGACAACCGCTTCTTTAGCGGGAGCAGCACGCACATACCGAGGATTACTCCCCCGCCTTCGTTCACGCCCTCCCCGGCCCGTGTCCGGATCAGCATCCGGTCCGACAGCGCCTCGGCCGACGCGGCCGGAATTTGAAGCTTGCTGATTCCCCGCGCTACCGGTGAACTTGGGTTGCGCATCCGCTCACTTTCGCGACGCACATCATCAAGCTGCACGGTCTCGCTCGGTCAGGGCCTTTTCGATCTGCCGGAGAACCCGCTCCGCTTGCCTTGACCGACTATCCCCAATTGTTTCTTACGCGGTCAGGTGTTTGGGGACTCCGCGAACGACTCGTTGAACGACGCTGGTGCCGACGCCAAGTTTCCTGCCAATCTTGAGGATGCCATCACCATTGGCCCTTAGATCTCGTATCTGCATCTCCACCGAAGCGTCGACTGGGCGTCGGCCCAATTTTTTGCCCTTTGCCCGCGCCCGCGCGAGGCCGGCGTTGACCCGTTCCCGAATGATGCCTCGCTCGAACTCGGCGAATACCCCCAGCATTTGAAACATCGCTTTACCGGCGGTCGTAGATGTATCGAGACCTTGCTGGTGAAGGAACAGGTCGACGCCCTTCTCGTGGAGCCCCTGGAGGATGCTGAGCAGGTCCGTCAATGATCGTCCGAGGCGATCCACAGACCAGGCCGCGACCATGTCGAATTCCTTGGCGTTGACTGCCTTCAACAAGGCGTCGAGCCCAGGACGTTTGTCGCGGCCCTTGGCACCGCTGATCCCCGCGTCCTCATAGACCTTCCAAATCTCCCAGCCCGATCTGTCCGCGACCGCGGTCAACTCGCGCAACTGATTTTCGGTGTCCTGTTTCGATGTGCTGACCCGTAGGTAGATGGCGACGCGCTTCATAAAAGGTTTCTCCTGTCCACCAGCACAATAAGTTGGAATATACGCAAATCAACTGTTTTTCGTATACTTCGAACGAATAAGATGGCCATTTGATTTCGCAGGCTTATTCGGATCGGTTACGCGGGGGGTTTTTGGTATGCGCACAAAGGGATCAAAGTGACGCCCCGCTCTGCGCTAATGAACGGACGTCGCACCAGCGCGCCATCCCATTTCCCAGAAATCGGCTTCGAGCCGGGTGGCCTCCTTGAAGATCGCGATCAGCTCTGCCTCGCCGGCCGGCGTGGCGTAGAGATGGGCAAGACCTTCGAGGTGCGCCCGCGCTTCGCCGCGACCTCCTGGTATGGTGCACCGGCATACTCGGCGATCCAAACGCGATAGGGATTCGTTGCAGCGTGCGCATGCGCATCGGGTCGCGAGGCGAGCCGCGTCGCGATCTCTGCGTAGCCGATCACGCAGGGGGCAAGCGGCACCTTGAGTGCCAGCAGATCACCGCGCATTCCCGCGTCGAGCACGTAGCGGGTATAGCCCAGCATCTCGATCGCCGGAAGGGTTTGTTCAAGATCGCTTGGTGACAAGCCTCAGCCAGCGCAGAGCTTCACATGCAGGTTCATCTCGATGTCGAGAATAGCCGAGAGGCCGGCAGCCGCTTCGCGCATGTCAGCAAGCTTTGGCGACTTGTAAACGGAGAGCGCGTAGGCGCGAGCAAACTCGATGAGGAACAGATAGTCCTGAACGAGGTAGTGGCGAAACCCCGCTTCGGCGAGCGAACCGTCTGCCAACCCTTCCGTGAAGGGGTGCTCGGTGTAGGCCCGCCACTCGGCTGATGCTGCTTCCTTGAGTCGCTCGAAGAAGGTCATGATCTTTCGCAGGGGTTGCTTCTCAATAAGGGTCTTTGGCTCGCTACCTACCCCGTCATAAGCAGACCTCTCAGGTCAAGAACAATGTCCGCTCTTCACCTCAACATGGGACATTCTTCAAGGCAGCGGTTACGTCAAGTTTGGGCCACAAGCGGTCTTCGACGAAAACCGGTTCAACATCCGCTTCGGGGCCGCCAAGCGGACATTCAGCGTGGGTCGTAGGGGCGCGAAAGGGTCAAATCCGGCCCCACGCATCGCAGCAACTGCGTCCTATTTAATTACCTCAGAATAGGGTGAGCTATCACGTGATGGAATTCTGCTGAGCTTTGTCGTTTCCGTGAAGGATTCCGACCATGGACGAGAGCACAGAGGTTCGAAACACCGCTCTCCTGCGGCCCCCCAAGCGAGATCTGCGGCTCGACCTCTTACGAGGTATCGGCCAGTGGATGATCTTTCTGGACCATATTCCGTATGACTTCCTGAACTGGTTTACGCTTCGCAACTACGGCTTCAGCGACGCAGCCGAGTTTTTCGTCTTCATTTCCGGCTATACGGTCGGATTTGTCTATGGGCCAGCACTCAGGAGCAGTCAGTTCGTGGCTGCGACCAAGCGCCTTTGGACCCGCGCCTGGCAACTCTATGTTGCTCACGTTTTCCTGTTCCTGTTCTTCACGGCGCAGATTGCTCGCACCTCACTTCGCTTCGACAACCCGATGTACAGGGATGAATTTAACGTCGCGCAGTTTCTGCAGCGGACCGACATCATGATCGCGCAGGCCCTGATGCTCAAATACAAACCGGTCAACCTGGATGTCCTGCCGCTCTACGTCGTACTGGTGCTGCTGGCACCGGTGACCTTATGGGGCCTGCTGCGGCGGCCGAACTGGACCATGCTCGGCTCGGTTGTCCTTTACCTCGCAGCCCGGCATTTTGATTGGAATTTGCCTTCGTTTCCGGGCGGCAAGTGGTACTTCAACCCCTTCTGCTGGCAGGTCTTGTTTGTCTTCGGCGCCTGGTGTGGTTTTGGTGGCGGCCCCCAATTCAGGTCCGCAGCACTGTCACGCCCGGTCACGATAGCGGCGGTGGCGTGGCTCGTCTTTGCGTTCCTGATCGTCATGACCTGGCACATACCGAGCCTGGGGCAATTCGTGCCGAAGGCCCTGATCAGCGTGATGTATCCGATCGATAAATCCAATCTCGATCCGTTGCGTCTCGCCCATTTCCTGGCCTTGCTCGTTGTCGTGGTTCGTTTCCTCCCACGCGATTTGCCGGCACTCACGTCGAAATGGCTGAGACCTCTGATCCTGTGTGGTCAGCGCTCGCTCCCGGTCTTTTGTTTCGGCGTCTTCCTGTCGTTCGCTGCGCACTGGATCCTCGTCCAGATCGACGGCGGCGCCCTGGCGCAGCTTCTGGTCGGCATCACCGGCATCGTTCTGCTGGTTGGAATCGCCTGGGTTGCTACCTGGTACCGCAGTCTTCCCACCCTGTTCGCGGTACCTAGTACTGTTGAGGCCCAGGCTCAGTAGTCAAACGAAGGAGCACGAGTGGTCAAGCTTTTCGGGCAAACATCAGCGCCGATCTTGGGTTGGCGGCGACGAGCCATTCTCTGTTGTGTTTCACACACGGGACGATTCTTCAGATGATCACGATTCCAGAAGTGCTGGCGCACACTCTATCGTCGTTTCTGACGTCCGATACTCGAGATCGGTTTGGTTCTTCGCACGCCCGCCTCGCGGAAGTCCTTCCGTTTGCAGCCAGACTTACGTTGGAATGCATCGGTAACAGCGACGCCCTTTATCACGACATAGAGCACACTATGCTTGTCACGCTTGCGGGGCACGACATCCTGATGGGGCGGATGTTGTTGCGGCCGACGACAGCCGCAGACTACGCAAATTTTACTCTGGCCTGCCTCGCCCATGACATCGGGTACGTGCGCGGAGTCGTTCAGGGGGATGACGACGACTCCTATGTCGTGGATTTAACTGGTCGCATGACTCGTCTGCCACGGGGGGCCTCCGACGCTTCGCTCGCCCCCTATCATGTGGACCGCTCGAAATTGTTCGTCCTGGAACGACTCGACGACGTTGAGGAGATCGACGCAAGCCGAATTGCCCGAGCCATCGAATTTACGCGCTTTCCCTATGCGGACTCCGCAAACGACAATTCGATGGAAGAGGAAGGTATGTTGCTGCGCGCTGCCGACCTGATCGGTCAGCTAGGCGATCCCAACTACCTGAGAAAGTCGAATGCCCTGTTTCACGAGTTTGAGGAGATCGGTTTAAACAAAAAGCTCGGCTATGAGACGCCTGCCGACGTCGTCTACAAGTATCCGCAGTTTTACTGGAACAATGTTGCTCCACAAATTCAGACCGCAATACGCTATCTCAATATCACCTCGAGCGGCCGGCAATGGATCGCAAATCTTTATAGCAATGTTTTCCGGGCTGAACGCGAGCCGGGGCTATCCGGACCACAGCTATGACGGCGGGCGCGAGGAAGGGTCTTGTTTCCAAGCTGTAATGTCTGCGGGTCATAAGCGGAAGTCGCCTACTGCATACTCAGCCCGGCAAACCCGCGTCCTGAAGAGCTGCGATCAGGCGAGTGCGCAACTCCGGTGAGCGGGTAGGAAAGGCTTCTTCCGCGTCGCTGGCACGGACGTCGGGTTGCAATTTCAAGAGCCGCGCGGCCACCTCTTGAGCTTCGGCCGTCCGGCCGGCGTGAACGGCGTTGATGATGTAGGCTCCGAGCGTATGAAAATCCGCGACGAATTGAATTGATTTCGCCGCCGCTGCACAGCCGTCCTCATAACGTCCAAGAATGAAAAATGCGAATGAACTTCCATTCCAGGCACTGACCCGCAACGGGTCGAGAGGACTGAGCCCGATCATCCGGTCGAAGCTCTCAATGGCACGCTCCGCCTCGCCGCACATCATGGTGACCCACCCGCGACTATACCAGGCTATCGCCAGATTTGGATTAACCGCAACGGCCTGCTCCACCAAGGATGCGCCCCGATCATATTCGCGGCCGAGATAGGTCAGGACATGACCAGCTCTGGCCAACGCAAACGCGTCGTCGCCTGCCGCCCGGGCCGCAGAATGCGCGAGCCGAATTGCTTCGGCGCGCTGTTCGTCGCTCAAGGGCATGCCGCTTATCCCTTGTTCGAACATCAAGGTCGCCGCAGCCATCGCATATGCGGAACTGTATTCGGGATCTTGTTCATAGGCTTTGGTGAAATATTGACGCGCCTCCGCAAACTTCCGCTTGTTCGTCAGCGCCATGCCTCGCAAGAAGAAGTCATAGCTGTCCAGGCTCTCGGTGGGCTTCTGTCTCGTCCGCTCGATTTCGGCTTGCTCGAGTTTTGGCGCAATCAGGCCCACGACACTGCTGGTCACCCGGTCTTGCAGATCGAACACGTCCTCCAGTGCACCGTCGAATTTATCCGCCCATAGATGCCTGTCAGTTGCGGCCTCGATCATTTGTCCAGTGATGCGAACGCGGTTGCCTGACTTCCTGATGCTGCCTTCGAGCACATAGCGCACGCCGAGTTCACGACCGACTTGCCTGATATCGACCGCCTTGCCTTTGTAGGTGAAACTGGAATTGCGGGCGATCACGAACAGGGACTTGAACCGCGATAACGCGGTGATGATGTCTTCCACCATACCGTCGGCAAAGTATTCCTGTTCAGGATCGCCGCTCATATTCTGGAACGGCAGCACGGCAATCGAAGGCTTGTCGGGGAGTTGCAGCGGCTTCCTGACCTCCTTGGAAGCGGCTGTTGCCGGTGCTTTGGCCATCCCGGCCGGCCGCACAGCATAGATGTGAACGGGTCGTGAGATATTCTTGACCTGCTGCTCGCCGCGATCCTCAAAAGCGGCTTCGATCTTGCCGTCGACTTCGTCGTGGATCTTTCCCGATATCAGGACCCCTCCGGGATCGCAGAGCGCCTCCAGCCGCGCGGCGATGTTGACGCCTTCGCCGTAGACGTCGCCGCCATCGTCCACGATGACATCGCCGAGGTTGAGGCCAATCCGCATCCGAAGTGGATCGGGATCGCAGCTCAAGGCGTCCTGTATTGCGATCGCGTAGCGCAGGGCTGCGATGGGGCTGGCAAATTCGGCCAGAAAGCCATCGCCGGTCGATTTGATTAATCTTCCCTGATGTTCGGAGAGTCGCGGCTCTATCAACTCGCGCCGCAACCGGCCAATGCGAACATAGGTTCCCTCCTCGTCGCGCTCCATCAGTGCGGAAAAGCCAACGACGTCCGCTGCCAGAATGGCCGCCAGTCTCCGCTGCACAGGTTCGTTGACCAAACCGTTCCCTCTCTCAATGCCGCCCCATCAAACCATGACGAAGGGCAGTTGGGCTAGGTCCAATGTCTCAGTTGGGTCAAACGCGGAAGTCGCGGGGCGCAACCGTGACGTCCGCTTAAACTCCGTCACCGGACTCTCCATAGCCAGCGCGGCACTTCCCGAAAAGGGCCAACAGCGGACCGTCATGGGCCACCAATTAGTCGGGGATGCCCGCGTCCCGAAGCGCGCCCTGGATGCCTTCCCGGACAAGGAGTGATCTAATCGGAAACAGATAGTGTGCGTGGGAAGCTCGGAAATCCGGTTGAAATTCGAGCAGACGTTGAGCTGCCTGCCTCGCCTCAAGCGGCTTCTCATCTCGAATTGCGTTGGCAGTGAACGCTGCCAGCGAATGAACATCAGGTGCCCTCTGTAGCGCCTGATCGGCGACACGAAATCCATTCGCATAGTCATTCTGCGAAAAATATGCCCAACTTGTCATGTACCAGACTCGAACCAACAAGGGATCTCGAGGGCTCAGCCGCATCACATGATTGAAGCTCTTGATTGCTTCCTCCGGCTGATCGCACATCAGCGTTACTGCCCCCCGACTGTACCATGCCGGAGCGAGGTTCGGGTTGAGCTTTACCGCGCGGTCGACCAGTGAAAGACCGAGATCGTATTTTTGCCCAAGATAGACAAGAACATGCCCTGCGGCGGCTTGAACGAATGCATCAGCTTCGTCCAACTTTCTTGCCGCCTCCGCACTTTCGAGTGCTTCCTGTAATCGGTCAACGGACAGTTTTACCCCGGTGAACGCCTGAAAGGCTAAGCCACTGAAGGCCAACATCGCATGCGCGGCGGCATAGCTTGGATCAATCTCCAACGCTTGTTTAAAGATGGCGTAGGCCTGCATAAAATCCGGACCCGTCCTTCGATAATAGAAAGCCATACCTTTCAAAAATAGGTCATAGCTATGAAGTGCCGCTGGCTGGTGGCCGACCCGCTCGATTTCGGCGACTTCAAGTGCGGGGGCAATCGACGAAACGACCTTCTCGGTGATTTCATCCTGCAACTCGAACACGTCGGCCACCGCGCCATCAAACTTGTCAGCCCAAAGGTGAGCGCCGTTGGTGGCATCGATCAACTGCCCCGTGATGCGCACTCTTCCGCTTCCCTTTCTGACGCTGCCCTCGAGAACGTATCGAACACCAAGCTCGCGACCTACTTGCTTTATGTCGACTGCCTTTCCCTTATAGGTGAATGACGAATTCCGGGCGATGACGAACAGCGATTTGAAGTGAGAAAGACCCGTAATGATATCTTCAACTATCCCATCCGCGAAATACTCCTGGTCGGGATCACCAGACATGTTCTGAAATGGCAAGACGGCGATCGAGGGCCTCTCGAGAATGGGAGGAGCCGCCTTAGGTTGGGCAATCTGACTTGCAGCAAGTGCGCTCGCTGGCGCTTTGAGCGAATGCGTAGCGTAGATGCGAACCGGTCGGTCGATGTTCTTAAGTGATTTCTCTCCGAGGTCTTCAAAAGAAAACTCTGTCTTGCCTCTTACCTGCTCGAAGGCACTTGCCGAAAGGCTGACGCCGCCAGGTTTGCATTCGCCTTCAATGCGCGCAGCGATGTTGACGCCATCGCCAAATATGTCGTCACCCTCGATGATGATGTCACCAATATTGATGCCGATACGGAAAGCAATATGGGGACCGGAACTTGCGGCGTTTCGCTCTGCCATCCTTTCCTGGACCGAGACCGCACATGTGACAGCGTCAACGGCGCTGGCGAACTCAACCAGCATGCCGTCGCCCGTCGTTTTGACGATGCGCCCATAGTGCGCTTTGATGGCGGGATCAACGATATCGCGCCGGTGGGACTTCAGGGCTTCAAGGGTGCCGACCTCGTCCAACCCCATAAGTCGGCTGTAGCCGGCCACGTCCGCGGCCAGCACAGCTACCAGTCGTCGCTCAACCCGACTGCCGCTCACCTGCTTTTCCCAACCCAAGAGCCACTTTGACGATATGCGATCATAGTAGGTCTGGCGACCTCGGTCGATGCCTCTGTTGGATCACACTCGGAAGTCGGAACGCGCAGCCGCAAGGTCCGCTTCACCCCCCGACACCGGAGCTTCGCTAGCTGGCGCGGCACTTCCGAAAAGGGCCAGTTCCGGACTCAAGGTCGATAGCCTCGCGCAGCTACGCCGCCTATTGGTTTTTCGACTCACTGCCTGCAAAGGTCGCGTGAGTAACGGTGACGGCCGTTCCGTTTGCTCCACTCAGGGTAACGACTTGGGAGTCGAGCTGCTTGGCGAGCGCCTTGACAATGCCGGTGCCAAGCCCGGATTTGGGTTGTGCAAAGACGCCGTCAGGTTTTCCAACGCCGTTATCAACGACGGAAAGTTTCCAGTCCGTCCCGGAAACTTCATAGGAGACGGCGATCTGTCCGACCTTCGTTCCTGGCTTAAATGCGTGCTTTAGCGAGTTGATCACAAGTTCGGTGACGATTAATCCCAGGCTCTCGGCGTCGCGACAAGTCGCTCTCCCGCCCTGACCGAGCACCCTCAACGAAATTGGCTGGTCCTCGCCTACCATGGAGTGGGCGAGCGCCTCACAAGCTTGGTGAGATAGGGCTGCATTTCCATTGAGCCAAGACCCGCCGAAGCGTGAAGGTGTTCTTGCACGGCCGCAACCGAAATCACCCTAGTGTGAGCGTCGTGTAGATGGCGTCGCGTTTCCTCCGATTCCACCGATCTTGCCTTCATCATAAACGCCGGGTGCTGCCATCTTGAGGTCAAGTGCCTTGGTTGCGAGACGCACCAGACCGTTGAGCATCGCAATAGGCCCTGAAGCGAGCCTTCGTTACCCAAAGCCCCTTAAGTGCGCCCGCCGCGGAACGTCTGTAACATCCGAGTTGCCTTTCGTCCGTGAGCCCCTTCCGTTGAACGGCACCTACAGGTGAACGCCACATAGTTTCGCTCCGTCACAAGCGCGGAATTGCGCCCGACGTGCAAAAGGGCTGAGTCGGTCAGAATATTTGGGCAGCAAGGGTCACGCTCGCCCGGTGTTTTCCTCCGTAAAATCACGGACTGCAGGCCGCTCGCCTGGAAATTGACGTGCACTTTTTAGTAGCGCGTCGTTCGCATCCATGCGACGCTCAGAACACTACTTTAAATTGTTCTACTCATTCATATAGACAGTGAGGAAAAGATATGGCGTCAATTATTGCTTCGGGAACGGTACACGTTGCGGTTCAAAACGACGTCGGCAATCACGCGATCAACGGCAAAGACGTTGAGAAGATGACCGAAAGCAGCCTCGTTTTTCTTTCGGTCCGGTCCGGAACGCCTGACGGAGTAAATCCGCCAGCTACATGTTTTCCCCAAGGCTACGGTCCGCTATTTAACGCAGCCGTCACGCTTAAAGGAAAGGGCTACTTCAATTTAGTCGTAGCTGCCGTCAAGCCAAACGGTTGGAACGTGCCTGATCTTCCCGTCGATTGGATTGTTGTTGGCTAATCGTAAGACCGGTCTCATCGATAAGACCACTGCGTCGTCCCCTTTTGGACTGTCCGATGGCGGTCGATGAGACACGCTTTCAGCCGAACTCTATTGACCAAGCACTCGGTGATTGCCGCCATAGGCGACTAATCCCTAGCGGCTTCTCTCCGCGCATGATCGGTGCGATTATCTGGCCATGCGCCAGCGTCGCCGTCACTGCCCACCTGGCAGCCCTGGGGCTTGGCTCGCGGATGGCCATGTCAGATGCAGCATTCAATGCCACGGCGTCGGCTGGCGGGGCGCATGGTCGACTTCAGGCTCGACGCCCTGCCCCAAGATCAACCCTGGTCTCGTGTCAGCTGGCGCCTGGTGTGCACCGTCTGCGGCTCCGCTGACGCTGGTTAACATCGTTCCGAATTGGCATGACAGGGTCGGTCACGCGATGCCATTCAGTGCGGCACGGAAGTCGTGATTCCCCGCCGATGAAACTCACCGCAGATCGTCCCTACGCGGATCCCGGGCCGCCCGCAGGCTCATGGAGCATGCCTGCGCGTTCGAGCCGATCCAGGATGGCCGCATCTATATCGAGAAGATCAACCGCCCGTTGATCGACGAGGACAAGGCGACGCCGGTCCGAATAGTGGGCTGGCTTACAGCAAGCTAGAGATCAGGGCTGGCTCGAGTACCACGAGAGCGGAACGTTCGTGAGGATGCTGCAACCGGGTAAGGACCTGCTCGCGTGATATGCCTCGACCTTACTCTTTTGGGCAGTCTTCCATTGCACAATCTCTTTTGAGTTTATGAAGACTATCGCGGATGTGCCCTAGGATGGACTGTTGACGTAGTCCACCAACTTTGAGGTGACCACATAGAAACGTTCGTTATCCATCGTGGCGGGCCCCCGAGTGGGCGGCTAGGACTGCGAGCGCTTTTGACGAGACGAAGGTACTTTGAGCAAGTCAATATGGCTGACGCCCAGAGCCTTTGCGAGCTCGTATACCGTAACTATCGTAGGATTACGGCGGCCATTCTCAAGACCGCTAAGATACTGCTGGCTAAATCCAGAAATCTCGCAGAATTCTTCTTGCGTCAGGCGTTTTTCGAGCCGGATTCGCTTTACGTTTTCCCCCACCAATCTGCGCATATCCATGCACAGAAAGAAAGGGATTACACAATTTAAGTTTACCAACTATAATATGTAATGACCCTCAATCGGCCTAGATGCCCGACCTGGGCGACCCAGATCGCAAGATGCCGCAGCACCGATTCCGGACGAGGACGAGCGCGGATGCTTTGCAGCGCGGGCTGACACTCTGGGGGCAAGTGATGGAACGTGAAAGCTTCTACCAACTCCTCAAAAGCCTACCGCCGAGGGAGGCTGATCTAGTTGAGCAGGAGTTTACTGCGCGAAAGTTGACCGTGGATGTTCCATTCGCCCGCCTCCACGAGGTGCAAGGCGAGAACAAGCGGCTTCAAGAGCGGCTGTTCGGTTACCGCGCAGGTTTTTTTACGCTCCTGTGCTTAGTGGCCATTTGGGGCGTCGCCCTCGTGGTCAACCGAACGCCTCCGCTGCATCTGAACTCGTGTGAGGCTTTGAAATACTATCTGGGCGCGCTCGATGAGACGTCATCCTCACTGCCCGTGGAGACCCGCCAGTTGTTAGACACCCAGGCGGCGGCCTGTCCGGACGACGGTCTCGGCGGCTTTGACGACGGCAACCCACATCAATAGGCAGCGATGACTGAGCGTGGCGTAGCTCCGTTGGATCAGGATTCGGCGCGCACGGCGCTCGACGAACTTTTTACCCTCGCTGGCAAATATAATTCGAGCGATGCCTACTTCGAATTGATGCGGTTTGTGGGCCGGTTCCGGTTCTATTCCCCGTTCAATGCAATGCTGATCTACACGCAAATGCCGGGCGCGCACTTCGTCTGCACGGCTGGTCGGTGGCGGAAGGACTACCGTCGAGAAATCAAAATCGGCGCCCGACCGATTGTGATCCTGCAACCGATGGGACCCGTTTTGTTTGTGTTTGATGTAAGCGATACTACGCCATTGCCGACCGCGCCTTCCCTGCCCCCTCAGGTGGAAGACCCGTTTCAAGTACGAAACGGCCAGATCGGCGGACAATTGATGCTGACTATCGACAATGCGAAGCGCGACGGCATCCGGGTCTCCGAGCGTGCCGACGGTTCACAGCAGGCGGGATCCATCGAATGGGCCGCAGCCGGGCAGCACCTGGAAATTCCTGCCAAAAACCCGTCACTAAAATCGACGCATGTCCCTGTATGGTTCGAGCTTCTGTTGAATAGCCTCCTTTCGGCTGAAGCCCGATATGGGACTCTCGTTCACGAGCTGGCGCATGTGTATTGTGGCCACTTGGGGACGCCGAATCCTCGATGGTGGCCAGATCGGCAAAACCTATCTCTTGCCGTTTGCGAGTTTGAGGCTGAATCCGTCAGCTATCTGGTTTGCACCAGGCTCGGCATCGACACTGCCTCCGATGAATATCTCGCAGCCTATGTTCGGAGATGCCCTGTTACTCCTGCCATCAGCCTTGATCGAGTCATCAAGTCTGTGTTGCTGATCGAACAAATGGGGCGAGCGCCCTTGGGGCTTCGACGTCAACAAATGCCTGATGGTAACGGATGACCGGTCTCGCGCGGGCAGCTCGTTTCTGTAGCAAACAGCGAACCCCCTCGCACAATTAGGCAAACGCGCCGCATCGGAACGTCCGGATGCACCGATAGAGCGCCCCTCAAGCCGGGCACCCGCCCCGGCGGATGTGCCCTTGATCGGCGAGTCGCGCCGGCGATGCTCCTCCAATCGAGGCAGTCACGCCGGCGGACAACTGTCCAGTCAGTATTCAAACTATCGCGAATGCCTACCGGGACTACACCAAGAAGTTTGTTCCAGGAGATCGGGTCCCTGGTCGAAAAGCTCATGGCTGTGCGGTCGTTCGATAAGGCGATTGAGGTTCTCTGGTAGGACGACGCGCAGGCGCTGAGAGGCAATTTCGTGAGGCAGCCGATCGGTCACTCGCATAAAATTATCGCTTTCCTTGATCGTAACCTGAGCGCCTGCGGACTAGATGCTGGCAGCGACGCTGCGCAATAAACGCTAGGGATAGTCGCTTCATCCCCAACCTGGAGCGCGCAAAAAGCACGGGCCCAGCGAGGTAGCGTGGCGTTGCCAGTTGGCCCCAACGGGGGCCTCAGCTGCCTTTTGCGCGTCGTCCCCGCTAAGGGACCGCGGAGCCTGCCTCCAACTCGTTCAGCGATCCCTCGATGAGGACTCGCGCGTCATCATCATAAGGGTAGAGAAGGCTCGCGAGCATTCGCGAGGCCGCGCGAGGCCTCCCTTGTTACCTGATCGTAACACGACAGAGTTCGCGAACCTTGTTCGGTTCGTTCGGCCGAACCCTTCGCGAACTGTTCGAGAGCATGTTCGCGAACACCCCTTGCAGGTTGCTGGAGTTGTGCTCCGCAGGTGCACGCCCCCCGTCGGGCCGAATTCGGCCCCCTCGCCGTTTTTTCTCGTTTTGGACGTGACGGCGAAAGCCTACCGAAGCCTTCCACGTTGTTACGGTCCATGGTTACGGTCCATGATCGTCAGTAGCGGCGAGCAGGGAGCGCAAGGCACCATCGGGGTCAACCTCGGCCACTTCGCGCCGCGGCAATCAAACGTTCCGTCTGTTGGGAAGGCCGGCCCCCGCCTCTGTTTGCCTTGAACTAGACGCTGATCGGCTTCCAATTCGGTGCGAGTCTGTCTCACCGTGACATGCCCCCTGTCACAACCGACGCTAAGGGGCCTTTTTCTGTCACAGATGTCCCAGCTTTCTGTCACAGATGTCCCAGCCGTCCAAATTAACGCTTTCAAATCGTTGAGCTTCGCTGCTGTCACAGGCGGTCTCACAGGATCCTCCGTCCGCTGGGTGAGTGACCCATTGGCCGGTCCCTGCTGAGCTGCTTTAAGCGATGCTTAGCGGATGCTCTGGGCATGCTTCGAGCATTGCATGATGCACAAGCTCAAGCATTGCCACCCATTCGCTAGCTGATCGCTAGCGATCGGCTAGCGGGCGGTACGAAGAATCCGTCATAAGGTGTGCGCTCACTGCTACAATCCTCTGGTCCCAACCGGCGCATTCGGGGCTGCCCGCTGTCCGGTATAAGGTCTCTTCCGCTGTCGCGGAGCTCCGTCTTCAAAGCGTTTATGCTTCCGTTCGTTGGGAACCCCGTCGTCCCCTCGCCCGGCGACGTGCTACGAGCACGGCACTGTCCGTCGCCCAGTGACCGGCGCCGAGTTGCATGGCGATGCTGGAAGAGGTTTTTGGAGAGATATTTGGTCCAGGCTGAGCGAATAGGAACGTTCGCTTCGGCGATCTAACTGAACTTCGATTTATAGCCTGGCTTGAACCATTTCAATTCTGTTGCGGTGGGCGCCATCTTATCCCAGACAACCCATGCGTAGGCCGTGGTCCCACTACCCTTCGGCTTAACGCCACTCGGATAAAAAGTGATCCGCTCGCTGAACACCCACACCCGGGAGGGCGGACTGTTTCCGAAGATCGTTCTGTGCCGGTTTGCTCCTTCCAGAAACGCCAGCCGGAGCAAAAGTGCGAACTTGCGTTTTGCGCGCTGAACACCGCTCGCGACAAACCCTTCGGCGCAATTGTAAGGCGGATTGGTCACAATGTTGTCCGCTCCTGATTGCGAAGTTAAGAAGTCGACACCCGACTCGCCGAAACCCCGATCGTAGAGATCAGAACTGCGAACGGGTTGGCCGGTCTTTTCCAAAACACGCGACATGGTACCGTCGCCGCACGCGCATTCCCAAATCTCGCCCTCGAAGCTTTCGTTCTCGATGAGGGCATGGGTAGCCCAAGGCGGAGTGGGGAAGAAGTCCGGCCCGTTGAGATCGGCAAAACGCTTCATCGTGGGCTTGAAGCCGCCGTTGAGATTATAAGTTGCATCCGACATTTGTTCGTTCTCCTTCTCAGTTGTTTTGATTGTCACACGGAGGCTTACGCCGCCATCTGCTGTCTGCTCAGTCGCTTGCCGTTGGACGAGCATCGAGCCGTATGGCTCCGCTTCGTGCATCAGACACATCATCTCCATCCAGAGCCCGCGCGGCCAGCGAGCGGAGCCGAAGCATCGGGTCTGATCGCCAGTCTGACGGGTAGAATTTCAACCAAGGATGCTTTGCGGTCACACGAGCATCCCGAGCGCTTGCATGTAGGTGTCGAGGATTGCTTCCTGCTCCTGCCGGTCCCCATCCTTCATCTTCCGGAGCGTCGGCTTATCCCCCTCGCCATCCCCGGGTTAACCGGGGTTAACCGGGGGGTTACCCCCCTTAACCTCAGCCGTGTCTTTTGATTTCAGTTTCGGATTCTCCGCCTCTGCCATTGGCCTTATCCTGCTCGGCCTTCTCGAAGTCGCGCCTCATGCGACGCGAAATAGATGGTGCCGTCCGGATCGCGAGCCGGACGATGGTGCGCAGGGCCTTCAGGTCCGTTGCCCTTGGCCTCGGTGTAGATGTCTCGGATGTCGTCGGAGAGGCCCTTCTTTTCCTCCTCCAAGGTTTCGATGCGACCGACGATGGAGCGCAGTTGGTCACGCGCAACCTTCGACGGGCCGTTCGCATCGGTTGCGGTGCCGGTCACGCTACCGGTTGCGCTACCAGTCGCGCTACCAGTCGCGCTTTCCTTCGCGACGCTCGGCGCGCCGGTTGCGGTGTTGTGCCCGGCGGGCGGTGGCGCGCCGATGTGCGTGGTCGTGCTCTCGACATTGAGCGTCATGGTCTTCTCCGGTTTTGCTGGGGGTTTAGGACTGGTACGAGATCCCTAGGGCGAAGGGATCGATGCCCCACTCCGCCCAGAACTTCAGTTCATTGCCGGCCGCGTGCTGCTCGAGGTCCCGGACTTGTCGCCGCCTTATCAATTCCGATACGCAGATTGGGTCGAGTGCGCGTTTTGCCGCCGCACGGGTTAAGGGCCGCCTGGTGTGCCGGCCCTCAGTGAACCTTTGAGAGGGCTTGGTTTTGGGCACAGCTTCGCCTTTGAGGGCGAAGCTGTCTGAACCTCCGAGCCGGGATGGATCAGACACAGACGGATTGAAGAAACCTCTGAATGAGGAAGGCCGGGGTCATGCGGTCGGCCTTTACACTCGCTTTGACGCGGAACCATCCCTGCACCATCCGTCAGTGTCGGGACTGTCTGTGGGTCGGCGCTAGCCGGCGCCCACTCCTAGTGTACATTTCAGCACACCTTGTCGCCGATGCCATTCGGCTGTTGCCACGCCGGTCGTAGTCCCGGAGATCGGCCCATTGGAGGGCTGGCTATGCCCATGCGCCTCGCGGCGCACGAGTCTCGTTTGTAAGATCAGGCGGCTTTTTTCTGCACCTCCGTCAATGCGCTCCCGACGATTGCCCGGTGTGGTCTTCTTGCCGAGGTTGGAGGGATTTGTTTTCTGCCGTGACGATCACGCTATCTTTGCCGTGACCGTCACGCAGTTTTTCGCGGTGACGACGCTGACGTTCGTTCGCGGTCACGTCCTTTGCTTTCGTTTCGCGCAGCAACAAGTCGGGATCGAATCCCGCCTTTTCGAGAACCGCTCTGCAAAATGCGAAAGCATATTCCGGGCGAACGAAGATGGAGCCATCTTCATCGGGCCATCGAAATTGTTTGATGGCGATGTCTCCCTGATCGTTTTTGTAAACCGCGATCGCGTCCTGGTCGGGGATAACGGCGTCGGAGATGTCCGGACCTTCCTCTTGATAGCTGCTCACGTCACCACCACCGCTTTGACAATCGGGCTCATCGCGCGGTGTCGATCAAGGCACGCAGTTCCTCCACCCGCCACGCCGTGATGCGCGGTCCGAGTTTCACCGATTTCGGATAACGCCCCGATGCGACGCCCGCCCACCAGGACGAGCGCGAGATCGGCAACGGTCCGTTGGGTGCCAAGATCGATGTCAGCCGAACAAACCCATTTTCGGGCCAGGCATCGTTGTTGCTTTTGGGGATTTTGGTCATAGGTGTGACGCTCCTGCTGAAGGACTTTGGCCGGTCAATTCTGGGAAAGCGGCTGCCATCAGCCAAGGCAATCCCTCGCCATAGAGGGCAAGGGAAGGATGCATTACGGCATCTCGACGTGTTGCTAGACTACACCAGACTTTCTCGGTGCAATGAAATTTCTGAGCGCCATCCACGACTTTCGAGCAGGATCAATCGGCATTCAGCCAGACTGTCGAAGAGTGATGACTTCGGCACCTCGTGCTTCGACGTACGCGGCCCACGTCGCCATCAGTTCACGCCGCTTCTCGAACAGGTCGCCGCGGCGATAGGCCGCCTCGGTCTTGTCCTTGACGATATGGGCAAGCGCGGCCTCGCAGATTTCCCTGGCAAAATTTGTGCGTTCGGACGCCCAGTCCCGAAAGGCGGAGCGAAAACCGTGCACGGTGTAGGTCGACTTCATTCGGCGCATGATCATCAGCAGGACCATGTTGGACATCGGCTTGTCGTTCGAGCGCCCCGGAAAAACGAGCTCGCTTCCGGCCGCTAGCTGCTTGGCATGGCGCAAGAGCTCGATACAGCGCGGCGCCAAGGGTACTCTGTGCTCCCTGGCCGCCTTCATACGGCTTGCCGGCACCGTCCAGGCTGCCTGCTCCAGATCGATTTCGGCCCAGCGGGCCTCAAGCACCTCATTGGTCCGAGCGGCCGTCAGCACCAAAAACTCAAAGGCGAGCGTGGCCTTGGTGGGCTCGCCCTCCTCCTTCAATTGTTGGAGGAATGCCGTCACCTCGATATAGGGCAGCGCGGCATGATGACTCTTGCGTTCGGACTGCCGCGGCAATGCCTTGCTGATCTCCTCGACGGGGTTGTTTCCGGTGCGATGGCCGGCCGCTTTGGCCCAATCGAGCACTGTGCCGATACGTTGGCGGACCCGCCGCGCCGTTTCCTGTTTGGTCAGCCAGATCGGCGACAGCGCCTTGAGGATCTCGGGAGTGTCGATTTGATCGATACGGCGATCGCCGAAGGCCGGATAGGCGTAAGCCTTCAGGGTATTGATCCACTGGTCGCCGTGCTTGGCGTTCTTCCAGGCTTTGGCGTGCTCTTTGTGGACGGCCTCGGCGGCCTGCTTGAAGGTCGGCATCACCCGCCTGGCCCGGCGCTTCTCGGCGAGCGGGTCGCCGTCGTCGCGAGCCATCTTCCGGTATTTTTGCGCCTCTTCGCGCGCCTCGGCCAAGGAGACCAGTTTCAGCCCACCCAAGCCGATGTCGCACCGCTTGCCGCGGACCACGGTGCGCAACTCCCAGCGCTTGGCGCCGGACTCGGCCACCTTCAGATACAGGCCGTTGCCATCAGCGTAGCGACCGGGCTTCTTCAGCGCCCTGATCTGAACCACGGTCAGCGCCTTTTCGGGATGCTTCTTCCTTGTTCGATTCCCCATCGCTCCGCCTAACTCGCGCCCCACATTTGATCCCACATTTTATGTGGGATCGAGCCGGATTTGGCAAGACCGCGTCGGACAGCCGATTCATATAAGTAACTGGAAAATGTGGATAATTTAGACGTCGCGAGACGTCGCTGGACTCCAGTTCGGCGGACACCCCTTCCGCCAGTACACTGTTCTCCGTTGTTCTCCACCGTTCGGAATCCCCAGTAAAATCAGCGCTTTCGTCGGCAGACTGTATTCCTTAGTTCGCCGTCGTTCCTCACAATCAAAGCGCAAACCGTAGCTTGGGACCGTGGGTTCGGAGGATGGTTTTCATCGGAGGAGCACGTGGTGGGAAAACTCAAGCCGCTCGACGTCGAACGCGAAACGAAGCCCGGAAAGTATGCTGACGGCGACGGGCTCTACCTGATCGTAACTGGTCCCGCGGCGAAGAGCTGGTCCTATCGTTACTGGAAGGACGGCAAGGAGCGATGGCATGGCCTCGGCTCCTTCAGGGATGTATCCCTTAAGAACGCTCGGCTCGCACGAGACGCAGCTCGTCTATGCGTGAAGGGGGACCGCAACACGCCCGGCATAGACATCGTGCAGGAGCGCCGTGAGGCTCGCCAAGAGGCGAAGGCGGTAGAAGTGCAGAAAGCTGCGCCGACCTTTGAGGAGTGCGCAGAGGTCTACATCCGCGCGCTGTGGACCACGTGGAGCGAAAAACATCGCGATCAGTGGCCCTCCTCGCTTAAGCGATATGCCTATCCGACGATCGGAAAGTTGACCATCGCGGATATCAAGCCGAGCCATATCCACGAACTGCTCGCGCCCATCTGGTTGACCAAGCGGGAGACCGCCAACCGGGTGCGCGGCCGGATCGAAACTATCATCGCAAAGAACGCCGACATTGATGACCTCGACTTCCGCAATCCGGCCGAGTTGACGAAGCAGCTCCGCGAAAAGCTACCAAAGCGGCCCAAGCGAGTCATTCGTCACCACCCGGCCCTTCCCTATGCCGATGCGGCGCACTTCATGAGTGAGCTTCGTACGGCTGAGGGACGCGCTGCTATGGCGCTGCGCTTCCTAATCTTCACGGTGTGCCGCACGAATGAAATCCTCGGCGCCAGATGGTCCGAGATCGATCGGACCTATCCGACCGGTGCGGTGTGGCGGATCCCCGGCGAGCGGATGAAGATGGACCAGGACCACTGCGTCCCGCTCTCGCAGCCCGCGCTGGATGTGCTCGACGAACTGAGCAAAGGCCAGCAGACCGAACTAATCTTCACCAACCCGGACGGCCACGAGTTTTCTGAGAACGCGATGCTCGCGGTACTCGATCGGATCGGTTACGGGCACGTCACTGTCCATGGCTTCCGGGCGACTTTTGCGACCTGGGCGGAGGAATGCACAGACTATCCCGACGGCGTTCGAGAGGCTGCGCTGGCCCACAAATACAAATCTGAAACGACCGCCGCCTACCAGCGTGGGGCTAAGCTGGAAAAGCGTCGTACCCTTATGCGCGACTGGGCTGAACTCCTCCTTGCGCCAGGAAATGTGACCCGCTTGGCGCGTGCCTAGACTTTTCGGTAGATACGGCGGCTACCGCCGAGATAATTTTCGTGCCGCAATGGATGGGCGACCATATGCGCGACCCAAACTACTACATCGCGCTTTGCGCACGTAAATTCGCGGACCTCACTCGGCAGCTGATTTTGGCAGTGGATGCGGAGCAGCGGGACAAGCTGAATGCATTGCTGCAATACGTCAGACAATCCGCGGTTCAGGAGACTAATTCTGAGCGTGAGCGACGCCGGCGGCAATTGCCAGACGATCTCCAAAGGTGGAGCGATCGCAAGGTTCAATTGGCACGCGACATAACACCGGTCGAAGTGGAGGCTTTGCGAGGCTATTACGCTGTGCCCGGCGGAGGATTGCTGGGTACGCTTTCAAGCCTGGAGATGTCCCGCCTCGCTGACGTTTATGAGGGATGGTCGTGCACTGCCGACCTCGATCGTCTTTCAGCAATTCAGACTCAGGGTTTTGCAGATTCGATGCGATCGATGGCTGATTTCCTGGGGCCAGACCATGTACCTCATGATCCGCCGGCCCGTTCCATTCATCGGTTCTTATACGAGAAGGCCTTTTCGTCTTCTGAAGACTGAGAATTCCAATACGCGCTCGTGAACGAAGATCGCTGTTTCAACAGCGCAGCGAGCCTTGCCAGATTTTCGAGAATAGCGAGGCACGACTACGCCGGATCATTGTACGCCTCCGCTGACGGCCGCCTTGTTTGAGGAAGGCGAGCGCTGCAGGTCCTAGGGGTAATCCTAGGAGAAGCGCTATGACGATATCGCGGGCAGAGGTGATCACATCGGTAGAGCGGCGGCGGC